>CAVFDI010000062.1:0-9465 GCA_963621145.1 Paludibacteraceae bacterium | reverse complement strand
TAATTCCACAAAATGGCGTAAAATTTGGAGAAATATTCACAAAACCTTAAAATTCAGCAAGTTATGAAACGAACAATTTTGTTGATTGCAGCATTTTTTGCTATTATCAGCGCATCGGCACAATATATTTACGATGGGCATGGCCACCAAATGTATCGCATCGACGGAAAATACATCTACGACAGCAACGGTCGGCAGGCGTTTAGAATGGACGGCGACTACATCTACAACAGCAGTGGAAGTCAGATTGGCCGGCTCGATGGCGAATATATCTACAGCAGCACAGGCAAGCAAATGGGGCGAATAGATGGCAAATATGTATACGACAGTCATGGGCAGCAACTGGGCAGAGTCGACGGCAGTTATGTGTACGACAGCCGCGGTCGCCAAATAGCCCGCACCGAGGGCATGGTGCGCAAAGTGGTGGTGGTTTTGCTCTGTTTTTTCTTGTAGAGTCTCTAAATGATTGCAACTATCAGAAATTGTATTTTACTGAAAATCAGCAAATTATATTTTCGTTGAAATAATTTTTTGAAAAATCTTTCACTTTTTTGCGAAAAAATTTTGTTGGTCGAAAAATAAACTCTACCTTTGACGCACTTTTGTGGAGCAATCCATTTTTTATTACACACTTTAATCATTACACACTATGTCAGTCAACAAAGTAATTCTTGTAGGCAATGTGGGCAAAGACCCAGAAGTACGCTATTTGGAGAAAAATGTGGCAGTGGCCAACTTTCCACTCGCTACCACCGAAAGAGGCTACAAAATGAACAACGGAACCGAAGTTCCCGATCGTACCGAATGGCACAACATCGTGGCTTGGCGTCAAACCGCTGAGTTCGTCGAGAAATACGTGAAAAAAGGCAGCCAACTCTTCATCGAGGGCAAGATTAAAACGCGCTCGTACGAGGACAAAACAGGTGTCAAACGCTATATCGCCGAGATCTATGCCGACCAACTGCAATTGCTCGGTCGCCGTCCCGACAACAACGGAGAAAACCATCAGGCTGCTCCTCAACCTGCTGTTGCTCCAGCGCAAGAACCCGCTGTTCAAGCCAACCCATTCGACGATGCTCCTGTAGCAAACGATGCGGCTAACGAAAGCGATCTGCCGTTCTAAAAACGAATTTTTGTTCATTCAGTAAAAAACTGTAACTTTGCAGGGACGATTTTTTTCGTTCCTGCGTTGTTTTTTTTGAATAAAGAACAAAGATTAAAGACAATAGACAGGGATCTGCTTTTTAATTCTAAATCGCTTACTCCGAAATTTCGATCAACCATCACCATTCACACAAAATATGGATATTCCCCTTTTACTCTCGGCTGTAACTTGGCAGCCATTCAACATTTCCAGCGTCATCATCTTTGCAATCATCGCGCTACTGCTGGCCATTTCGGGCTTTGCATCGAGCAGTGAATCGGCGTTTTTTTCGCTCACGCCGCAAAATTTGAGCGACATGGAGGCCGCCGACACGCCCATCGACCGCACAGTGCTTGGGCTTCTGAAACGGTCGGAATATCTGCTGGCAACCATTCTCATCACCAACAATTTTGTGAATGTGGCAATAGTCATGCTGTCGGCTCTACTGGTCGATAAATTGCTGATATTCAACGAAGTATGGGTCGAGTTCTTGATCGAGACTGTTATCATCACTTTCCTGCTTTTGCTTTTTGGCGAGATAATGCCGAAGGTGCTTTCGCAGCAAGATCCTGTGAAAGTGGCTCACCGAAATGCTCGCCCGTTGGCGTTTGCCTGCAAACTATGCAAGCCCTTTGCGTGGATTTTGGTGAAATCGACAAAATCGGTGAACCGTCTTGCCCGCCCGCGCCACGACAGCCTTTCGATTGACGAAGTGAACGAGGCAATCGACCTGACTACCAGCGACAAAGGTTTGGACGAGGAGAAAGATATGCTGAAAGGCATCGCCAATTTTGGCAACACCGATGTGGCAAGTGTGATGACCACGCGCCTTGATATGCTCACGGTCAGCACCAAAATGCCATACTCCGAAGTGCTGCGCATAGTGGAAGAAAATGGCTATTCGCGCGTGCCAGTGGTGAACAATTCGCAGGACGACATTCGCGGCATTCTCTACATCAAGGACCTGCTGCCGCACCTTGGCAAAAGCGACACTTTCAAGTGGCAAACGCTTGTGCGTCCCGCCTACTTTGTGCCAGAAACAAAAAAAATTGACGATCTGCTGCGCGAATTTCAGAAAAACAAAATTCATGTGGCCATTGTAGTCGACGAATTTGGTGGCACGCTGGGCATGGTCACCATGGAAGATATTTTAGAAGAGGTGGTTGGCGACATCAGCGACGAACACGACGACGACGAGCATCTCTACACAAAAATTGACGACCACACCTATCTTTTCGAGGCTAAAATATCGCTGAACGATTTTTTCAAAGCCACCGAAATTGACAACGAGACATTCGGACATAATGCCGAAGAGGTCGACACTTTGGCGGGTTTGTTGCTCGAGTTAAAGGGTGATTTTCCGGCAAAAGGCGAAAAAATCACTTTCGACCGTTACAATTTCGAGGTTACGGCACTGGGCAAACACCGCATTCAGCGCGTGAAACTAACCATTGCACCCGAAGCCGAATCAAACGAAAAAGAGAAATGAAACAGCGTGGCGCGATATTGATTTTTGCAGCATTTGTACTGATGGCATGCGGCAGGCGTGCGCAACCGCTCGAATATGGTTACTACCGCATCGATCTGCCCGAAGCAGCCTATCACACCTACGATGGCGATTTGCCCTATGCGTTCGAACTGTCCGATTATGCCACTGTTGCGCCCATCGCTGGCGAGCCCGATTGGATGAACATAGTCTACCCCAAATGGAACGCCACGGTGCATTGCAGTTACAAATCGCTGCAAAAAATTGATTTAGCGAAAGCCTGCGAAGACACCCGTACGCTTGTGTATAAGCACACTATTCGCGCCGATGCTATTGCCGAAGATTATTACGAAAACACAGAGCGCAAAACCTACGGCGTGCTTTATCAGATTGAGGGCAATGCGGCTTCGTCGGCGCAGTTTTTTGTGACCGACAGCTTGCGAAATTTTGTGCGCGGCTCGCTCTATTTCAACAATCTGCCAAATGCCGATTCCATTGCGCCAGTCAACGCTTTCATTATCAACGACATTCGCCATCTGATGGAAACGATTCGGTGGAAATAATTATCTAATTGGCTATTTTTCAAATACTTAGCCAAAATTGTGGATGTCGACAACCTGAAACTTAAAATCTGAAACCTTACAAACTCGACTCATGCTAATAGAAAAGGAAACCGTAGAACAGGGCGCGATTCTTGCCCTTTGGAAGATAACCGAGACAGTCGACGAACTGCTCGATGCACTCGACCTCGACCCATTTGTGATAGCCGAAATTGCGCAATTCACCAGCGAAAAACGCAAACTTGAATACTTGGCTGTGCGTGTGATGCTGCGCGAGGTGCTCGGCGAGAAGAAAACCATAGTCTACGACCCCAACGGCAGTCCGCGCTTGCAAGATGGTTCGTACAACATAAGTGTCACACACACAGGTAGTTACGCAGCTATTATTCTGCACCCAACGTTGCGTTTGGGCATCGACATCGAACGCATTTCGGATCGTGTGGTGCGTGTGCAGAGCAAATTTTTGTCGAAGCGCGAACTCGAAAGCATCGATCAACCAACGGCCAAGACGCATTTGGCATTGTTGTGGAGCGCAAAAGAGGCGTTGTACAAAATTGTGCAGCAGGCCGAAGTCGATTTCACGCGTCATTTCAGCGTAGCGCCGTTCGTACCGCGCTTGTCGGGCAGCATGTTGGCGCACGAAACGCGCACGGCTGCAGCCGAGCAGTTCGAATTGAGTTACCGCGTCTATCCCGAGTTTGTGCTTGTCTGGATTGTGAAATAGTGTCGACAATTTTTTCACAAATAACTGATGCGGTGGCGCATGGGCGCAAACTTTTTGCCCTGCTCGTCGATCCTGAAAAATGCTCATTGCCGCGTTTGCATACGGTGGCAGAAGCCGCTGCCGTTGCTCAGCCCGACTTTATTTTGGTTGGTGGAAGCCAGTTGCGCCAATCCACCGAACAGGCGATTGATGTGATAAAAAAGACATGTCGCCAGCCCGTGGTGCTTTTTCCAGGAAATGTGGAGCAGTTGGCGTCGAATGCCGATGCGTTGCTGCTGCTTTCGCTGCTTTCGGGGCGCAATGCCGAGTGGCTTGTGGGCCAGCAGGTGCGTGCCGCGCGCTGCATTCACAATCTGCAGATCGAGGTTTTACCAACGGGTTACATTTTGATTGATGGCGGCAAGACTACGGCCGTGCAGCGCGTGAGTCAAACGCAACCCATTGCCACCGACGATGTCGATTTGGCGGTGGATACTGCGCTTTGTGGCGAGCAGGCAGGCAAAAAACTGATCTACTTGGAGGCTGGCAGCGGCGCCATTCGTCCCGTAGCAGCAACAACCATTTCGGCGGTGAAAAAGATGATTTCCGTTCCGCTGATTGTTGGCGGCGGCATCACATCGACCGACGCTCTGCGCCAAGCCTACGCTGCTGGAGCCGACATGGTGGTGGTGGGCAATCATCTTGAAACGCACCTCGACGATTTGGCGGCATTTGTGCGTGTAGCGCGAGAATTTTGAGGAAAAAATCTGAAAAAATATGGCAAAAATAGTCTGTTTTCTCTATGCTGACAATGCCGAATCGGTGGCGCTGTCGGTGGCTGAAATTCGCCAATCGCCGTTGGTAGAGCGCATTGTGCTGCTCTCGCCCAATGGCATAACTCACTCCGATTGCGACGCACTCGCCATCTCTAGTTTGGGCGACAGTCGCACCATTCAGATTATGGCCGAGCATTCTGAAAAGTCCGATTTTGTGTTGCTTTACGCCAAAAACACGCCGCTAAAACTCGGTCAGCGCGCCATAGAACGACTCTGCGCTGTGGCTTGCGACACCAATGCTGCGATGGCCTATTCCGACCGTTACGAAATGCGCAATGGCGAACGAATGCCGCACCCTTGCATCGACTATCAGCTGGGCAGCGTGCGCGACGATTTCGATTTTGGTTCGCTCATGCTTTTTTCTTCAGAAAAATTGTGCGATTGTGCCGCTCAAAGCGAGAATCTCGATTATCGTTTTGCAGCACTTTACGATTTGCGATTGCGCCTGAGCGAAGATTCTGACACGAAAATTGTGCATCTGCCCGAATATCTCTACACCGAAGTGGAACTCGATTTGCGCCAAAGCGGTCAGCGGCAGTTCGACTATGTGGATCCACGCAATGCCGATGTTCAGCGCGAGATGGAGCAGGCCTGCACAGCGCACTTGAAACGTATTGGCGCACTCATCAATCCTGAAAAAGATTACAAAAAAATAGATGTGACCGAAGGTCGTTTCGCAGTGGAAGCGTCGGTTGTCATTCCAGTGCGCAACCGCGCGCGCACCATTGGCGATGCCATTCATTCTGCGCTCGGTCAAGAGACTGATTTTCAGTTCAATATCATCGTCGTCGACAATCATTCTACCGATGGCACAACCGAAATTATCGACCAGATTGCGGCCACCGACGAGCGCGTGATTCATATCGTTCCCGATCGCGCCGATCTTGGCATTGGCGGCTGCTGGAACGAAGCCATTTACAGCGAAAAATGCGGTCGTTTTGCCGTTCAGCTCGATAGCGACGATGTCTACGGCTCGCCCGCGACGCTCAGCACCATTGTCGAGAAATTTTACCACGAACAGTGCGCTATGGTCATCGGCTCGTACACCATGACCGACGGTGCGCTCAACACCATTGCGCCAGGACTGATTTCGCACAGCGAATGGACGGCTCAAAATGGCTGCAACAACGCCCTTCGCATCAACGGATTGGGTGCGCCACGAGCCTTATACACGCCACTTTTGCGCCAATTTGGTTTTCCGAATACGAGTTATGGCGAGGATTACGCAATTGGATTGCGTACTTCGCGAGAGTACAAAATTGGGCGCATTTTCACCTCGCTCTATCTTTGTCGCCGCTGGGAGGGCAATTCCGATGCCAACCTCTCAATAGAAAAGGTGAACGCCAACAATTTTTACAAAGACAAACTCCGCACCATCGAAATTGAGGCGCGAAAAAAATAATTTGATTTGAAAAATTGTAGGGACGCGCCGAATGCGCCCTACTAAATGTAAAAGTCTGTGAATCAGCAAGATTTAGACCAACTTTTCGACCGTCAGATGCGCGATTGGCCGCTGGCTGCCAAGAATTTCGACGATTTGAAACGCGTGCAAGTGCGTTCGTTCCAGTTCGATGGATTTGCAGTGCGAGTGCAGTTCAATGCGGCGCGTGCAGTGTCGTCGTGTGCCAAGACCGATGCCGCCAGCATTGCAGCGCGTCCGTGCTTTTTGTGTGCGCAAAATCGTCCTGCCGAGCAGGCTGCTGTCGATTGTGGCGATTGGCAGGCGTTGGTGAATCCATTCCCGATTTTTCCGAAACATTTCACCATAGTCCACAAGCAGCATCAGCCGCAAGATTTTGCACAGCATATTGCTGATTTTCTGCATTTTACGCACGACTTGCCCGATTATGTGGTTTTCTACAATGGTCCGCGCTGTGGCGCTTCGGCTCCCGACCATCTGCATTTTCAGGCGGGCAATCGTGATTTTTTGCCGCTCGTTGGCGACTATTTTAGGCTAAAATCGGAGCGCGCGCTGCAAGTCGACAGAGTTGGTTCGGCCAGCGTTTTTGCGCTCGATGGCTATTTGCGCACCGTTTTTTGCATCGAAGGGAAGCGCGCCGATGCCGTGCAAGTGGCGTTTTTGAACCTTTACAACAACCTCATCGAAGAACCTTTGGTAGAACCAATGATGAACATTGTGGGCTGTTTCGAGAACGACACTTTTTACCTTTTTGTAATGCCGCGCAAGGCTTTTCGTCCGTGGCAATATTCCGCAGAAAACGCTGATCGTCAGTTACTTATCAGTCCTGCGGCAGTCGAGATGGCGGGCGTTTTTGTCACGCCTGTGTTGGAGCATTTTCAGCGCATCACAGCCGACGATGTGGTCGATATTTTTGCACAAATCTCGAAATAGGGGTGAGAGATGAAAGGTGAGAGATTAGAGTTGAGAGGTTAGAGGAAATTGAGAATCTAACGAATTTTAAATTTTTTGTTACCCAATATCAATTGTCCTTGCATTTCTTGCGACTCATATCTTGCTACTAATCTGAAATTTGGAATCCATTATGGGAATCGTTCAGCGAAAAAAGAAATTTGGCGAATCGGCAGCAGCGCAGAAAATATTTGTGCCGTCGACCGATGATTTTATGCCGCAGAATGTTGCGAATTTTCCAGAAATGGAGCAGTTTCCGCCACAAAAGGAGCGCACTGTTTCGGTCGGGATTTTGTCGGCTCGCGAAGTGCGTTTTGGCTTCGATTCCGATTTTCGTTGCGTGGCTACGGGACAGATTTTTGGTGCAGGGAACCACACAGCCGCCTGCGTCGATGGAAAAATTTTGTTCGATGGCTCAGAGGTGCAATCGCTTCAGTTTGAGCCAGTTGCGGAGCAAAAAGCCGATTGTTTCGAGGGAAATTTTTGTCTTTTCGATGTGATGATTGGTATCGGTTTTCATTGGGAACGGTGCGAAAATCAGTTTTTCAAAGGAGCATTGAAATTTCTTGTCGATAGCGATAAGTTAGTGGCTATCAATGTGTTACGCGTCGAAGATTATCTTTATAGCGTCATTTCGTCGGAGATGAGTGCCACCTCGTCGCTCGAACTACTCAAGGCGCACGCGGTGATTTCGCGCAGTTGGCTTCTGAAGCCCATGATTGACCCAGAGCCAAGCATTCCGTCGCCTACAGTTGAGCCAGAAAGCGATGTGCAGATTCGTTGGTACGAACGCGATGCGCATGCTCTGTTCGATGTTTGCGCCGACGACCATTGTCAGCGCTATCAGGGCGTAGGACGCGTGCAGACGCCGCTTGTGAAGCAGGCTGTCGATGCTACGCGAGGCGAAATCTTGACAAGCGAAGGTCACATTTGCGATGCGCGATTTTCGAAATCGTGCGGTGGCATTTCGGAGCGTTTCGAATGCTGTTGGGCCGATGTGCCGCACGCCTATCTGCAGCCCGTGCGCGACGTTGCCGAGGGCGAAATACCCGATTTGACCAAAGAAGAAAATGCCGAGCATTGGATTCGCACTGCGCCTGCAGCCTATTGCAACACAAAAAATCTGCACATTTTGCGTCAGGTTTTGAACAATTACGACCAAGAAACGACTGATTTTTACCGCTGGACAGTGGATTACACCACGTCGCAATTGTCCGATTTGGTGCGTCGCAAGTCGGGCATCGATTTTGGCGAAATCATCGCACTCGAACCCGTTGAACGCGGCGCGTCTGGGCGTTTGCAGCGGCTGCGGATAGTCGGCACCAAACGCACTGTGGTGGTTGGCAAAGAGTTGGAGATTAGGCGTTGGTTGTCGGAGTCACACCTCTACAGTTCGGCTTTTGTGGTCGATCGCACGTCCGATGGTTTTCGTCTTACTGGCGCAGGCTGGGGGCATGGCGTTGGTTTGTGCCAGATTGGTGCTGCCGTGATGGGCGCACAGGGCTTCAAATACGACGAAATTTTGAAACATTACTTCGTAAATTCTGATCTTAAAAAACTTTGGTGATGGAATTTTGGTTGATTTTGGCGGCAGCATTAGCGCCCGTGTTAGTGCTTTTCATCTACATTTGCCGATGCGACAAATCGCAGCCCGAGCCTATGCGTTGGCTATTGAAAGGCTTTCTGTTCGGCATTTTCTCGACGATACTCTCGCTCTGCTTTTCGCAGCCTGCCGAGATGTTGGGACTTTTCACACAAGAGCCAACCATGCCGATTGAAAGCATCAAACTGGCGTTTTTGGGCGCAGCAGTGCCAGAAGAGACCGCAAAACTCATCATGTTGTGGCTACTTTTGCGCCGCAATCCCTATTTCGACGAACGAATCGACGGCATTGTGTACGCAGCCACCATCGGTCTGGGCTTTGCTGCAGCCGAAAATGTGCTTTATCTCTTTTCCAACTACGAATCGTGGGTTTCGGTAGGCATTTCGCGCGCCATTTTTGCAGTGCCAGGACATTTCTTCTTTGCAGTAGCCATGGGCTATTTCTACTCGCTAGCCTATTTTGGCAAAGCATCTACATTCACAAAATTCTGCGTTTGGTTTGTGCCAGTTTTGTTGCATGGCACCTACGACGGCATTCTGATGGTGAGCGAGACTTCGCCACAAATTCAGGGTTTATTGGTGCTTGTGTTCATCGTTTTTTGCCACTGTTTGCGCAAAAGAGCCTCGAAACGCATCGATGCGCACATCAAAGCCGATGCCGAGTCGGCCGACCGCTATTGGAATCTGTTCAACAATCGATATAGATAGGTTCTAAAAATTATCTTTGCAAGAATTTTTGAATTATAATCGAGCAGATTTTTTT
>CAVFDI010000061.1:0-9475 GCA_963621145.1 Paludibacteraceae bacterium | reverse complement strand
TCGAGATTGGTTTTGCGCTGTTTTGTAGCATTGCGCACGGGTGCGGTCTGTTGTTTTGGCTGATGACCGTGCTGATTGCGCTGATTTATCTGACGATTATTTACAAACTTTTCGAGCGCATCGAGCTGAATTATCGCACTTTTGCGCTGTTTGTGCTGTCGTATCTCGACTACAAATTGCCGCTTTTCGAACTGCGTCAATGCTTGGCGGTGGCATTTTTCATCGGCATCTATTTGGCGTATACTAACAAGCGTTATGCGCTTAGCCTTTTGTCGGCCATTGCGGCTTGTTTGATGCACCGGTCCGCTATTTTTGCGGTGGCGTTGCTGTTCTTTTTTGCCCTATTTTGGCAACTAAAAATCGACAAAAAACTCTATATTCTCACCGCCATCTGCTTTGTCGGGATATTGTTGATTCCGCTGCAATCGTTCATTGGCTCGCTGCTGCCAGCATTGCCGCTGTCGGAAGAGATGGCGACTTCGCTCGAACATCATTTGTTGCTTGGCAAACGGTTTCAGGTGGTGTTTTTGATCTATTTCGGCGCAGTTTTTTGTCTTGCCTATTATGGAAAATTCGACACCAAAAATGCCAAAACGCATTGGCTGATTTGGTGTTGCGTGTGCGTCGTCATTGTGCTTTATCAAAATTACTATTTGCTCGATCGTATGCGCTCGTACATTTTGCCGATAGTGACGGTGTATGTCTGCAATACCATGGCAAAATCAGATGTGAAAGATGCGCTGCCACGACAATTTTTTGCTGCTCTCATTTTGTTGATTGCCGTGCGATTTTTGATAAACGACACGCTGAGTCAGGGTAATTTGCAGTCGAAAACTTATCAACCATCGACCATTATCAGATTGGCAACGCAGAGCGAAGATGAGATACGGAGGCAGCAAATGAACGAGGCCGAACTTCTGTGGGAGGAAGATTTACCAAAAATTTTTGAGCAACTGCAATGATCAAAATCTTGCTTTCGACATACAATGGTGCGCAATTTCTTGCCGAGCAGATCGAATCGATTTTGGCGCAAACCTACCAAGATTGGCAACTTGTGGTGCGCGACGATGGCTCTACCGACGGCACTTGCGCCATAATTGACGATTATTGTGCAAAATATCCGCAAAAAATTGTGCGTCAAGTCGACGATCTGAAAAACTTGGGTGCAATGCGCTCGTTCGAGCAACTTTTAACCACCAACGACGCCAATTATTACATGTTTTGCGACCAAGATGATGTGTGGTTGATAGAGAAAATTGCTCTTTTTGCGCAAAAAATGCAAGAAACAGAACGAAATTTCGGTTGTGAAACCCCCATAGTGGTCCATGGCGACATGATTGTGACGAACGAACATCTTGAAACTATTGCTCCATCGTTTTGGAAATACGGCAACATTCACCCCGAAATAATTGACGAAAACTTACCATTCATCGCTATTTGCAACACCATAACGGGCTGTTCGTGCCTGCTGAACAACGCAGCAAAACGCTGCATGTTGCCCGTGAGTCGGCGCGCCTACATGCACGATGCGTGGCTGGCCATTCAGACTCTGGCAAACGATGGAAAAATTGTGCCAATCTTTGCGCCAACAATGCTTTACCGTCAGCATGGACACAACGCACTTGGTGCTATGAATTACGACGAAATACGCTGCAATCCAAAACTTCGCATTGCGCTGACAAAACGCGTTTATCGTCAGGCAAAAGGTGTGGCTTGGAAAAATATCGCAGATTTTGTTTGGCAAAAAATGCGTTACTTTATCAGCAGAAAAAAATTGAGAAATGGTTGATGTTTTGATGGCGACATACAATGGTGCCGATTTTATCGCAGAGCAGATACAATCAATCATTGACCAATCGTACCGCGACTGGCGACTCATTTTGCACGACGATGGTTCGACCGATAACACCATTGATATTATCAGCGATTTTTGCAAAAAAGACGCTCGCATTCGCCTAATTGATGATGGAAAGACGCACCTTGGCGTGGCAAAAAATTTTATACATTTGCTCGACTTTTCGGAAAACGAATTTGTGATGTTTTGCGATCAGGACGACATTTGGCTACCAAACAAGGTTGAAACCATGCTGGCTGCCATCGAAACGAAAGACAATAGTAAGCCGCAAGCAATTTTCGCAAACGCCTATCTTTGGAGCGAACAAAAGGGAATTATTTCAAAACGAAATACACTTTTTTATCCGCGACAATTGCGCGACCTGTTTTTTCTGAACAGCGGAGTGCAGGGCGCGTCGTCCATTTTCAATGCTCCGATGCGAAAGATTTTGCAAGTGCCGCTCGATTTCTATGCTATGCACGACCATGTGCTGACGCTCGCTGCCATCGCACTTGGCGAGGTCGATTACATCGACAAACCGTTGATGAAATATCGCCAGCACGCCAACAATTTTTCGGGAAATGCTCCAGGAAGCATGCACAAAAAAGTGGAACAACTCGTCAGAAATCGACATAACACCGTGATTTTTACCGAGCATTATCGTGGATTGCAAAGTTTTTACGAATGCCATAAGCTGGAGGTGAGTGCTGAAAATCAGCAAGTTATAGAATTTTTTTTGAATATGCCGAGCCAAAATTTTGTGCAACGTTTGCACACTATCGTTCAAAATCGTTTTTCGCTTTTCGGCTCTACTTGGCTTTTGATACTGAAAGTTTGTTTTCGGAAATTTATTTAGAAACACTGGGAAAATGAAACCTCGCGTTCTTATCGACGGCACACCGCTCACACACCGTACCGACGGACTTTCGCAATACATCAAAAATGTAGTGCTACGGCTCGATACGCAACTTTTCGATTACACGCTGATTGTGCGCCAAGGCGAGTGTGATATTGATTTTTTAGAACAACTTTCGCAAAAAAATATCGCCATTGAGCAGGTCAAAATCGCACCAATCGGTCCGCTGCGCGAATGGCAATTCTACAAATATCTGCGAAAAAATGCACATCGTTTCGATGCCGCCATTGTGCCGAGCAATCAGTTTCCCGTGGCTCTAAAACTGCCTTGCATCTACATTGTTCACGATCTGATTTACGAGGAATTTCCCGAGCAATTGGGACGATTGGCGCGCTTAAAACGACTTTTTCTACACTGCAATGTGGCGCAGGGCATGCGTCGAGCAACGCAAATTGTGGCGGTTTCAAATTATACAAAAAACGATCTGCTGCGGCTGCATTCTGCGCTGTTTGCCGAGAAAATAAGCGTAGTTTACGAAGGCTGGGAGCATTTGCAAAACATTGTGCCAGCACCATTTCAACCTTCTGAATTTGAACGCTATTTTGTGTATGTTGGCAGTTCACGCGGTCACAAAAACCTCGCGCGACTTGTCGATGCCATCGATTTAATAAAGTACAGTCTGCCGCAAAATTTTGGTTTTGTGTTTGTTGGTAGCCTCTCGCATCTGACAAAAGCGCAAAAAGCAAAAATTGATAGCATAAATGCCGCACGCAATGTCATAAAATTCACGGGCTGGATTTCGGAGGCCGAATTAGCTGCCTATACAAGTTGCGCCGAGGCACTTATTTTTCCCTCCTTGTCCGAAGGTTTCGGCATTCCTGTCCTTGAGGCATTCTACTACAAACTGCCGCTTTTGCTTGCTCGCAGAACTGCTTTGCCCGAGGTGGCCTGCGACGCCGCAATCTATTTCGACCCGTTCGATGTGACTGACATGGCAGAAAAAATTTCGAATCTCGCTTGGCAAAAAATTGATACATCAGAAATTGTAAAACTCGGCTGCGAACGACTTAAACAATTCAGTTGGACTAACACAGCCAATCAAATAGAGCAAATTCTTGTAAAAGTATGCAAAGAAAGTGCAAAATAGCATTTGTCGGAAATAGTGTCACAACCATGCGCAATTTTCGTCAACCACTGATTGAAACACTGGCGAACGAAGGCTACGAGGTGACTATTGTTGCCAACGACGACAGCGACGACCATTCATTCACCAAGTCGGGCGTGAAATTTATTCCCATCGAGGTGGATTGGCGCGGATTAAATCCTGTTAGCGACATAAAATTGATGCGCAGGTTAAAACGCATCTATCGCCGCGAAAAATTTGATTTCGTACTGCATTACACCATAAAACCTGTAATCTACGGTACAATTGCGGCTCATGCTGCTAAAACACCATCGCTCTCGGTAATAACAGGCAGTGGCTACGCTTTTTTGCAAAAAAATTGGTTGCGTCGCGTGGTGATTTTGCTTTACCGCTATGCTTTCCGTTTTCCCGAAAAGGTGTGGTTTTTGAACACGGAAGATCAGCAACTCTTCATCGACGAGCGCATCATCAACATCGAACGAACCGATATTCTCGATAGCGAAGGTGTTGATACACAACGATTTGCGCCAAAAGAAAAGGCCGAAAATGCGTTCTCGTTCATCTATCTTGGTCGATTGCTATGGGCCAAAGGCGTTGGCGAATTTGTGGAAGCTTCCAAAATTTTACATGAAAAATATCCCGATGTACAATTCAAAATTCTCGGTAAAACTGATGGCATAGATTCTGCCATAGATGTGATGCCTGCGGATTTGGAGCAATGGAAAAATGACGGCGTCGTCTCGTATCTTGGCGAAACGCACGATGTGGTGCCGTTTCTCGCCGCAAGTGATTGTTTGGTGCAACCGTCGTACTATCGCGAAGGCGTTCCGCGCACGCTGCTCGAGGCCGCTTCGATGGGCAAACCGATTATCACCACCGACTCTGTTGGCTGCCGTGAAACCATTGTCGATGGCAAAACGGGGTTTCTGTGTCAGCCGCGTAATGCCAGTGATTTGGCCGAAAAAATGGAGCAGATGATTTTGCTCTCTGCCGAACAACGGCTAGTTATGGGACAAGTTGGGCGGCAACTTGTGCTAAAACGGTTCGATAATAAAATTGTGCACGAAAAATATCTGCAATATCTGCAAATTCATTTCGATGGACAGATAAAGCAGACTTCTGAGTGCCCGCACGGACTTCTCAACGTCTCGATAGTACTCTACAAAACAGCGTTCGGCGATGTAGAAAACCTTGTCGCTACGCTGCACGCTTGCAAGAGCGTTGGACAGATTTTTCTCGTCGATAATTCGCCGCAAATGAATCAGCAATTCGCCTCGTTGCCTGCGATTTACATCTTCAACCACAAAAACCTTGGCTACGGACGCGCGCACAATATCGCCATTCGCCAAACGCTCGAACAAGGCACGCCATATCATCTGGTGATGAATTCCGACATTCTGCTGCGCCCCGACACCATCGAACGGTCGCTCGACTATATGCAATCGCACCCAAATGTTGGCATGCTGATGCCGCAAGTGTATTACCCAAACGGCGAAATCCAACACCTATGCAAACTGCTGCCCACACCGTGGAATCTCATTTGCAGGCGATTCTTACCAAAAAAAATAGCGGCGAAAAGCAATCGAAAATTTGAATTACGCAATTTTGGCTACAATCGCATTGCCGACATACCGTATCTTTCGGGATGTTTCATGCTTATGCGCAGCGACGCGCTAAAACAGGTCGGACTGTTCGACGAGCGATTCCTTATGTACCCCGAAGATATCGACCTCACGCGACGAATGCACACCAAATTCCGCACCATCTTTTTCCCCGAGACATTCATCGTTCACAACCACGCACAAGCCTCGTACCACAGTCTGAAAATGCTCTGGATTCACATCGTAAACATGTGCCGTTACTTCAACAAATGGGGCTGGTTTGTCGATAGCGAACGAAAAATGATAAACCAGCAAGTGCAGGACAAAATAGAAAATGGCTTCGAATAACGAAGCCATTTTTTGAACGAGAGGAACTGTTTTTTGTTTACAAAAAACGAGAAACAATTTCAAACTCTTTAATTTTATCTACGCTGCCGAAACAAATATCGAGGCTAGATTTTGCGTCAGAATCTTCACGGCAATGCCCAAAATGACTACGCCAGCGAATTTGCGCAGAATGTACACGCCAGCCTTGCCAAGCACGCGCTCGATCCACGCCGTGCAACGCAGCACCACATACAAGCACACCATATTTAAGAAGATGGCAACTGCCAATTCCCAAAACGAATAGTCCACGCGATAGGTGATGATGGCGGTGAACACGCCAGGACCAGCAAACAGCGGAAATGCCAGCGGAATGAGCGACGAAGTGCCTTCGGGGCCAGCGTAGCGGAAAATCTCGATGTCGAGCAGCATCTCCAACGCCATCAAAAACAAGATGATGGCACCAGCCACCGCAAACGATTTCAAATCGACGCCAAAAAACGACAAAATCAGCTCGCCGCCAAACAAAAATGCCAGCATCAGCACAAAACTAACCACCACCACTTTGGTCGGGTGAATGGAGTCGCCACGCTGCTTCAAACCAAGAATGATGGGCAGACTGCCAAACGGGTCGATGATGGCAAACAGCGCAATGAACGCACTAAACATCTTGACCCAATCGAAGGTAAAATTGAACGAAAAATTCTCAAACATAGGGGATTAGGCATTTTCTGTTTCAGACTGCAAAGGTACAAAATAAATTTCAATCTGCAATCTTTTTTTCAGATTATTACCATCGGTAACTCTAGCAACCGCTTGTCAATCTGAAATTTGAATTTTTGCGATAAGCGAGAGCAAAACTAAACTTGTTTATTTTGCCGAGCGGAGCAAAAATCAGATGAAATTTGAAATTTGAAATTTGAAATCTGAAATTTTGTAATCTCGTGCCCCGTTGATAACTTTTTCTCCAAACCATTTTGAAATCAGAAATAAAAGCGTAAATTTGCCATTTAGAATGAGTTTTGTGCGCCTTGCTCTCAAACAAATTATCAACTAAAATAACCGCTATGAAACAGACTTTACTCGCAATTGCTCTCTGCGTAAGTCTCGGCGCGCTGGCCGACGAAGTGCCGCTCTACTACGACGAGTTTACGCAAAATATGGGCGTGGTTTCGCTGGTTACAAATGGCGAAAATGCTCCAAAATCGGGCAAAATCGACTTCTGGATGTCGCTCGACGATGTGGCATTCAACGAACTGCCATCGGTTACGGCAATGAAATTTTTGGCAGAATAATCTGCTGATTATCAGATAATTAAGATTTTAATCTTTTGCGAATGGGTTATGCTGTTTTTGTGTGTAAGCCATTCGTAGTGTAAATGTAAATGATGATTTTATGTTGCAAGGAAAACATATTTTACTCGGCATTTCGGGCGGCATTGCGGCCTACAAATGTCCCGAAATAATCCGCCAACTGCAGGCCGAAGGAGCAGAGGTGCGTGTGGTTTGTACGCGCAATGCACTGAATTTTGTAACGGAAGTAACGCTGCAAACGCTGTCGCACAATCGCGTCTATAGCGAGGTTTTTGAACCTGTGCACACTTTCAACCCCGAGCATGTGGCGCACGCCGATTGGGCCGATGCGCTGCTTGTTGCGCCAGCCACAGCCAACATCATCGGAAAATTTGCCAACGGCATAGCCGACGACGCACTATCGACACTTTTTTTGGCTTTCGATGGACCTGTCTTCATCGCGCCAGCCATGAACACCAAAATGTACGACCACCCCATAGTGCAACGCAACATTCGCGAATTGCGCGCCGTCGATGTGCAATTTATCGAGCCTGCCTACGGCGAGTTGGCGTGCGGCACAGTGGGCAAAGGACGCATGGAAGAACCCGAAAACATCGTCTCTTTCCTCGATTCTGCCCTCGACTGACTTTTTTGCGGAGAGAATTTTATCAATTAATTCCCTGCTAATCAAATAATTATCAATTATCAATTGAACATGCTTTCTGGTAAACGCATACTGATAACGGCTGGCCCGACTTACGAACGCATCGATCCTGTGCGGTTCATTGGCAACTATTCGTCGGGCAAAATGGGGTTTGCCATTGCGCGCGCTTGTGCCGACGCAGGTGCTGAGGTGGTGCTGATTTCGGGGCCAGTGCAGCAACAAATTGTTCATCAGCGCGTTAAGAGAATAGATGTGGAATCGGCCGAGCAGATGTACGAGGCTTGCATGGCGAATTTTGCGCAATGCGATGGCGCGGTGTTGTGCGCCGCTGTGGCCGATTTTACGCCCGTCAGCGTGGCCGAGCAGAAAATTAAGCGCACAGGCGATCATTTGGTCATCGAACTGCGCCCCACACGCGACATTGCCGCGGCACTTGGCGCTGCAAAACGCAATGGTCAGTTTCTTGTAGGCTTTGCTCTCGAAACGCACGATGCCGAGGCGCACGCACTCGAAAAAATGCAGCGCAAAAATCTTGATTTCATTGTGCTGAATTCGCTCACCGATGCCGAGGCTTGCTTTGGCTACGATACCAACAAAATCACTATTCTGAAACATTCGGGCGAGCGACTGCCATTTCCGCTAAAACCTAAAACTGAAGTGGCTGTGGATATTGTAAAAGAATTAGAAAAATTATGAAAAAGTATTTAGTTGTCTTGCTGACTTTTGTCTCGCTTTCGCTTTCGGCGCAAGAGCTGAAATGCTCGGTTTCGGTGAATACATCGCAACTGCAAGGCACAAACAAACAGGTTTTCGAGACGCTGCAATCGGCACTGAACGAATTTATGAATGCGCAACACTGGACCGACCTTGTGTATGGCAACAACGAGCGCATCGACTGCAGTTTCATGTTCAACGTTACGGCCTACAGCAGCGATGTGCTTACTACCACGCTGCAAATTCAGGCACGCCGACCAGTCTACGGCACTTCGTACACTACGCCGCTTTTCAATTTTAAGGATAATGAAGTAAATTTCACATACGTTGAGTTTGACCCAATCGAGGTGAATGGCAATACTTACGAAAACAATTTGACTGCCGTTTTGGCATATTACGCCTACATCATCATCGGTCTCGATCTCGATTCGTATGGTAAATTGGGCGGCACGGCGGCGTTTCAGCGAGCGGAACAGATTGTGAGCCTTTCGCAGAGTCGCAGCGACAGCGAAGGCAGCGGCTGGAAGGCGTTCGACAGCGACAAAAACCGTTACGCGCTCATCAACAACTTGATGGACGAGCGTTTTCGCAAGTTTCGCGAGTTTTTCTACGACTACCATCGCCAAGCGCTCGACAATATGGCGTCGAATGTGGACAATGCGCGTGCACGCATTGCGTCGGGACTGCCCGTGCTGCGCGAGATTAACCGACTTTACCCGAGTGCCATCGCCATCATGTCGTTTCTCGATGCTAAAAACGATGAACTGATCAGCCTTTTCGGCTCGTCGAAAGCACCATCGCAGCAGCGCACCGAGGTCTATAACATTTTGATGGACATCAATCCCGCACTCGGCTCGCGCTACGAGGCAATAAAGCCGTAAAAGATTTCAGATTTCAGATTTCATCTGATTTTTGCTATGCTCGGCAAAATAAACAAGTTTAGTTTTGCTCTCGCTTATCGCAAAAATTCAAATTTCAGATTGCGCAAAAATCATCGTCTTTGCCAAAAGTCATCGCCTTTTTCTTGTTACTTGCTACTCATATCT
>CAVFDI010000060.1:0-9536 GCA_963621145.1 Paludibacteraceae bacterium | reverse complement strand
AATAAAAGCAAATGTCCTGTATGTGGCTCTACACATACGGTTAAGTATGGTGTTCGCAATGGCGTTCAAACGTACAAATGTGCAAATTGTGGTTACCGTTTCCGCAACAGCAAACTTCCTTCAGATTTGGAATTATGGAGGTTGTATCAAGAAAACAAGCAAACGGTGGCAGAGTTGGCAGAGTCGTTAGGAACAAGTGCCTCTACGATTAAGCGCAGACTGCAAAACATAGTAATTGAATGGGAAAAACCTGCCATCGACGACTGGATAGAAGAAACCATCAGCGGCGCAAAAGCCTACAACAAACGCATTCTCGGGCGACTGCTCCGACGCGTACACCACAACAACATCATCATCTGCACCGAACTCTCACTACTCGGCCGCAATCTCTTCATGATTATGGACATTCTGAATATCTGCATGCACAAAGAGTGCCGCGTTTGGACCATCAAAGACCACTACCGACTGGGCGACGACATTCAAAGCAAAGTGCTGGCTTTCGCCTTTGGACTCTCGGCCGAAATCGAGCGCAACCTCATCAGTCTGCGCACCAAAGAGGCTCTCGCACGCAAAAAATCCGAAGGCGTTACCCTCGGCCGACCCGTCGGAGCGCACACCGCCCCCAACCACCGCAAACTCTACCCCTACCGCCGACAACTCTTCGCACTCTACGCCAAAGGTCACTCCATCGCCGAACTCGCACGCCGCTACCATGTCGCCCGCTCCACCATCTTCCACTACCTCCACGAACAATACCCCAACAAACCAACTACACCATAATTATATAGCACCGAGTGCGTCCGAAAAGGTTAGAGGTTATAGGTTAGAGATAATAGAATAAAGAGTAAAAACAAAAGAATAAAGACTTTAATCACCTAATTATCTAATTTCCAATTACTTAATTATTTTTTTCATTATTTAAAGATTTGAAAATTTGAAGATTGTGGCTTTCTTGAATGAGAATGATTCATAATTCTAAATTCAAAATTCTTAATTAACCTCAAGCCCCTACCCCCACTGCGTGGGTACTCCCCCTATCTGCTAACGCAGCAGGGGGAGAGAATCTGGCGACAAAAAGTCTGTGAAATAACAAAACTGCACCAAACCGACTTCAATGCGATTCTGTCCCCCTGCTTGGAGCAAAGCGAAAAGATAGGGGGACGAGCGAAGCGGAGGGGGTTAGAAAATAACTCAATAATTCAATAATTCAATATTTTTTTTGGGGGGGAAACTGGAAAGGGGGCTACAGCCAAGACAATTGACAGTTGATAATGTAGAGACGTCACAATGTGGCGTCTCTACGGTTTTAATGAACAATGAAAAATGAAAAATAATTGCGTTTTTCGGCTACCGAAAACCAGAAATTAGAGACAGAAACATAGAAACAGTGCGAAGCACGAGAAACATAGAGACTTATCAACCGATCAACAGATCAACCAAAAATCTGCCCCCACAAAAAAATTTTTCATTTTTTTTCTTGCAAAAAAGTTGCGCACACAAAAAAAAAATAATACATTTGCAGCGTGAAAAATAAACCACGGTTTAATTGCTACACTTTTGGGCAGGGCGAGTTGCTCGAAAACGCCGCCAGCAGGGCAGCAAGCGAACTTTGGAACAAAACTATTAACCAATAATCTAACAAACACATGAGGTTCAAAGTACTATCCATTATTTTTGTGGCTTGCGCAGTGGTGTCGTGTCGGCAAAAGTCAGATGTTACCGACATTTGCGACGACATGATTAAAGAGAGTCTCCACAAAAGTGCTCGCAGCCTTACTCAATATGATGAGAAGGGGCAGAAACTCACCATTTCGGAGTACGAATTTCTTGGTGGCGTTACCGACAATCGTTTGGTGTATCGTACCATTGCATTTGGCGATGGTGTTTATCAAGCCAAATCAGTAGATACGCTCTCGTATGAGTATGGCGAATGGGCAGAAAACAACACACGCTACTCCATTTATGTTACCCCGCGTACCGAAGCACCCTATGTCTTGTGGTATGCGGGCAATTCGTTCACCACTCCCGATGGGCGTGTGATAGGCGGCGATGGTGTGAATTGTACCGCAAGAGTCGAAAAATGGGAAGAAACATTAGCGTCTATTTCAAACACCGAATGGGAAGCCTATTACGAAGGAGATTTGGTAATGGATAGTATCTTCAAAGATTCTATCAGAACAATCTTTATTTCACCAATCTTCATTTACGATACCATTAGGGTGTTTAGCGGCGAGATGGATACACTCAATGCAGATACAACTTGCAGATTCCGTTTTTCGCTGAAACGAGACCCAGAAACATTGGCTAATACAGGTCATTTCTACAAGCATTCTGTGCGTTCGAAATACAATCGCGACGACTCAACTAGAGTAATAATAAGCGAAGAAAAAAAAGAGTACGATTGCAGTTGGCATTTTTCCAATGTGTCGTCGGGAGCAAAATTTGTGATAGAACTGGTTAGTACAGAATCTGGTGTAACGGGCGATCAATTGAGCATTTCGAAATACACTACCGACAAAACAACAGGAGAAATATCCTTTTTATTGGGTGGTTTAACCTATAAAACAGTTGCTGCTCAACCCTAAAAAAACAGTGGTAAATAACCGAAAATCAAAATACATCAATGAAAAACAACTGCTTTAATATAACGCGTATAGCATTGGTAGGAATACTGATGTTTGTTGGTACGATAGTAACCTACGCACAGACTGCGGTGTCTGGCGTTGTGAAAGATGCCACTGGCGAGCCAGTTATTGGCGCAAGCATTTTGGTTGTAGGCACAACCAACGGCACCATCACCGACATCGATGGTAATTTCAGCCTCAATGTGGCAAGCGATGCTACACTGCAAATCTCCTACATTGGCTACAAAGAGGAGATTGTTCCCATAAATGGTCAAACAAACTTGCAAGTTACACTGCACGAAGATGCCGCTGTGCTCGACGATGTGGTGGTGGTTGGCTACGGCGTAGTGAAAAAGAACGATGCCACTGGCTCGGTTACCGCCATCAAGCCCGACGACATGAACAAAGGTATGAATGTCGCTGCACAAGATATGTTGCAGGGCAAAATCGCTGGTGTGAACATCACAACCGATGGCGGTACGCCTGGCGCAGGTGCTACCATTCGTATTCGTGGCGGCTCGTCGTTGAATGCGAGCAACGACCCGCTCATCGTTATCGACGGTTTGGCGATGGACAACAATGGCATTCAGGGCGTGAGTAATCCATTGTCGTTGGTAAATCCAAATGACATCGAGACTTTCACGGTGTTGAAAGACGCTTCGGCCACGGCTATTTACGGTTCGCGCGCCTCAAATGGCGTTATCTTGATTACCACCAAAAAAGGCAAATCTGGCTCCAAATTGAAGATAAATTACGATGGAAATGTTAGTTTTGGTACAGTAACCAATCATCTCGAAACACTGAATGGCGACGAATTGCGTGCGTATGCCACTGCTTCAGGTCAATCGTACGAAGCCAATCGATACCTGATGAACGACAATGTCGATTGGTTCGACCAAATTTATCGCACATCGATTTCGACAGACCATAATGTTTCTATCATGGGCGGTTACAAGGATAAGTCCGTGGATATGCCCTATCGTACATCGCTTGGTTATACGCTCAACAATGGTACAGTAAAAGGCTCGCAAATGCAGCGCGTTACGGCATCGCTCAATCTCAACCCATCGTTTTTGGATAATCACCTGATTTTCAATGTAAATGCGAAGGGAATGTACATCTACAACGAGTACGAACCTGGCATATCGGGAGTCTATTTGGACAAAGATCCCACGCAGCCGATATATTCATCGGGCGATTTGACCAATATCTATGGTGATCCAATACTTGCAGGCGAAACCGAAGGCAAACAGTATTACATTACCAAACACGAATTGGATCAACATTGGGGTGGGTATTTTCAGCCATTAGGCACATCGTCGAATGCCAATGGACCATACGATGACCCCTATTGGATGTATAGTTTGAAATCGACCGCAAACCCGCTTGCGCAGTTAGAACACCAATCGAATACCTCAAAAGCAGGACAATTCGTCGGAAACTTTGAGGCAACCTACAAAGTACACGGTTTTGAAGATTTGATGCTTCACGCCAATTTTGGTGCCGACTACTCGTTTGGTAAATCGATAAACGAAAATAGTATGTTTGGCACTGCCAACCACTATACAGGTTGGTACGGCGAAGAATCGAAAGGGAAATACAACCTTCAATTCAACTGCTTTGCACAATACGGACACGATTGGGAAGAAGCCAGCCAACATTTCGATATTATGGGCGGTTACGAGTGGCAACACTTCTACAACGAATACAAGAACCATGGCAATGGTATCTATCCTGCGACCTATATGGGCGATATTACAAAACGAAATCAGCCTGCCTATGTCTATTCGGCAACAGGTATGGGCGAAAACTATTTGGTGTCGTTCTTTGGCCGTATGAATTGGATAGGCTGGAATCAGATTATGCTCACTGCCACAGTGCGTGGCGATGGTTCGAGCCGATTCTCCAAAGACCATCGCTGGGGTGTGTTCCCATCGGTAGCGTTGGGCTGGAAAATCAAGGAGACATTCTTGAGAGATATCAATGCCGTCAATGATTTGAAACTGCGTCTTGGCTATGGTATCACGGGCCAGCAAGATGGCATCGGCGACTACTCGTATATGCCCTCATACACACAAACCACTGGACACACTTCGTACTACCCAGTGGGCAGTTCAAACTATGCTACCGAAAACAACGATGGAAAAACGGTGGAACAAGTAACCGATGCAAACGGTAACATTTTGTATATATCAGACCGTCCCAATGCGTTTAATCCCGACCTGACTTGGGAAAAAACCACCACTTACAACGTTGGTATCGACTTTGCTTTCCTCAACAACCGCATTTCGGGTAGCATCGACTACTATTTCCGCAACACAACCGACCTGCTGAACAATGTCAATGTGGCTATCGGCACCAATTTCCGCAAACGCGTGATGTCGAATATCGGATCGTTGCAAAATCAGGGTGTGGAATTTGCCATCAATGCAGTGCTTTTGGATTATGGCAAGAAATTCAAATGGGATTTCGGCTATAATGTAACTTGGAACCAAAACAAAATTACCAAAATCAATGGCGACGAAACCATGATCGACGGTAATGTATATGGTGGCGCAGGCTTGAGTGGTAAATCCATTACCAAGTTTGCTGTGGGGTACGCAACCAACACCTTCTATGTTTACGAAACGCGTTCGGCAAGGCGCGAGGACGGTACAAAGTATTGGTACATTGTCGATCAAGATGGAGATGACACAATCGACGAATCGGACAAAGTGCTGAAACACAACCCAGTAGCGCCTGTTACAATGGGTTTCCAAACCAAGTTCCAATTCTACAATTTCGATTTAGGCCTCTCTTTCCGAGCAAATATCGGCAACTATGTATTCAACAATGTTATCTCTACTCGCCTGCAAAATGTGCCTATAGGCAACTTGGCGCGTGATGGCTATTACAAAACACTGCCAACTGCCGTGTTCGACACATACTATGCCGATGGCTACAACATGACCATCTATAGCGAAGATGGGAAAACCATTATTGGCAATGCGGAGTATGACATTACCGACCGCTTTTTGGAGAACGCTTCGTTCCTGCGCTGCGACAACATCACGCTGGGCTACTCGTTCCAAAAATCAAAAATATCGGGACGCGCCTACTGCACCATCTCCAACCCATTTGTCATAACAAAATACTCTGGATTAGACCCAGAAGTAGGCACCTACGGCGTAGATAATACCATCTACCCACGCTCGATGACAACCATATTGGGCATCTCCCTACAATTCTAATTGTTAAATCCAATTTTTATACAAACACTATGAATAAGTTTTTGAAAATACAACTCCTATCGCTGGCGGCGGTGAGCCTGATAGGGTGTGTGAACGACCTCAATACTACACCTATCGATCCCAATTCTTCTACATCGTTCAATCAGGATCGTATGTTCACCAAATGCTATGCTTGTATGGCTCTCATTGGGCAGTCTGGTCCCGATAGCGACTCTGATGTAGAAGATATCGACGCTGGAACATCTGGTTTTTACCGTACCATTTGGTATTGCAACGAACTTTCGACCGACGAGGCTTGGTGGATTTGGAACGATGCCGAGTCAAAACAGTTGAACCAAACAAACTGGACAGGTACAAACACGATGATTCGGGCAATTTATACACGCCTAAACCTCAACATCAAGTACTGCAACCACTACCTCAACTACGCAAAAGGCGATTCTCAAGAAGAGCAATACCGACAAGCAGAGGTTCGTTTCATACGCGCACTCCACTACTACTATCTGATGGATATGTATCTGTATGTGCCGTTTAGCATCGAAGAATCGACCGAATATCCACATTTCAAACCTCGCCACGAAATATACGCTTGGTTGGTTGATGAATTGAAAGACCTAATCGACAAACTGCCAGCCGCAAGAGTGTCCGACTATCGCGTGGGAAAAGCCGCTGCACAACTTTTGTTGGCGCGCACCTATCTCAATGCCGATATTTACAACAAATACAACAGCGCATGGGTGGCAAACAAAACTTGGGACAAGGCACTCGAAATGGCGACGGCTGTAATAAACGACAACCCTCAACATTCTCTTGTCACCGAGAAAATTACAACCGACTCGGCATTTGTTTACACCGCCTATCAGCAACTCTTTATGGGCGATAACCATCGTAAAGAGATTATCAAAGAGTCGCTGCTGCAAATTTACCAAGATGGGCTTTATGCGCAGAGTTTTGCGAGTTCGATGATGCTGGTAGGTGCTCAACGCATTGCAGGAATGACGGCCTGGGGTATTGAAGCAGAATGGCACTCTATGCGCACATCGCCTACTATGGTTGATAAGTTTCTCGACCCCATGGGAATTGACCGCAATACGGCACTTGAAATGAAATACGACGAATACGAAATGCCAGCAAAACTGCACGACGACCGCGCCATCTTGTGTTCTTATGCTCCTGCTACGGGCTATACTTTCTCCTTGAAAGGGAATCAAGACATTGAGGACACAAAATATCTGTTCGATTCGTGGGCGGCTTTGAAATTCACAGGTGTTTATTCGTCGGCAGCATTGCCCAAGTTGTCGCCACGCCAGAGCAACGACTGGCCCGATACAGATATCCCATTGTTGCGCCTTGCCGAAGCATACATGATTCAAGCAGAGGCTAAATTCCGCAGTGGCAATGTGGCTGGCGCATTGGATATTATCAACAATGTCATTCGTGCGCGTGCTAATGCCGACCCGCTGCCTTCGCTCGACGAGCAAACTTTGTTGGACGAATGGAGTCGTGAGTTTTATTACGAAGGTCGCCGCCGCATCGATTTGGTTCGCTTCGGACGCTTCTTTGGCGAAGCAGCCGATGTAAACCGCTACCATTGGGAAGGGCGTATGGCCAAAGACGATGGCGTTCAAAACTATGTTACAGGAACACCAGAATATATGAATTGGTTCCCGATACCATCAGAAGACAAACGCTCGAACCCCAACTACAAAACAGATGTTGAGGGCGATGCTAATAATCTGTTCCGCACCCAAGGTGGCGATGGTTACACCTACTAAAGGTACATGCAAAGTATGTATTAGTCAATGGACAATGCATTAATAAACATTTTTTTATTCACTTTAATTATTTTTGTATTATGAAAAAATTTTTTTCTTTTTTGGTTGCGGCTAGCCTGAGCGTTAGCGCATTCGCATCGCTTGAGGAAGTTCCTTCAGATGCTGTTCTCCAAGGGTATTACGAGGCTGGTCAAGTCTGCGTATGTATCTTTGTACCTGCCGATATGGCATGTTACGATGTCGTTTTTGTAGGTACATACAACAATTGGGACGCAGATGTTGCCAACTGTTCCAAATTCGAAGCCGTTGAAGGGTATGACGGCTGGTATGTAGTTGCCGTTGACGACGAAAGTGATGACATCCAAGGTAAGCCAGTTATGCTCGATGCAGATGGCGCATTCAACTGGGCTTATCAAGTAGGTGCTGCCGAAATAATTCGCGGTGCGGTAACTGTTGTTAAGGGAGGGTTCTCTGGTGAAATAGACCTCAAGACCTATGGTAAGGATGCACCGAATGTGTATGCCGTAACGGCATGGAAATCGAACCCGTGTACTGCAGTTTACCACAACTACACGATTGCGGTGATTAACAGCAGTTGCAATCCGTACGCTGTTCCGTTTGTTGTAGGTGCGATGAACGGATGGAAATTTACACAAATGACAGTAAATGTGGATAGCACCATGAAATATCTACCGAATGGATATTACGAGTATAAATTCAAAGCCGCTGAAGAAACAGAATATCAAATCGTTAACGGCGTGATGGATACAACCGGAGCGATTGTTACTGAACCGGATTGGATTGATGATTCTTACATATTCGTTAATACAGATGGCGAATGGGTGCGTGCAGATAATGATAATAATGGTAACAACAAGAAAACTGGTGCAGAGGCTGAAATCGTCTTCGATCTCCGTGATGCAGAGACCTATCTTTGGGGGCGTTGCATCACTCGTGAGAGCCACACCTATACCATCAATATAACCATTCCTACTTGTGCAGAGGTTCACCCAGCTATTTCTGGTGCTTTCAATGAATGGGGGCGCGATACAATGGATCTCGTTTCGGGAAGCACATATACTGTACAAGTTACCGCCGAAGAGGGTACTGAATATGGTGTTACCAGCATAACTGCCGGATCAGATTGGGAAACATGGATTGAAGAGCCTAAAGAAGACGATGGGGAATGGGAAGGCATTGAAAATATGAAATTTGGCGCGGAAGAGGAAATCACTCTTGATTTCTCGGATGCTTCCAAATATCGCTGGAGTCTTTGTGCTGCCACTGCCCTGCCAAGCATCAAAGCCGACGAAACCAATCGCCCCATCAAGTACTACGATGCAGACCTGCGCCAAATCATCATTCTCAAAGATGGTGAGCGTTACAACATACACGGCGTAAGAATCAAATAACCCTGCAACACTGCAACCACAACCACCGAGGCCACCATTTGGTAGCCTCGGTTTGTTTTGTGCGGTGTTGTGGATTTGGTTGATTGGTTGATTTTTGTTGAAGCGTTGAAGCGATTTTTATTTCTAAATTTTTGGTTTCTAGTTTCTTGTTGTAGGAACGCGGCATGCCACATCCGTTGATGGCGTAATTTTTTTTCGTTCATTTCTTTTGACGACCAAAGAAAAGTAGCGGCAGGGGCGCGAGCTTTGCCAAAAATTTAATTAAGTAATTGGAAATTAGATAATTGGATAATTAAAAAGTCTTTTGTCTTTATTCCTTATTCTTTATTCAAAAAATTCCTCACTCTTCTCGCAATAAATAGAAGCCCCCTTTATAGACTTTATACAATTTCTTGCTACTATCAAAAAAGTCTTCGTCTTAGTCAGAGTCAGATTTCTCCAAAATTCTTTCTATCTCAAAAAGATTTTTGTGCATTTTCTTTCTGAAATAGAAAT
>CAVFDI010000059.1:0-9914 GCA_963621145.1 Paludibacteraceae bacterium | reverse complement strand
CCCTACAATCTTCAAATAAACAATCTTCTAACCAGAAATCTAGAAATTAGAAATTTTCCTCATGCTTGCCCACACAAAATAGGTGATGAGCAGGGCGTAGGCCACAAGTCCGCAGATGGCAGCGCCGTTGCTTTGCGCCCACTCGGGCATGTACCAGTCGAGGTCGGCAAATTTGAGTGCTGCACTCACTACGCCCATCAGCGCGCCACCCGCTATCAAACCAGAGGCAATGAGCGTGCCTTTCTCTTGGCGTGCTTGGTTTACAGCAGCATCTTTCGAGCGCGAGGTTACAAACCAACTTATCAGCCCGCCAACAACAAGCGGCGTGTTCAGCTGCAGCGGAATGAACATGCCTAGCGCAAATGCTAGCGCAGGCACGCCAAGCAGATTGAGCAACAGTGCCAAAATGGCTCCCACGCCGTAGAGTAGCCACGGTGCGCCTTGTCCCATCATCAGCGGCTCGATGACTGCCGCCATGGCGTTGGCTTGTGGCGCAACTAGTGCATTTTCGCCCGTAAAGCCGTAGGTTTTGTTCAGAATGATGATGACGCCGCCAACGGTTGCCGCCGAAACTAGCGTGCCGAGAAATTTCCAAGTCTCCTGTTTGGCGGGCGTGGTGCCAATCCAATAACCAATCTTCAGGTCGGTGATGAAGCCGCCTGCCATCGATAGAGCGGTGCAGACCACGCCACCAATCACCATCGAGGCCACCATGCCGCTTGTGCCTTTCAAGCCAACGGCCACCAAAACCACCGAAGCGATGATGAGCGTCATCAGCGTCATGCCCGAAACGGGATTCGAACCAACAATGGCTATGGCGTTGGCTGCCACGGTGGTGAACAAAAATGCGATGACTGCCACCACCAAAAATGCGATGATGGATTGGAACAGATTGTGGATAACGCCCAAGTAGAAGAACAAAAATGTGATGACGAGCGCTGCCACAACGGCTATTGCTACAAATTTCATGGTCAGGTCGCGCTCGGTGCGTGGAACGGCTTGCGCAATGGCTTTGCCTTTGCCACCGAGTTCTTTGCCAGCCAGCCCAACGGCACTTTTTATCACGCCCCACGATTTCACAATGCCAATGACTCCAGCCATGGCAATGGCGCCAATGCCGATGTAGCGGGCATAATTGGCAAAAATCCACTCTGGTTCCATGGTGCTAAGCATCACCGAATCTTGCGTGGTCATGCCTAGTAGCGGCACTATTATCCACCACGCAAACAGCGATCCTGCACAGATGATGGCGGCATATTTAAGCCCGACGATGTAGCCCAAACCAAGCACTGCTGCGCTGGTGTTTATCGAAAAAGTGAATTTTGCTTTTGTCGCCAAAGCATCGCCCCAAGCGGTCATGCGCGAACTCAAAGTCTCGCTCCACGCACCAAAAGTCGACACGCAAAAGTCGTAGATGCCGCCAATGAGTGCTGCCCAAATGAGCGGTTTGGCCTGACTGCCGCCTTTCTCGCCCGAAACGAGCACTTGTGTGGTGGCGGTGGCTTCGGGGAATGGATATTTGCCGTGCATGTCGCTCACAAAATAGCGGCGGAACGGAATCAAAAACAAAATTCCAAGAATGCCGCCCAGCAGCGAACTGAGAAACACTTGCATGAAATTGACCGTGATATCAGGATATTTTGCTTGCAGAATGTAGAGCGCGGGCAGCGTGAATATGGCACCTGCCACTATCACTCCCGAACTCGCGCCAATCGATTGAATGATGACATTTTCGCCCAGCGCATTTTTGCGTTTTGTGGCGCTCGACAGTCCCACTGCAATGATGGCAATAGGAATGGCGGCTTCGAAAACTTGTCCCACTTTCAGTCCGAGATAGGCTGCCGCAGCCGAGAAAATCACTGCCATCAGCACGCCGCAAGTGACCGAATAGAGGCTCACCTCGGGAAAATTTTTGTTGGCTGGCAAAATTGGCTCATATTTCTCGCCTGGCTTCAATTCGCGATTGGCGTTTTCGGGCAGCTTAATTTCTTGTTTTTCGTTGTTATCCATTTTGATTTTCAGATTTTTAGAATGTTGAAGATAGAACAAATTTCGTTTGTTAAAATGGTGCGTCTTCGCTTTGTTGCGGCAGATCGTAATCGGTTGGCGCTGGTGCTGCTGGAGCGGCGCTTTCGCCGTTGATGTGCGATTCGAGCAATTGCCCATAGCCCGAATTTTCGTCGTCGTCCTCGTTCATAAAACGTATGTATTCGCTCTTGAACCGCAGGTCGATGTCGGCTGTGGCACCATTACGGTGTTTGGCAATGATTATCTGTCCCACGCCGCGCAGATCTTTGTGTGTGGTCGGATCTTCGTAAATTTTGTAGTATTCTGGGCGGTGAATAAAGCAGACCATATCGGCGTCCTGCTCTATGGCACCCGATTCGCGCAAGTCCGACAACTGCGGTTTTTTGCCCTCGACCGAACCCTGACCGCGGTTTTCGACGTTACGGTTCAACTGCGACAGCGCAATAATTGGAATGTCCAACTCTTTTGCCAAGCCTTTGAGCGAGCGCGAAATGGTGCTGACCTCCTGCTCGCGGCTCTGAAAGCGCATGCCCGAAGCGTTCATCAGTTGCAGATAGTCGATTATGATCAACTGAATGTCGTGCTCCTCTTTCAGTCGGCGCGCCTTGGTTTGAAATTCCAAAATCGATAGGTTGGCGGTGTCGTCGACGTAGAGTGGCGCGCCCTGCAAGTTTTTGAGTTTTGCATCGAGTTGTTGCCACTCGTGTGGCTCCAGCTGACCGCTTTTTATCTTGTCGTTCGGGATTGAGCATACATTCACTATCAGACGGTTGACCAACTGCACATTCGACATCTCGAGCGAAAATACTGCCACGGGAACTTTTTGATCGACTGCTATATTTTTTGCCATCGAAAGCACAAATGCCGTTTTGCCCATGGCTGGGCGCGCCGCAATGATTATCAAATCAGATTTTTGCCAACCCGAAGTTACTTGATCCAATTTGTGGAAGCCGCTCGGCAATCCGCTCATGCCGCCAACCTGTTTGGCTGCTTTGTTCAGTCGCTCAATGGCCTGCTCAATCACTGGATCGATTTGTGTTACACCCTTTTTCAGACGCTTTTGCGACAGTTCGAACAGTTGTCCTTCGGCTCGTTGCAGCAAATCTTCCACATCCACGGTTTCGTCGTAGGCCTCGCCCTCAATTTCGCTAGTTATGTCGATAAGTTTGCGCGCAATGGCTTTTTGGGCGATGATTTGCGCATGGTAGACAATGTGTGCCGACGAAGCCACTTTGTTGGCAAGCTCGTAGACGTACGGAAGTCCGCCAGCCTCTTCGAGTGCTTCATCTTTGCGCAGTTGTTCAACCACGGTGTGTACATCGACTACCGCTTCTGCTCCCTTGCTGAAAAGTTCCACCAATGCGCGGTAAATCAGCACGTGCTCGGGTTTGTAGAATGTTTCTGGTGTCAGAATGTCCACTATTTTGTTCATTGCGCCGCCGTCAATCAGTAGTGCGCCCAGCACTGCTTCTTCCACCTCCAGCGCTTTGGGTTTCGTTCTGCCCACAGGGTCGATGTCGGTAATTGTGTTTTTGCGTCGTTTGGCTTTGTCTGTTGTCATATCTTTACTTCGATTTTTTGTCAAATGATTGAAAATTTGGCACTAATGCTCCGTTTTTTCGTTTTCGGTACAAAAAACAAAGTTAGAGCAATTTTCCCGATTTACAACATGCTCGCCATTTTTCTTTTCAAAGCCATTTCAACCGTTTTTCAACCGTTTTTCAACCGAAATTTGTGAGTTTTCAACAAGTTATCAACAGGGTAAAAGTGAAAGGTTATGGCTGAAAGTGATGCTAATCTCCCACGAACATTGTCATGTATAGTGGATAGTAGATTGTTCCATCAGGTTTAATTTCGGTGTTGTATGGCGCAAAAACCATGCGACGACCGATTTTTTCTGGGAAAAGTCGTTGTGCCATATCGAGTGAGGCGTGACGTTTGTAGTTACTGCCCGATTTTATTTCAGCAATGCTAATTTTACCTTGCTCTGGGAAAATGAAATCTAGTTCGTGTTTGCTCTTGTGGTCGTAGTAGTTGAGCGAAATGTGATGTTTTACAAATTCGCCTGCTGTAAAATTTTCGGTCAATGCACCTTCGTTCACATCAATCTGCCCAAGCAACACTTCGGATTGCACACGGTCGAGAAACATGGAACACAGCAAGCCGCTATCAACAAAAAATAGTTTGTAGAGATTCAGATTTTCGTGCATTGGGAAAGGCAATTCGAACGCTCCCACATTGAACGAGTAGTAGGCAATGCCAGCATCGACAAGCCATTGCGTGGGCGCACCAAATTTTCGGCGCGAAGCATTTTTCTCTATCGAAGCCAGCACAAAGCGCTTGTCCTGTTTGCTCAGTTGCCCTGGAATGGCGTCGAAAACCGATTTTACCAGCATTTTGTCGTCGCCAGCATATTTTGCAATGTCGTTTCGGTAACCATTCAAAATATCTTTTTGTGCCGATATCGTTTTGCTAAAATCTGCGTTTTCGAGATAGGTTGTTACTACCTCGGGCATGCCTCCAACGACCAGATATTGGCGATAGCGTTCCATCATCTGTTTATGCAAAAAATCTGGCACAGCACGGCGCGTCGTGTAACAATCGCGCAGCAAATTTATTACATCGTTTCCAATGCCGCAAGCCCACAAAAACTCCTCAAAATCAAGCGGATACATCTGCAGTTCGTGTTCAAATCCTACGGGGAACGAGGACACATCTCTGTAGTTTATGCCTAGCAACGAACCCGATTCTATGTAGTCGTACGAGCCATCTTCCACCAAAAATTTTATGGCAGTGCGCGCGTTGGGACATGATTGTATTTCGTCAAAGAAAATCAGTGTTTTCCCGCGTTCCATAGGGCCGTAGCCCATTGCCGATAGGTTCATTAGAATGGTGCGCGCATCCAAATTTCCATCGAAAGCCTGCTTGGCTGTGGGCGTCTGCTCAAAATTTATCTCGATGAAATTTTTGTAGTTCTCTTTGGCAAATTGACGCACTGCGGTGGTCTTCCCAACCTGCCGCGCTCCTTTGATCAGAAGCGCTTTTTTGTTGCGACTTCTTTTCCAATATGCTAACTGCTTGATAATCTTTCGTTTAAGCATAATTTTGCAACTTTTTTCCACTTTTTACGCCGCAAATTTACAACTTTTTTCCAGTATAAACACCATAATTTTGCAACTTTTTTCCACTTTTTGGGGTGTCGTTTTGCAACTTTTTGCCAATTTCTGTCCTCTCGACGCTATGTCTTTACTCCTCTGTTCTCAAATTTTTCTCAAAACATTTGGTCGGTAAAAAAATAAGTCGTACCTTTGCAGTCCCAAATTGGGGCAACAAAAGTATTATTTAATCATTAGTTTTTCATTTTCTATGTATTTAGACGCAGAAAAAAAACAAGAGATCTTCGGCAAGTACGGAAAGTCTAACACTGACACGGGTTCTCCCGAATCGCAGATTGCTTTGTTTTCCTACCGTATTGCCCATTTGACTGAGCACCTCAAGTCGAATCACAAAGATCATAGCACGCAACGCTCGTTGCGCATGTTGGTTGGCAAACGCCGTCGTCAACTCGACTACCTGAAACAGGTGGACATTGAACGCTACCGCGCCATCGTCAAAGAACTTGGTTTGAGACGATAAACCACACGCACGAAGCAAAAAGAGAGCATTCCAAAATCGTTTGGAATGCTTTTTTTGTCGGCAAAAATGCGCTATTTGCAAAAAAAAATGTACTTTTGTATTTTCGTAATTCTGCAAAGTAATTTTTTGAAAATATGCATATTCTCTACAATTTTGGCATTCGTCTGATGCAAGCCTATGTGGCTGTGGCAGCCCTGTTCGACGGAAAAATGCGTGCGCGCCATCGTGGCGGTCGCGCGGCTTTCGCTGCATTGCAACGGAGCGATATGAAAGGTTGCGTGTGGTTTCATGCTGCCTCGCTGGGCGAGTTCGAGCAGGCGCGACCGATGATTGAACGCTTGCGTCGCAACAAGCCCGAGCAGAAAATTCTGCTTTCGTTCTTTTCGCCGTCGGGCTACGAGGTGCGCCAAAATTACGATCAGGTGGATTTGGTGGTCTATCTGCCGTTCGACACACCAAGCAACGCCCGCCATTTTATCGACCTTGCGCAGCCGAGCAAAGTCATTTTTGTGAAATACGAATTTTGGGCAAATTTCCTTTTCGAACTGAAACAACGTTCGATCGACACCTATATTATTTCGTCGATTTTCCGTCCGACGCAGGTATTTTTCCGCTGGTACGGCGCATTTTTCAGAAAAATGTTGCGCTGCTACACCACACTCTATGTGCAGGACGAGGCTTCGCGCAATCTGTTGGAGAAGATAGGCGTGAAAAATGTGGTTGTTGGCGACGATACGCGTTTCGACCGCGTGGCCGACATTGCCGCAGCGGCCAAAGATCTGCCCATAGCCGCAGCCTTTGCCGAAGGACACAAGGTTTTGGTTGCGGGCAGCACTTGGGAACCCGACGAGGATATGCTGACGCGCTACATCAATGCCAACAAGGATATTTGCCGCATGGTGATAGCGCCGCATGTGGTTTCGCCGCAGCACATCGAAAGACTTTGTGCGCAGTTGCGTTGCAATTTTGTGCTCTATTCGCAAGCTACGCCCGAACAGGCTGCCAAAGCCAACTGTTTGGTGGTCGACACCATTGGCGTGCTGTCGTCGCTCTACCGCTATGGGCGCGTGGCGTACGTGGGCGGAGGCTTTGGCGTGGGCATTCACAACACGCTCGAAGCGGCTGTGTGGGGCATTCCCGTAGTGTTCGGCCCGAATTATGGAAAATTCCGCGAGGCGCGCGAACTGATAAAATGTGGTGGCGGCTTTTGCGTTGGCTCGTATCGCCATTTGGAAGATTGCATCACTGCGCTGCTCATCGACCACGACGCTGGTCTGCACGCTGGCGACTATGTGAAACAGCATGTGGGCGCGACGGAAAAAATCTCGAAAGAAATTTTTTAGGTGAGAGGTTAGAGTTTATGAGTTATAGGGCGCGGCTCGAAGGCAACTACGAACTAAGGATGTGCCATGGCGCATCACTACAAACTTTTAAACAGAAAAATTGCGTGAGCAATTTCGAGAAACTTAATCAACTAGAAATTAGAAATCAGAAATTAAATAACTGAAAATATGAAGAAATACGATTGGAAATTCTCGCAGGTGGGCGGCGTTACACGCGTCAGAATTGAGACGGGCAGCGACATTGCGCACCTTGGCGAACTCGACCAAAAGATGTGGACCGTGCTGAGTTGTCCCGTGAAAGGTCTGGAAATAGACGAACGCACACTGCAACTGATGGACAGCGACGGCGATGGCAAAATTCGCGTTCACGAAGTGGTGTCGGCTGCACAATGGCTCACATCGTTGCTGAAAAGCGACGATTTGCTGCTGAAACGCTCCGACACGCTGCGGCTTGACGACATAGACCAGACCACCGACGAAGGCAAAAAAATCCACCATTCGGCCAAGGAAATCTTGAAAAATCTTGGACTGAAAAAGGACGAAATAACCATTGCCGACACGTCGGACACGGTGGCTATTTATGCCAAAACGCGCTTCAATGGCGATGGCATCATCACCGAGCAATCGACCGACGACGAGGCTGAAAAAAGTGCCATCGCGGCTTGCATAAAAACGCTTGGCGCACTGACCGACCGCAGCGGATTGGACGGCATCGACAAGGACAAAATCGAAGCTTTTTATGCGGCTCTGACCGACTATGTAGCTTGGATCGACAGTCGTTGCGCGCTGCCTTACGCTGAAAATACTGATGCTGCGCTTGCGGCTTACAATGCACTGAAAGAGAAGATTGACGACTATTTTGTGCGTTGCAAATTGGCGGCTATCAATGCTGATACAGCTGCCACACTCGACCTTTCGGTGGCGTCGCTCGAGGGCGTGAACAACCAAAATCTGGCGGCTCGTCTGGCAGAATTGGCTACTTTGCCATTGGCACGAATAAATGCCCAGGCCCAGCTTCCGCTCGATGGAGGCATCAATCCCGCTTGGGAAACGGCTTTTGCAACACTCAAAAAGTTGATTTTCGATGTTGATTTCCCGAAAGTAAAAACCATCGGCGAAGAGCAATGGCTGCAAATTGGCGCGAAGCTGTCGGCTTATGTGACTTGGCAATCGCAAAAGAAGGGCGAAACGGTGGAATCGCTTGGCATCGACGCCATTCGCGAACTCTTGAAACAGGACAAAAAAGCTGCGTTGCTCGAACTGGTCGAAAAAGATAATGCCGAAAAAGAGGCTGCCGAATCCATCGCCTTGGTCGATAAATTGCTGCATCTCTACCGCGATTTCTACATGCTGTTGCGCAATTTCGTAACATTTTCCGATTTTTATGTGCGCGATTCGCAGACGAAAGCCATTTTCCAAGCAGGCACGCTCTTTATCGATCAGCGTAGTTGCGACCTCTGCCTGCGTGTGGAGGACATGGGCAAACACAACACCATGGCGTCGGCCAGCGGCATGTTCCTGATTTATTGCGATTGCACATCGAAAACGAAGGACAAAACCATGACCATTGTGGCGGTGATGACGGGCGGCGAGGTGAACAACCTTACCGTTGGCAAAAATGCCATCTTCTACGATCGCGATGGCTTGGATTGGGACGCCACCGTAACGAAAATAATCGATAATCCGATAAGCATTGGGCAGGCGTTTTGGTCGCCCTACCGCAAATTTGGCAAGTTCATCGAAGATCAGGTGAACAAATTTGCTTCCGAAAAAGATAGCAAACTCACTACCGAGGTTACGGGCAAAATTTCGGAATCGACCGAAAAACTCACCAGCACAACCGCTGCCGCAGCCACCGCTCCCGCTGCCGACAAAAAGGCGCAGGCGTTCGACATTGCCAAGTTCTGTGGCATTTTTGCCGCTATTGGCATGGCATTAGGCTACATTGGCGCATTCCTCACATCGTGCATCACCGGATTTTTGAACCTCACTTGGTGGCAGATGCCGTTGGCAATTTTTGCCATCATGCTGCTTATTTCGGGTCCATCGATGATAATGGCGTGGCTCAAACTGCGTCGGCGCAACTTGGCTCCAATACTGAATGCCAACGGTTGGGCTGTGAATGCCAATATTCCTGTGAACATCTTGTTTGGTGCTACGCTCACCAAATTGGCCACATTCCCGAAACTGAATCTGCAAGATCCGTTTGTGAAACGCGGCATGCCTACTTGGCAAAAAGTGCTTTACATTTCGCTGGCTGTGATTGTGGTTTTGGCCGTTGTGCTTTACTTCACCGACATGCTTGCGTGCATTGGTCTGCCGTTTCACACGCCCGATGCTGCCGCAGTTGATTCTGTGGCGGTAGAGGCTGCGGTTGGAGAGTAATTATTGCTAATTTGAAATGAAAATGCGACAAGCAAAGCCTTTTCTTAAATGGGTTGGTGGCAAGACGCAACTTTTGGAGCAAATTGAGGCATTACTGCCGGCGGATTTTGACAAATGGGAAGATGTAACTTACATTGAACCATTTGTTGGCGGTGGTGCTATGCTTTTTCATATGCTGCAAACGCACAAAAATGTTCATCGAGCAGTAATAAACGATGTAAATGCAGATTTGACTATGTGTTATTTTGAGTATTCGCCGACGTCGTGAAATAGAAGATTCAGAAATTGCAAAAAAAATGCTACGAAAAATGTCGGAAATGCCGAACGAGGCTATGGTGCTTGTAAATCATGCGACCGATGAAAAACGATGCCAAATGATTGAAAAAGGCATTTGCTATTTACGTGCTGGTGATTCTAGAGGCTCGCTGCAGGTAACACATGGCTTTGAACGAATGAAATATGTTTTGTTGCACACGGGTGGACAAAAATGCCAAATTTTTAGATTAAAAAAAGAAGGAACTT
>CAVFDI010000058.1:3264-10051 GCA_963621145.1 Paludibacteraceae bacterium | reverse complement strand
ACTCCATTTTTTCGCGTAAAATTTGGAATTGAAGTCCAAAATTTACGTTTTCAACAAATTTTCGATTGGCAAAAATGGGGATTTTTGTGTGTTACGATTCCTGTGCTGGCGTGTATTTGCGCCATTTTTCGATGAGCGATTGCATGTCGTGCGGCAGTGCGCTATCGAACTGCATCCATTGGTGGGTAGTGGGGTGTTCGAAACCGAGTGTTTTGGCATGCAGTGCTTGGCGCGGACAGAGCTCAAAACAATTCTGCACAAATTGCTTGTATTTGGCGGTGCGAACGCCCTTCAGCACCTCGTCGCCGCCATAGTGAGCATCGTTGAAAAGCGTGTGGCCGATGTGCTTCATGTGGACGCGGATTTGGTGCGTGCGCCCAGTCTCGAGTTTACATTCCACCAGCGTGGTGTAGGCAAATCGCTCCAACACACGATAGTGCGTAACGGCATGTTTGGCAGTGGGATTGTCGTCGGGCAGAACGGTGAACGACTTGCGGTCGCGCGGATCACGCCCAAGTGCGCCATCGATAGTGCCTTCGTCGTCTTTCACCACGCCCCAAACCAGTGCGTTGTAGGTGCGTTCGGTGGTTTTGTTGAAAAATTGCAGCGCAAGTCGTGCCTTGGCGTCTTCGTTTTTGGCTATCAGTAGCAGTCCCGAAGTATCTTTGTCGATGCGGTGAACCAGACCGATGCGCGGATCGTTGGCGTCGAATTTGGGATCGTCGCGCAGGTGCCAAGCAATGGCGTTGAGCAGCGTGCCATCGACATTACCAAACCCTGGGTGAACCACCAATCCTGGTTGTTTATTTACCACCAGAAGATCGTCGTCTTCGTAAACTACATCAATCGGAATGTCCTGAGCCACAATGGTATAGTCCGTTTTTGGGTGGTCGAGGACGAGGCTGATTTCGTCGAGCGGCTTCACACGGTAGTTCGATTTCACGGGCTTGCCGTTCACAAGAATGGCGCCTGCGTCGGCAGCCTCTTGAATGCGATTGCGCGAAGTGTTGGGCATTACGCCCGACAGATATTTGTCGATGCGCAGAAGTGCTTGACCTTTGTCGACTGTGTAGTGGCGATGTTCGTAGCGTTCGGGCGCAACGAGCGACTCATCGTCATCGTCGAGCAATTCGAGTGATTCTATGTCGTTCGGATCGGACATTTTTTTATTCGAAGAAATTCTCGTCCATTGCTCCTTGGTCGGCTTTAGTGTCGACTTTGGTTGCATCTTTCGAAAGGAAAATGTCGATGCGTTTGCCCGTAACGTAGGCACTCCCTGCTTGTGGCGATTGGCGGTAGACGAAAAACAGTGCGCGATCGGCATCGTCGGTGGGTGTTTCGTCGTATTCAATGGCGCCAATCACAAAGCGATTTTGCGTGATGGCTTCGGTGGCTTCGTCGGCCGTGAGGCCTTTCACATCGGGCGTGTAGGCGGTTTCGCCTATCGATTCTTCACCAACAACCAGCGTGAGGCTGCTACCGTCGCGCAGACGGTCGCCTGCTTGCACTGCCGAGCCGCCACAGCGCACTTCCATCACCAGCCCAGCAAATTCCGAAGGTTGATATTCCACCTTTTCCACGCGAAATCCGATGGCTTCGAGCGTGGCAATGGCTTGGCGTTTGGGGTAGTTGGTAAGGTCGGGCAGCGATACGCGTTTTTCGCTTTTGGCGTTGATGGTGAGGTAGATTTTGCGTCCGAGTTTCACGTGTCCTCCAGCGTCGGGCACTTGGTCTACAATCTCGCCAGCTAAACGGTCGCGCACGTAGACGGAATCGACCACCTCGTACGAAAGACCGAGCTTTTTCAGCGTCATGTCGGCTTCTTCGGTGTAGAGCCCGCGTAGGTCAGGCACTTCAATCTCTTCGCCGTGGAGCGTGAATTTTTTGAGCGATGCCAGCACAATGGTTACCACTACCAGCACCAAAACGATGGCTACGGCGATATTTATCCAGAAAAATTTGCTTTTGAGAAAGTTCCAAAATGTCTTCATCTAATTTTGAATTAAGAATTTAGAATCGAGGTCAGGTTCGACCACAAAGTTACGCATTTTTTTGGACACACAAAAAAAGCAAAGGCCGCGCCTCCGCTTCTCTTGCAGCAAAAAACTTGTTCAGCCCACCGAAGCAAGCCGAAAAACATTAGGCTTTCTTGCAATATTCGTCAGAAACGGTCAGTTTCTTACGACCATGTGCGCGGCGCGAAGCCAGCACGCGACGACCATTGGCCGAGGCCATTCTTTCGCGGAAACCATGTTTGTTTTTGCGTTTTCTGTTCGATGGTTGAAACGTTCTTTTCATCTCTATACTGGTTTTATTGTTTCAAATAATTCCGAAAATTTCGGGTTGCAAAGGTAGACATTTTTTTTCAACCAACAACCATTTTGACATATTTTTTTGTTGAAAACTTTTTCGGCCACTCCAAAAGCCGCCATTTTTCGACAAAAAAGAGTAATTTTGCAAGAATTTTTTCGACAAAAAAGACCAAATCAATTTTCTCAAAAAATGAAAAAACTCTTCATTGAGACTTATGGTTGCCAGATGAATGTGGCTGATAGCGAAGTGGTGGCGGCCATTATGTATTCGTGCGGATTTGAGCTGACCGACGCGCTCGACGAGGCCGATTGCATCATAGTGAATACCTGCTCGATACGCGACAATGCCGAACAGCGTGTGCTTGGCCGATTGCAAAATTTTCAGCCGCTGCGGCGCAAACATCGTGTTATAATTGGTGTGATTGGTTGCATGGCTGAACGTGTGAAAAATCAGCTGATAGAGCAGTGTGGTGTCGATTTTGTGGCGGGTCCAGATGCCTATCTCGATCTGCCTAATCTTGTTGGCGCTGCCATGCGTGGCGAAAAAGCCATTAACATAGAACTATCGACCACCGAAACCTATCGCAATGTGCTGCCAAGGCGCATTGGAGGCGGCATTTCGGGCTTCGTGAGCATTATGCGCGGTTGTAACAATTTCTGCTCGTACTGCATTGTGCCTTACACGCGCGGCCGTGAGCGCAGTCGCGATGTGCAGAGCATTTTGGACGAGGTTGCCGATCTGCAAAAGCGTGGTTATAAGGAGGTTACGCTGCTTGGTCAGAATGTCAATTCGTATCGATACGAAAAAGAAGATGGCGAAATAGTCGATTTCCCGCATCTTTTGGAGACTGTGGCGCTGGCTGCACCCGACATGCGCATTCGTTTCACCACATCGCACCCGAAAGATATGAGCGACGCCACGCTCGAGGTGATTGCACGCTATCCGAATGTGTGCAAATTCATTCATTTGCCTGTGCAGAGCGGCAGCAACGCAGTGCTCAAGGCGATGAACCGAAAATATACGCGCGAATGGTATTTGGATCGCATTGCTGCCATTCGTCGCATTGTGCCAGAAGCAACCATCGGCACCGATGTGTTTTGCGGTTTTCATGGCGAGACGCTCGACGACCACGCACAAACGCTCAGCCTGATGCGCGAAGTTGGTTTCGACACCGCATTTATGTTCAAATATTCGGAGCGACCAGGCACTTTTGCGTCGAAACATCTGCCCGACAATATCAGCGAAGAGGAAAAAGTGCGCCGTTTGAACGAGATAATCGCTCTGCAGCAGGAGTTGAGCCTTGCTTCGAACCGACGCGATGTTGGCAAGACTTTCGAAGTTTTGGTCGAAGGACGCTCCAAACGCTCGGCCGACGACATGTGTGGGCGCACATCGCAAAACAAAACCGTGGTTTTCGCCAAAGGTAATAGCAAAATTGGCGACCTTGTGATGGTTGAAATAACCGATGCCAGCGCTGCAACGCTCATGGGCAGAATAATTGGCAATTGATAATTGACAATGAACTAGTTACGTGGTTATTTTTCATTATTCACTTTTTATTGTTCATTAGGAATTGGAGCGTTTGTGGAATAGCAATTATGTGAAGTTGTGGACGGCGAATTTTCTGCTCTACTTTGCTTTTATGCTGTTGATGCCGCTGCTGCCCATCTATTTGAACGACACTTTTGGCGCCAACAAGCAGGTGATCGGCATAGTGCTGTCGGGCTACACGCTCACGGCCTTGCTAGTACGACCTTTCAGCGGTTTTGTGGTCGATACACTGCCGCGAAAAAAGGTGTTGCTCGTCTGCTATTTTCTCTTTTTTGTGATTTTTGCGGGCTATTTTGCGGCGGGCTCGTTGCTGCTTTTTGCTGTGGTGCGCACGCTTCATGGCGCGCCATTTGGAGCAACCACGGTGGCAAATAGCACAGTCGCCATCGATGTGCTGCCATCGAGCCGCCGAGCCGAAGGTATTGGTTATTACGGACTTAGCAACAACATTGCCACTGCCATTGGTCCCACGGCAGCCATCTATCTATACAACGCCTATCATAATTTCGATCTGATTTTTCTGCTTTCGTTGGTGTCGGCGGGCATTGGTTTTGTGGTCGATGCCACGGTGAAGACTGCGCCGCGCACGCCTGTGGTTGAAAAACGCGCTATTTCGCTCGACCGATTTTTTCTGCTGAAAGGTTGGAGTCAGAGCATTTCGGTGATTTGCTTGGCGTTTTCGTACGGCATTTTGTCGACTTATGTTGCCATCTACGGAAAAGAGGAGTTAGGAATAACTGGCGGAACGGGCGCATTTTTCGCACTTTTTGCCGTTGGATTGATGCTTTCGCGTACTTTTGGCAGCCAACTGCTGCGACGCGGGCGTGTGGTGCAAAATGTGTCGATTGGCGTGCTTATTTCGTTGTGTGGTTACGCACTTTTTGCCGCGGTGCAATCGCCTGTGGCTTACTACATTACGCCTTTTGTCATCGGCATCGGCAACGGATTGATGTTTCCCGCTTTTCAGACTATGTTCATCAATTTAGCTGAAAATTGTCAGCGTGGCACAGCCAACAGCACCATGTTCACCTCGTGGGATTTGGGCGTGGGTGCAGGCGTGCTTTTGGGCGGCATGGCGGCCGAACAGGCAGGCTATCATTTGGCGTTCTGGATTGCCGTGGCGGTGAATGCCTTGGGCATTGCGTTCTTTTTTGCCTATGCCAAACGGCGATTTTTGCAAGATAGGTTGAGATAAATCATCGAATTATTGAGTGATTTTTTCGCTGTAAATCACTTGCAAAAGGGTCTGCCCAACTATGTAAAGCGTGCGGCGGTCGATGTTGCGCATGTCGTCGTTTAGCGTGTGCCAATAGTCGGCAAAGCCTGTTGCACTGAAGGGATTGTACTGAATGATGTCGATGCACGGAATGCCAGCCACAATGTTCACATAGCAGTGGTCGTCGGTGATGCCGCCGCCTCGTTCGTCGAGAAAAGTAGAGCCGAAGCCGAGCGATTGCGCTGTGTTCCAGACCTTATCAACTGTGCTACGAGCGTGATGGTCGGAAATTATCTCGCGGCGAAATTGCGCTCCTGGTGCACCAACCATGTCGAGCAGAATGCCATAATTGGCACGATAGCCCGATTTTTTAGCCTCTTTTGCCCAAAATTGCGAGCCAAGACACCACGAATGTTCGTTTTGCGGACCATCGTAAAATTCGGGCGCGCCCCAATCTTCGAGATCGAAAAAGATGATGTCGACACCAATTTCGGCGGGCGTCGATTGCAGTTGTCGTGCAATTTCCAAAAGCACGCCCACGCCGCTTGCGCCATCGTTGGCTCCTAGAATTGGCGTGTGCCAATTGGCTGGATTGGCATCTTGGTCGGCAAATGGGCGCGAATCCCAATGCGAACAGAGCAAAACGCGCCGTTTCGCAGCCGTATTGTAGTGTGCGATGATATTTTTCAAAGGCTTCATTTCGCCCGAATAGAGTGGCATTTCGCCCTGCTGAATCTCCACTTGCGCACCAAATTGCGCCAGCGTTGCGGCAAGATAATCGGCACAGGCAGCATGCGGCTCGGTGGCTGGCACGCGCGCTCCAAAATCTACTTGGTGCTGCACAAAAGCGTAGGCCGAGTCGGCGTTGAACGTTGGAATGGTCATGGCAGTCTCGGTAGAATGCGCTGCAGTGCGTGTGTTTTGGCACGAACCAAGAGCCGCCACCGAAAGCAGCGGAAGCAGCAGTTTTACGAGGTTAATCATAATTCAAAATCCATTGCAATGCTGCGTTCGGCCACAGCGTGCATGTGTTTTTTCACCACATCGCAGTGGTACGGATCGTTTTGATAGGCGTCGAGGTCGGCAAACGAGGCGAGATCGACCTGCAGCATGACATCGAACGAGCGCGACGAGTGCAGTTGGTCAATGTAGACTTCGATGTGCTTCGCTAGTGGTACGTTTTGGCGCATCGAGAGAAGCACTTCGCGCGCTTTGGCGCATTTTTCTGGCGTGCTATCGGCCAGCTTGAAACAAACAATGTGACGAAACATGAGATTAAGTTTGTGAAGTTCGTTAAATCTGAAAGTTTTGCGTACTGCAAAAAAAATCTGGCGACAAAGTTACGCAAAATATTGCATTTGTGAATTGATTTTTCAAGAATAAAAAAGCGGCTTTCAAAATTTTGAAAGCCGCCTTTCTATAATCTCTAACCTATAAACTCTAATCTATAGGTTATCGAACAACCACTTTGGTTATTTTACCGCTAGTTTTCACTACATAAATGCCTTGCAATTGACCGTTTTGTTCGGTTACATCGATACCCGAAATGGTGTAGATGCGCATTGCGCCTTCGGCATAGATGGTGCCATTTTCGGCATAAACGCTTACTGCAGCAGCATTGTCGATGCTTGTTGGCGTAACATCGGTTCTAACGGCATTTGCATTGAGCGTGCCAGCTGTAACATCGAGCGTGAAGGTAACTGTGTA
>CAVFDI010000058.1:0-2732 GCA_963621145.1 Paludibacteraceae bacterium | reverse complement strand
GCAAGATAGTACTTGGTGGTTACAGTAACATTCAGCGTATTTTCGGCCGATTCTTCGCCAGCGGTAGCAACCACTTTCAGTGTGTAGGTGCCAACAGTAGTTGGTGTGTACGAAGTTCCTTCGATGGTGGTAAAATCTGCAGCATCAGGTGCTTTTACCGAATATGTTATCGTTGGTTCGGTCGAGAAATTTTGATATGTGGATGTCAATGTAATTGCTTCGCCTGCTATTGCCGTAGAAGGCACGCCATCGAATACCACGCTTGGCTCGGTCGATGGGCAGATTGTTGAGGTAACAGATTTTTTACCAGAAGCATTGCCCAAAGTATAACAACCACTGGCTGTTACGCCTTCCACATCTACTGTTTGGCGCGCATCGCCGTTCCAGTTATTACCATTTACAACAATAAAGTTGATAGTCGCTGCATGTACGGTTGCGCTGTACCAGTTGTCGTCTTCCGAAGTCATTGCAACAAAATTTCCCGCAATTCCATCCTCTTCTTTCCAATTATAGAGGTATGGGGCAACAGAATAATCCCAGCCCGTCATGCCAGTGGGAATTTGCACGCGAATGGTGATGTCGATAGCAGCCGCTTTTACGGTGAGTTTCATCTCTTTTTCGGCCGATTCTTTGCCAGCGGTAGCAACCACTTTCAGTGTGTAGGTGCCAACAGTAGTTGGTGTGTACGAAGTTCCATCGATGGCAGCAAAACCTTCAGCATCAGGCACTTTTACCGAATAGGCATACGAAACCTCGCCACTGAAGTTTTCGCTGGTGGCGCTCAGAGCGACTTCGGTGCCTGCTTCTACAGTGGTAGGCATATCTTCGCTGAAAATTACATACGGAACAGATGGCGTTGGAATAGTGAAGTTGATAGTGTAATACTTTCCGCCATTGTTAAGCGTAAAAGTTGAGGTACAATCATTAGTAGAATTTTCGCTACCCGTAGAAATGAACTGAATTTCGAGTTTGTACTCTCCTGGTGTTGCTGGTGTTACATCTTTGTTCGCATCTGTTTTCGTTCCCCAAACTTGGTTCTTACCATTTTCGCTTTTCCAAGTGCCAGTAATGTCTTGCCAATCGCCTGCGGTTTCGCTAGTTTTGTAAACACGATACTGCATTTTGCTTGAACAGATGTTGCCCCCATCTTTCCAAACTTGCACCGCATACGAGGTGATAGAGAGTGACTTGATTTCGCCTAGAGCAATGGCTGATACACCTGAAGAATTCCAAGTGTAACTTTTTGCATTGTCATCGACTTTCAATTTCAACGGACTGACGGCCCCATCTCCAAAAAATCCTGCGCCAGCCCATGCGCTTGCTGTACACAGCAAAGCGGCAAAAAATAATAGTGTTTTTTTCATGGTATAAAAAATTTTGTGGTTTATTGTGTTCTAACTAATTCGACGGCTAAATTACACTTTGTTTTTTTACTACACAAATTTTCGGACAAAAAAATGCCGAATGGGCAAAAAATTGTAATTTTGCACTCTATTTTAGCTGCAAAGTAGCAAGACTTGGGCTATTTTAGATTACGGGCTGCAATTGGTCGTGGTTTGGAAACGTTCCAGGGCAGTCTTCAAAAAATTATCAATTGTCAATTATCAATTTTTTTTATGTCACTACAATGCGGAATCGTTGGTTTGCCCAACGTCGGAAAATCAACGCTTTTCAACTGTCTTTCGAATGCCAAAGCGCAATCGGCCAATTTTCCTTTTTGTACCATCGAGCCAAATGTGGGCGTCATCACTGTGCCCGACGAACGTTTGGTGCGTCTTGCCGAACTCTGCAAACCCGAGCGTGTAATTCCTACTACGGTCGAGATTGTCGACATCGCTGGATTGGTGAAAGGCGCAAGCAAAGGCGAAGGTCTTGGCAATAAATTTCTTGCAAATATTCGTGAAACTGATGCCATTTTGCATGTTTTGCGCTGTTTCGACGACCCGAATGTGGTGCATGTCGATGGTTCGGTCGACCCTGTGCGCGACAAAGAGATAATCGATGCTGAGTTGATGATAAAAGACCTAGAGACACTCGACAGTCGCATTCAAAAAGTGCAAAAGCAGGCGCAATCGGGCGGCGACAAACAAGCCAAAGCGGCGCTCGAGGTCTATATGCGCTACAAGGCTGCATTGGAACAGGGCAAAGCGGCTCGCACCGTGGCGCTCGAGACCAAAGACGAGCAGGCCATTGCTCACGAACTGTTTCTGCTCACCGCCAAACCCGTGATGTACGTTTGCAATGTTGACGAGGCGTCGGCTGCCACGGGCAACCACTATGTTGAGGCAGTGCGCGAGGCAGTGAAAGACGAAAATGCCGAAGTTTTGGTGCTCGCCGCAAAAATCGAATCGGAGATTGCCGAACTCGAAACCTACGAAGAGCGCCAGATGTTCCTCGAAGAGGTTGGACTGAAAGAATCGGGCGTGGCACGATTGATAAAAGCGGCGTATAACCTGCTGAACCTCAAGACTTTCCTCACCGCTGGCAGCGACGAAGTGCGTGCGTGGACTTTCCGCGAAGGCTACAAAGCGCCACAATGTGCGGGCATTATTCACACCGATTTTGAACGAGGTTTCATTCGTGCCGAAGTGATAAAATACGACGATTTTGTGCATTATGGTAGCGAAGCCGCTGTGCGCGAGGCAGGCAAACTGGCAGTCGAAGGCAAAGACTATCTGGTGCAAGATGGCGACATTATGCATTTCAGATTTAATGTGTAAAAAGTAGCAAGT
>CAVFDI010000057.1:0-10381 GCA_963621145.1 Paludibacteraceae bacterium | reverse complement strand
TAGGTTCTAAAAATTATCTTTGCAAGAATTTTTGAATTATAATCGAGCAGATTTGATAAAATAGGCTGCGTCTCAGCAATTAAAGTGAACTTTATTGCATTCGACTTGCACTATTTTTGAAAGAGTTTTTTGAGGGCGCAAGGTGGCTTGTAACTGAAAAAACTCGAAAAAGACACCGATTAGAAACGAAAATTCGCAAAGAGCGGTCAAAACTGCAAAACATCTAGTAACTTACCAAAGAAAACAATAAACGCGTATAATTTTTAGAGCCTACCTCTAATTGTTCATTTTGAAAACTTGAAGATTGAGATGGCGAGCCTGTTGAATAGCACACAAAAAAATAGGGACGCACATCGTGGCGCGTCCCTACAATCTATTTTCTTAAGATCTATGCTCTTAACTTACAATCCTTTTCCGTGGCAATTTTTGTATTTTTTGCCACTGCCGCATGGGCAAGGATCGTTGCGTCCAACGGTCTTTTCGGCGTGGATTGGTTGAGTAACCTGCTGTTGGCGCGTGTCCTGCTTGGTTGGGTCGCCATTCGAGCGGCTGAAGTCGTCTTTTCGTGTGCTATAGCGGCTGTAGTCGGAGCGTTTTTGCTCGGCTTGGCGCACTTGCTCTGGCTCGCGCACTGGAATCTGTCCGCGCATTAAAATGGACGTTACCTTGCGGTTCACATCGTCAATCATGTTTTTGAACAGATTGTACGATTCGAGTTTGTAGATCAACAGTGGATCTTTCTGCTCGTACGACGCATTTTGTACCGAGGTGCGCAAGTCGTCGAGTTCGCGCAGGTGTTCTTTCCAAGCCTCGTCGATGGTGATGAGCAGTACCGCTTTTTCGAACGCTTTAACCACCTCTTTGGCTTGCGTTTCGTAGGCAAGTTTCAGGTTCACTGGAATGTTGAACATTCGTTTACCATCGGTTATCGGAATCAAGATGTTTTCGTACTGCTGACCCTGTTTTTCGTACACTTGTTTGATTACGGGATAGGCAATTTCGGCCATCTTGTCCATTTTGCGTTTGAAGGCGGCGTAGGCAGCGTCTGCCACATCGTCAACTAGTGCGTTGGCGCGTTTCGAGCGGAATGTCTCGGCATCGAATGGCGCGTCCATGGCGAATACGGAGAGCAGTTCGTTGTTCATGCCCTCGTAGTCGTTGGCATCGGCAGCGTCGAGCACAATGTTTTCGGCGGCATCGTAGAGTGTGTTCACAATGTCTACGCCAATGCGTTCGCCCATCAGGGCATGGCGGCGGCGACCGTAGACCACATTACGCTGCGAGTTCATCACATCGTCGTATTCGAGCAGGCGTTTGCGGATACCGAAGTTGTTTTCCTCGACTTTCTTCTGGGCGCGTTCGATGCTTTTCGAAATCATCGGGTGTTCGATTCTTTCGCCTTGCTCAAAACCGAGTCGGTCCATTATCTTCGAAATGCGTTCCGAACCGAACAGACGCATCAGTTTATCTTCGAGCGAAACGTAGAACACTGAGGTGCCTGGGTCGCCCTGACGGCCTGCACGACCGCGCAACTGACGATCGACGCGGCGGCTCTCGTGGCGTTCGGTACCAATGATGGCCAAACCGCCTGCCTCGCGCACTTCGGGCGTGAGTTTGATATCGGTACCACGACCTGCCATGTTGGTGGCGATGGTTACCGTGCCAGCACGACCTGCTTCAGCCACAATGTCGGCCTCTTTTTGGTGAAGTTTGGCATTCAAAACATTGTGTTTTATCTTGCGCAGGGTGAGCATGCGGCTCAAAAGTTCCGAAATGTCGACCGAAGTGGTGCCGACCAGCACAGGACGCCCTTGCGCCACCATCTCAACAATCTCTTCGATGACGGCGTTGTATTTTTCGCGTTTGGTTTTGTAGATACGATCGTCCATGTCGATACGCGCCACGGGACGATTGGTAGGAATCACCACAACATCGAGTTTGTAGATGTCCCAAAACTCGCCCGCTTCGGTCTCGGCAGTACCCGTCATGCCAGCCAACTTGTGGTACATACGGAAATAGTTTTGCAGCGTGATGGTGGCAAATGTTTGCGTTGCCGCTTCCACTTGCACATGCTCTTTGGCCTCGATGGCTTGGTGCAGACCATCGCTGTAGCGGCGGCCTTCCATTATACGACCAGTCTGCTCGTCGACAATCTTCACTTTGTTGTCGATAACCACATATTGATCGTCGCGTTCGAACAGTGTGTAGGCTTTCAGCAGTTGGTTCACCGTATGCACGCGTTCCGATTTGATGGCGTAGTTTTGTAGAATTTCGTCTTTCTTGGCCTGTTTTTCCTCTTTCGAAAGATTTTCGTTTTCAATCTCGGACAATTCTGCGCCAACATCGGGCAGAACGAAGAAAGTTGGGTCGTCGGTTTTTCTGGTCAGCTCCTCGATGCCTTTATCGGTCAATTCGATGGAGTTGTGCTGTTCATCGATCACAAAATAGAGCGGATCGGTTGCCACATGCATGTATTTGTTGTTTTCTTGCATGTAGTACTCTTCGGTTTTCAGCATTTGCTGTTTCACACCTTGTTCGCTCAGAAATTTGATGAGCGGTTTGTTTTTTGGCAGTGCTTTGTAGCTGCGGAATAGCGCCAGTGCGCCCTCTTCGTGCGTTTTTTTGTCGTCGCTGCCAAGTTTTTGGCGCGCCTCGGCCAACAATTGTGTAGCCATGACGGTTTGCTGCTTCACCAGATTCTCCACGCGTGGGCAGTATTCGTCGAAAAGTTGGTCTTCGCCTTTTGGTACAGGACCAGAAATGATGAGTGGCGTGCGGGCGTCGTCAATCAACACCGAGTCCACCTCGTCGACAATGGCGTAGTTGTGTTGGCGTTGTACCAAATCGAGCGGATTGGTTGCCATATTGTCGCGCAGATAGTCGAAACCAAATTCGTTGTTTGTTCCGAAAGTGATGTCGGCATTGTAGGCTTGGCGGCGGTTGTCGCTATTTGGACGATGTTTGTCGATGCAATCCACGCTCAATCCGTGGAACATGTAGAGCGGCCCCATCCACTCCGAGTCGCGCTTGGCCAGATAGTCGTTCACCGTAACCACATGTACGCCGTTGCCAGTGAGCGCGTTGAGGAACACAGGCAGTGTAGCGACCAGTGTTTTACCTTCGCCCGTGGCCATTTCGGCAATTTTGCCTTTGTGCAGCACCACGCCGCCGATGAGTTGAACATCGTAGTGCACCATGTCCCATTTTAGCATGTTGCCGCCAGCTTCCCATTCGTTGTGGAAAATGGCGCGGTCGCCTTCGATCTCCACAAAATCGAACTTGGCAGCCAAGTTGCGGTCGAAATCTGTGGCTGTTACCTCTATGGTTTCGTTTTCTTTGAAGCGGCGTGCGGTGTCTTTCATTATGGCGAAAGCCTCGGGCAGTGCCTCGTCGAGAGCAGTCTCGAGTTTTTCGGCAATCTGTTTGTCGAGTTTGTCGATTTCGGCATACATTTTTTCGCGCTCGGTGAGGTCGGTGTCCTCAATTTTTGCGCGGATTTCGGCAATGCGCGTTTTTTCGGCAGCCACCGTGTCGGCCAATCGCTGGCGAATGGCGGCGGAGTGTGCGCGCAGCTCGTCGTTGCTCAGTGCCTCGATGGTGGGATACACCGCTTTTATTTTATCTACAATCGGCATTATCTCCTTCAAATCGCGCTGCGACTTGTTGCCGAAGATTTTGGTCAGAAATTCGTTAAAACCCATATTTTAGTTGTTGAATTGTTGAATCGTTGAAATGTTGAATTGTTTTTTGGGCAATTTGAAATTTGCCTACAATTTGCAAAGTTACAATTTTTATGTCAATTATTCCATATTGAATGGTCTAAAAATTTTGTGCTGACGATTTTTTTGTTTCTTCGTGAAAAAATTGTATCTTTGCGGTCGAATTTTGTGGAGAGATTTGACCGCTTGCAACCACGCTAAAAAATGCTAAAGAAGTTACCCTTCCGCGTTTTTTTTCGTCCGCATTCGCGTGACATTCTCCCAAGCAATCTTTTTTGTTTTACTACCTAAAAATCATTGTTATGGGTTATCTTTTTTCATCTGAATCGGTTTCGGAAGGCCACCCCGATAAGGTTGCTGACCAGATTTCGGACGCCATTTTGGACAAACTTTTGGCATTCGATCCCGAGTCGCATGTGGCGTGCGAAACGTTTGTTACCACGGGTCAAGTGGTGCTTGGCGGCGAGGTTTCGTCCGATGCCTACATCGACTTGCAGGGCGTAGCGCGCGACACCATTCGTCGCATTGGCTACACCAAGAGCGAATATCAGTTCGATGCCGAGAGTTGCGGCGTGCTTTCGGCCATTCACGAGCAGTCGGCCGACATCAATCGTGGCGTTTCGCAGGCCGATAAACTGTCGCAAGGCGCTGGCGACCAAGGCATGATGTTTGGTTATGCCACCAACGAAACTGCCAACTACATGCCGCTCACACTCGATTTGGCGCATCAACTGCTGATAGAGTTGGCCGATATTCGCAAAAACACCACGCTGATGCCTTATCTGCGCCCCGATGCTAAAAGTCAGGTTACGGTGGAATATGGCGACGACAACCGCCCGCGGCGCATTCACACTATTGTCATTTCGACTCAGCACGACGAATTTATTTTGCCAAAAGACGCCACGCCCGAAGCGCAAGCCGAGGCCGATAGCGCCATGCAGCAGAAAATTAAGCACGATGTTCAGACCATTTTGATTCCGCGCGTGTTCGAAAAACACCCAGAATTCAGCCAATATCTCGACGACAAATATACGTTGTGGGTTAATCCTACGGGAAAATTTGTGATTGGCGGTCCGCACGGCGACACGGGACTTACGGGACGCAAAATAATTGTCGATACCTATGGTGGCAAAGGCGCACACGGTGGTGGAGCATTCTCGGGCAAAGATCCTTCGAAAGTGGACCGTTCGGCGGCTTATGCGGCGCGCCATATTGCCAAAAACTTGGTTGCTGCAGGCGTGGCCGACGAGGTGCTAGTGCAGGTTTCGTATGCCATTGGTGTGGCTGAGCCTATCAATGTGTATGTGAACACCTACGGCACGGCGCATGTGGCTCTGACCGATGGCGAGATTGCCCAAAAAGTGAACGAACTGTTCGACTTGCGCCCAGGTGCGATTGAGCGCGATTTGAAACTGCGCTGTCCAATCTACAGCGAAACGGCTGCTTACGGACATTTTGGCCGCAAAAACGAAGTGGTTCACAAACATTTCAGTTCGCCCTACAATGCCACGCACGAAATTGACATCGATGTAGAGTTGTTCACTTGGGAAAAACTTGACCGAGTGGACGATTTGCGGAAAGCGTTCGAGATTAATCATTGAATCATCGAATTATAGAATGAAAAATCGGCTTCCAAACGATGTTTGGGAGCCGATTTTCTTATGGAGGGCTAATTTTTACTTGACAATTTTCACTGTCGCGTTGCCGCATTTCAGCACATAGATGCCTGCAGGCAATGTTTCGGTGCTGATGGTGGTTTCGGTGGTGGAGAAAAGACGGAAACCTTGCAGTGTGTAGATTTCGATTGGCGCATTAGCATTTTCTACCTCGATGTAGCCGTTGTGAGTGTAGACTGCCAAGCTGTTTGCGTTTACGCTGTGTAGTGCAGTTTTGTTATCGCTTATTTTCAGACCATCGAGCGCAAAATAGGCAGGCGTGTTCATGCCCCATTGGCTATTGTCGGTGCTGGTCATACGGAAGGTGAGCCCAACGCATGCGCCAATGGTCGAGAGGTCGACTTTGTCCCAAGCTTCGTTCATTTTGCCGTCGACTGCAAGATAATAGGTTACGCTACCAGTCTCTTTGTCGGTGGCATCGTAGCCAGCAATGATGAGCGAAAGCGTGTCGTTTTCGGTGAATTTTTTTGCATAACTATCGCCATTTTTCATCGACGAAAGTGTGTAACCATTTTGGCAAATTTGAATTTCTTGTGGCTGATATTCGCCATCGAATGACATTTTTGTCGACAGCGTGCCACCATACTCCGAGTAGTAGCCAACAATGAATGGCGTGCCAACGCCAGCCGTGCCGCCCTTGGCAGCGCAGGTGAACTGACTGAGCGTGTCGCTTGCGTGTTTCGAGATGGTGAAACCGCTCCACGACGAATAAGTTGGAATGGCAGAGTGTGCAAAACGGAATTTACCATTGTTCGCCCAAATGAGGCTGTCATCGGCAGCGTCGGACAATGTGCCAGTCCATGTGTCTTTCAAGTTGCCATTGAAGACGGGCGAATCGTCGGTTGTATAGGCTACCGCTGTTCCCGCTTGGTTTGTGGCAGTTGTGAGGTCGAGTGTGAAGACCTCGGCATTGGCAGCAAGTGTAAACATTGCTGCTGCAAAAAGAGTAATTTTTCTCATTGTTTTGAAAATTTAATTAGTTGAATATCAGTTGTTTAGGTAGGTTCTAAAAATTCTACGCTTTTATATTTTTTTCTTTGGTAAGTTACTAGATGTTTTTGCGATTTTTGATCGCTCTTTGCGAATTTTCGTTTCTAATCGGATCTTTTTTGTCTTTTCTCAGTCACAGAACACCCTGCGCCTTCGAAAATCAAAAAAAATCTGCTCGATTATAATTCAAAAATTCTTGCAAAGATAATTTTTAGAACCTACCTTATCTATTTTCTATAAAATGGGATTTCTGCACTCAAAATCCCATTGTTTTGCCTACACTTTTTTATTTGGCAGAAAAAATAGTTTGTTAGGCAAAAAGTTGTTGCAAAAAAATAAGGGCTGCGTGTTTCAAAAATCAGCAGTCCTTGTGGATAATTGTGTACGCCGCGCAGCAAACGCATGTTGGCATTGGTGGCGGTCATCAATTGGCTCTATTCCTCGAGAGCGTGCTTGATCTTTGGAGCATTGGCAGGTCTTCTGACTTGTTACAAATGGTTGACGCCTTCCCACACGCTTTTTGCGTTGCAGTGGCCTGTTTGCCAAACACTTTTTTGTGTAACTTACAGCAGCGGGTCTGTTCAGGATTCGCACCTGATTCCCTTTTAATTCAGCACCTTAGCGATGCCGAAACCTAATGTCTGTATTTTTTTTATTTTTGTGTGTCGCCCTCGCTCGAACGACGCCGCAAAGGTAGTAATTTTTTTGTTACCAAAAAAATGCACTAAAAATTTCGTGAGGGTGACGAAAGCAAGGCAGCACCGAGTGTCTTCGTTTGTTTTTTTTGCCAAAATCTTAAAAATCAAACGATTATGTCACTATTCTACACTTTTTCGACCCTTCAATTTGCCCAAAACCACACTTTTTCGACCCTTCATTTGGCGAAATGATACACTTTTTCGAGGAATTAGCAAGAAAAATACGAACAAACCGACACTAACGGAATGTTTTCCATCCAGCCTTGGTCGACATAAGGCATCATCGAAATGCGCAGCCCTTTCAAACTTGGATTGTCTTTTATAAATTGCGAAAGCGAAAACGAGCGCACATTTTCTTCGGCTTTCACCTCTATTGGCACTATGCGTTCGCCACGCTGAACAACAAAATCAATTTCGGCGGGCGTTTTGTCGTTGCTCCAGTAATACGGCACAATGTCGGCACTAATCAGCTGTTGTGCCACATATTGTTCGGTGAAAGCACCCTTAAATTCGGTAAAAACATTGTTGCCAACAAGCATTTGGTCGGCAGGGGCATCGGCCAAGCAAGCCAACAAACCGCAATCGAGAGCAAAGAGTTTGAATGCGTCAAAATCTTCGTAAAATTTCAAAGGCGGCCGCGCCTCTTTTATGCGATTTACTTTGTAAACAAGCCCAGCGTCGAGCAGCCACTGAATAGCCAATTCAAAATCTTTTGCGCGCGCCCCTTTTTTCAATGCGCCGTAGATGAATTTTTTATTTTCGCGCGAAAGTTGCATTGGCAATGCGTTAAAAACCTGACGAATGCGCACCGATTCGGTTGGCGATGTGTGTTTTGAAATGTCGCGCAGATAGGCCTCTAGAATACTCCGTTGTAGTTGCCGAACCTGCGCCAAATCGGCATTTTCAACAAATTCGGCTACCACATTTGGCATGCCACCAACAAAATAGTACTGACGCAAAAGTTCAACTATTTTTGGCTGCATCAGTTTTATCAGTGACCAATCGCCAGAGTGAAGAATGTGGTTAAAATCTTGATTATCAGTAGCATCGAGAAATTCTTCGAAATCCATTGGATACATTCGCAACATGTTTACCTTGCCAACGGGGAACGACTGACCTGCGCCCAACGTTACGCCAAGCAACGAACCAGCCACCATCACGTGATATTCGGGGGCTTTCTCCTGAAAATATTTCAGACTATGCAATGCACGAGGCACTTCTTGAATTTCGTCAAAAATTAGGAGTGTATCGTGTGGCGTAACTTTCACACCCGTGATAGCCTGAACAGTGAGCAAAATGCGGGGAATGTCGTAGTCGAGCGCAAACATCTCTTTCATTCGCGGCTCGTCGTCGCAGTTGATGTAGGCAATTTTTTTGTACTCATTTTTGCCGAAATGTTGCATTATCCAAGTCTTGCCAACTTGGCGTGCGCCTAGCAAAATCAAAGGTTTGCGGTATCTGCTGTTTTTCCAATTGAGCAATTGCCGATAAATCTTTCTTTTCATAAAAACCAGAATTACAATCGATTACGCCGCAAAGTTACACTTTTTCGATGACTCAACCAAACATTTTCTACACTTTTTCGACCCTTCAATTTGCCACAAACCACACTTTTTCGACCCTTCGTTTGGCGAAATAGTACACTTTTTCGAGGCATGACTCAATAAATTAGGTAAAAAAATAGGGACGTGGCGCACCGCGTTCCTACTGGGGCTGCGTGGTTGCGGTTTCCACACATTCAATGATTGAATGATTGCAAATTTGTGCGCACGTTGTATATACGTTGTATATACAAATTAGTGACAGTTTCCAAAAGTTGCGGAATAACTTTTCCAAAAGTTGCGGAATGAAAAAGCCAAAAGTTGCGGAATAACTTTTCCAAAAGTTGCGGAAAATTTGCGTAATTCGTTTGATTTTCATACCTTTGCAGCCGAATTAAAATCTCACAATTATGGTACAGTATAAGCAGCGAATTGTAGATACCTTGCTCCACCGCAAATTGCAAGGGAAAGGCGCTATTTTGTTAGAAGGTCCCAAGTGGTGTGGCAAGACTACGACGGCAAAGCAAAAGGCAAAATCGGTACTCGATTTGGGAAATACTGTGGTGCTTCGAGAGGCGCTTGAAATGTATCAAGTTAAGCCCATGTCGCTATTGGATGGTGCAACGCCTAGGTTGATAGACGAATGGCAGAGTATTTCAGAATTGTGGGATATGATCCGTTCCGAGGTCGATAATAGGGGAGCAGTTGGGCAGTTTATTCTTGCCGGTAGTAGCACGCCCATAGAGCTGGAAAAGTTGCGCCATAGTGGAAATGGACGCATAGGAAGGCTGAATATGCGCACGATGAGCCTTTGGGAATCTGGGGAATCGACAGGCAGTGTGTCGCTTGATACACTATTTAATGGCGCAGATTTCGAACCGCAAAATAACCAATTAGACCTATCGCAAATTGCGTATCTGCTATGCCGTGGCGGTTGGCCACAAGCTACATTTATGGAAGGAGATATAGCATTGGATCAGGCACGCGATTACTACGAAACTATTTATAAGGCTGATATATTGCGAATAGATAAAACTCGTCGCAATAGTGAACGAACACGATTGTTGCTTCGCTCGTATGCTCGTAATGTGGCAACCGCCATAAGTTTCAGCAAAATTGCTGCCGATGTTAAAGAAAACGACAATATATCTATTTCGTATGAAACGATTTCGGATTATGTTGATGCATTAAAAAAACTTTTTGTGCTTGAAGATGCACCCGCTTGGAATCCAAATCTTCGGAGCAAAACTGCTATTCAATCCTCAGAAACACGCTATTTTATTGATCCAAGCATTGCTGCCGCTGCGTTAGGAATAGGTCCAAAAGATTTAGAAAACGAGTTGCATACTTTCGGACTATTCTTTGAAAACATGGCAATACGCGACCTGCGTGTTTATGCCGATGCTTTAGATGGAAGCATTTATCACTTTCGCGACGCCGAGGGTTTGGAGTGCGATGCTGTTTTGCACAAACGCAATGGCGATTATGGTTTGATAGAAATTAAACTTGGTGGGCCTGATAATATCGACAAGGCCGCTGGTACATTGCGCACTCTTGCTTCAAAAATCAATACCGATAAGATGAAAAAACCTGCGTTTCTTTTGGTCTTGACAGCTGTTGGAAAGTATGCTTATCGCAGGAAAGATGGCGTATATGTCGTTCCTATAGGCTGTCTAAAACCATAGAGTGACAGTGAGTTTTTTTAGCAATTCCCCCTGTCTTCGCCGATTAATTTGAGCAATTTTTCTACGGCTTGC
>CAVFDI010000056.1:0-10459 GCA_963621145.1 Paludibacteraceae bacterium | reverse complement strand
TCATTCGACCCTACAGAATAATTATCGAATTATTGAATCATCGAATGATTGAATGGGTAAACCGAATTATCCATCTGTCATGCGTTCACTCCTAACTTCTCACTCCTAACTCCTAATTCCTAATTCCTAACTTTTTCGTATCTTTGCATTTTGTCATTGCGAATGACGAAAGCGCTGATAATGAGAGGAAAATCGCTGATAATCGTACTGTTTTTGCTCGCTGCACTGCCGATGATGGCGCAGCAAGACGCGCTGCGGCAAACCATGACCGACTATCTGCGTGCGTTCAGCGACCAATACATGACCGTGAGCGATGCGCGCGTCAAAAAAATTTTGGTGAACAACAAAGCCAAAACGCTCGCCATTCACGCCAATTTTGCCTTCAGCGCCATGCCATTTCGCCCTGCCACAGTCGATTCGCTCACGGCTGGTCTTACCGCGCTAGCCGCCAAAGATTATCCGAATTTCGAAGTGGAAGTCTACGCCAATGGCAAAAAAATTGAATCGCTCATTCCCAGCCGTTTTCGTCCCGATTCGGAGAAAAACGCGCTCTCGCCAACCAACCGCACGCCAAAAAGTTTCATCACACACGCCTCGCAACCCTACACCATCAGCCAAGGTTTGCAAAATCGCAACATCGCCCTGTGGCACAGTCACGGCTGGTATTTCGACCAAAAAAGTAATCGCTGGCGGTGGCAACGCGCACGCTATTTCGAAACGGTGGAGGACAAACTCTCGGCATCGTATGTGCTGCCCTATCTGCTGCCAATGCTCGAAAATGCTGGTGCCAATGTGCTTATGCCACACGAACGCGATGTGCAAACGCACGAGGTGATTGTGGATAACGACAACGACAACATCAGCCACGACGCGCTCTATTGCGAAACGGGCACAGACAACTATTTCAGCACATCGCAAGGCGGATTTTGGCAAAAAAAATCTGCCTACAACCGAGGCGAGAGTCCGTTTGGTGCTGGCACTTGCCGCCTGATGCGCACCACTAGCAACACCGAAGAGGCTTTCGTAGAGTGGATTCCCGATATTCCAGAAGATGGCGAATATTGGGTTTCGGTGGCATATCCAAACACCAGCAACAACACCACAGCCGCGCGCTACACAGTCTATCACGCTGGCGGCGCAACCGAAGTCGTGGTAAATCAAGCCATGGGCGCTGGCACTTGGATCTATCTCGGAAAATTCTATTTTCGACGCGGAATCAATGCCGATTTTGGCAAGGTTGTGCTTTCGAACCAAAGTAAAGCAGGCGGCGTAGCAGTGGCCGACGCAGTGCGTTTTGGAGGAGGCATGAGCTGTGTGGCGCGTTCCATAGAGGGCGATAGCAGCGCAGTGAGCGGTCGTGCCAAATACATCGAAGCCGCCACCTATTGGCTACAATGGGCAGGAGCGCCACAAGAAGTCTACCAAAACAGCGAAGGCGAAAGCGATTATATCGACGACATCTCGTCGCACGGACTGTGGGTGAATTGGCTCAACAATGGTAGCGAGAATGCGCCTGCAAGCGATGGTTTGAAAATTCCAATCGATGTTTCAGTGGGCATTCATAGCGACTCGGGTTGCAAACACGATAGCGTGGTAGGCACGCTGGGCATCTACACCACCAACAACGAACATGTGCTGCGCTATCCCAACGGGCAATCGCGCAAGGTGGCTCGCGACTTGGCCGACTATGTCACCACGCAATTCGTCAGCGACATTCGCCAAACATGCAACCCGCAATGGACTTGCCGCGGCATGTGGGACAAGAGTTACAGCGAATCGCGCCGCCCCGAAGTGCCAGCCATGTTGCTCGAGATGTTTTCGCATCAGAATTTTGAAGATATGCGACTGGCACTCGATCCAAGGTTCAAATTCGCTGCTTGCCGTGCCATCTACAAAGGCATTTTGCGATTCATTGCCGAGCAAAACGGACAGCCGTACATCGTTCAACCGCTGCCTGTGAGCGATTTTGCAGCGCAACTTTTTGGCGACACAGTACAACTCTCGTGGCGAGCCGTGCAAGATTCGCTCGAGCCAACTGCCACACCAACGGCTTTTGTGCTTTACACGCGCACAGACGATGGCGGATTCGACAATGGCACGCTGCTGACCGATAGCATGGTGCGATTTGCCATCGAACCTGATAAGATCTACAGTTTCAAAATTGTGGCTGTGAACGATGGTGGAGCAAGTTTCCCTTCGGAGATTTTGTCGGTTTGCCGCAATTCGCAAGCCAAACATACCGTGCTGATAGTCAATGGTTTCGAGCGCATTTCTGGTCCTGAAGGATTTGCTTCGGGCGATTTTGCAGGTTTCCCCGATTGGCTCGACGATGCCGTGCCTTACATCAGCGACATATCGTATGTAGGCGCGCAAAAAGAGTTCCGGCGCAGCGAACTTTGGAGCGACGACGACTCACCAGGCTGGGGCGCAAGCAACTGCAATTTCGACACACGCTCGGTGGCCGGCAACACATTCGACTATCCGATAGTTCACGGGCGCGCGCTGCGGGCTGCGGGCTATTCGTTTGTGTCGTGCAGCGCAGCAGCCGTAGCGCATGGTAGCGTACTTTTGTCGGACTATCGCGCAGTGGATTGGATTTTGGGCGAACAACGCCGTTGTCACCTTGGCAGCGACACCACACAATGGCAATTCGCCACATTTTCGCCCGAAAATCAGCGCAAAATAACTGACTATTGCCTGCAAGGCGGCGCATTTCTAACCAGCGGCGCGTATGTCGGCACCGATTTGTGGACGGGCAGTGCCAGCGAAGCCGATCGCTATTTTTCGCGCACCGTGCTGAAATTTACTTGGCGCACAAGCCGGGCCACACAAGATGGCAAAGTGCAAGGCGTAACATCGCGCAGCGGCATTCGTGGCGATTTCGACTTCAGTGCGCAACTGAACGACTCGCTCTATTGCGTGGAGTCGCCCGACGGCATCGAACCAGCCGACCCCAAAGCCTGCACTGCCATGCGCTACACACAAAATGGCGTTTCGGCAGCCGTGGCATACAAAGGTCTCTACCGCACCTTCGTCTGCGGCTTCCCAATCGAGGCCATCACCAGCGAAAACCAACGCCAAAAACTCGTAAAACAGATAATGGAATTTCTTGAATAAATTTCCTATTGAAAATTTCTAATTTCTAGTTAGAAGATTGTGTATTCGAAGATTTGAAGATTGCGATTTCCACAACAATAAGGGCGCGTCACGCCACGTCCCTACATTATTTTGCACTAGATTTCAGTTACCGTCCTCCAACCTATAACCTCTAACCTTTTTTCTCTACCCTGCCCAGCCCTCTTTGTCGAGATTGCGGTAGTTGATGGCTTCGGCAAGGTGTTCGGTCTCGATATTCTCGCTGCCAGCCATATCGGCAATGGTGCGAGCCACCTTGAGAATACGGTCGTAGGCGCGCGCCGAAAGGTTCATTCGCAGCATGGCGGCTTTCAAAAGTTGCTGACCTTCGGCATTCACTTCGCAATAGCGGCGCAGCATTTTCGACGACATCTGCGCATTGCAATAAACGCCCGCCACATCTTTGAATCGCGCTTCTTGCACCTGCCGCGCCTTTATCACACGTTCGCGAATTACGGCACTTGGCTCGGCAGGAGCGGCTTCGGATAGTTTATCGAACGGCACAGGCACAATCTCGATATGCATATCAATACGATCGAGCAGCGGCCCGCTGATGCGGCTCAGGTACTTCTGAATCATGCCCGGCGAGCAGACACATTCGCGCGTTGGGTGGTTGTAGTAGCCACACGGACAAGGGTTCATGGCCGCCACAAGCATGAAACTGGCAGGATATTCCACGGCAAATTTGGCACGCGAAATGCAGATTTTGCGGTCTTCGAGCGGTTGGCGCATCACTTCGAGAACTTGCCGCTTAAATTCGGGCAGTTCGTCGAGAAAAAGCACGCCATTGTGCGCCAACGAAATCTCGCCTGGCTGCGGAAAAGTGCCGCCACCAACCAACGCCACATCGGAAATGGTGTGATGCGGATTGCGGAACGGACGCTGCGCCATGAGCGAGGTGTTGCTGTCGATTTTTCCCGCCACGGAGTGAATTTTGGTAGTCTCGAGTGCCTCGTAGAGCGTGAGCGGTGGCAGAATGGTTGGAATGCGCTTTGCCAGCATCGATTTGCCAGCACCCGGAGGACCGACCATGATGATATTGTGTCCGCCAGCAGCGGCAATCTCGAGCGCGCGCTTCACATTTTCCTGACCTTTCACATCGGCGAAATCGATGTCGAATGCGTTGGCATGAGCGTAGAACTCCTCGCGCGTGTTCACAATGGTCGGCTCCAACGTACGTTTATGATTGAAAAACTCCACAACTTCGGTTATGTTCGACACGCCATAAATCTCCAAATCGTTCACCACAGCGGCTTCGCGAGCATTTTCTTTTGGTAAGATGAAGCCTTTGAAACCTTTTTCGCGCGCCAAAATGGCAATCGGCAGCACGCCTTTCACAGGTTTCAGCGTGCCGTCGAGCGACAGTTCGCCCATCAGCACATAATGTTCGAGTTCGCTAGCATCGAGGGTTTCGTTGGCAGCTAGCATGCCAATGGCTAGCGGCAGATCGTAGGCCGAACCCTCTTTGCGAATGTCGGCTGGCGCCATGTTGATGACCACCTGACGGCGCGGCACTGGAATTTTGTTGTATTGCAATGCCGACAAAATGCGCTCGTGACTCTCTTTCACGGCGTTGTCGGGCAATCCAACCAAGAAAAAGCGAATGCCCTGCGAAATGTTCACCTCGATGGTGACCAATATGGCGTTGATGCCCTGAACGGCTGCTGCGAAAGTCTTGACCAACATTTCTTTTGAAAATTAAGAATTAAAAATGAATAATAACCAATAAAAAGCGCTACGGCTGGACTGTGCGGCTATTTCAGCGAATTAAGAATTATGAATTTAGAATTAAGATCCGTAACCAGCGCCACCTAAAATCTGCTACTTGACGACTGTGACCAATTTGTAGAGTTTATCGTTTCGGCGAATGGTTTTCTCGGTTTTGATGGAGAAATAGATGCCTTTTTCGGCAGTTTGGGCAGACTGCAAATCCACGCGAATCTCTTTCACAACATCTTCGTAAGCGCCTGTGGTTGTGCCAGTTACAAGATATTCATCGCCAACGGAAATGGGTTGCGCCTCTACCAAAAATTCCGCCACACCAAGTTTTGCAAAATAGTTGGTGCATTTGCCCACATACACTTTACGACGGGTGGCCTGCGAACCATAGTTGGCGCTCCATTCGCCAAGTCGCTGACCGAGGTAATAGCCGTTCCAGAAACCGCGATTGAACACGCGCGCAAGGCGTTCGTCCCACGCCGCAATCTTCTCCGCACCAAAAGAGCCGTCCAAATAACTGTCGATGGCCTCGCTGTAGCAGCGCACCACGGTCGACACGTACTCTGGACCGCGCGCGCGCCCTTCGATCTTGAAAACCCGCACGCCAGCGTCGAGCATTTTGTTCAGAAAGTGTATGGTTTTCAAGTCTTTAGGCGACATGATGTACTGATTTTCGATGTCGAGTTCGATGTCGCTTTCGCGATCTTTCACCGTGTAGGCGCGCCTGCAAACCTGCATGCACGCTCCGCGGTTGGCCGAAGCATTGTGTTCGTGCAGACTCAAATAGCACTTGCCCGAAACCGCCATGCAGAGCGCACCATGACAAAACATTTCGATGCGAATAGGCTTCCCCGATTTACCCAAGATAGGTTCTTCGCAGATTTTTTTGTAGATATCCGCCACCTGATCTAGATTGAGTTCGCGCGCCAACACAGCCACATCGGCAAATTGTGCGTAGAAACGCAGTGCCTCGGCGTTGGCAATGTTCAATTGAGTAGAGAGATGCACCTCCACGCCCACTTGGTTGGCGTAGGTCATCACCGCCACATCGCACGCAATGATGGCCGAAACGCCCACCTCTTTGGCGATATCGACAATTTCGCGCATCAGCTGGAGGTCGTCGTTGTAGATCACCGTGTTGACTGTGAGATACGATTTCACGCCATGTTCGTTGCAGGTGGCAACAATTTTTCGCAGATCGTCGGTGGTGAAATTGCTAGCCGAGCGACTACGCATATTCAGCCGTTCGATGCCAAAATAGACCGAATCAGCCCCAGCATCGATGGCAGCCGCCAAGCTCTCGAACGACCCCACAGGAGCCATTATTTCTATGTCGCTACGATTCATTTCAAACAATTTCTGATTTCTAGATTTCTAACACTTCTAACTTCTCACTCCTAACTTCTCTCACTTATCAAAGATCCATTTCACATTGTCGACCCAGAATGCGTTGCCCGGATAGCCGTAGAAAGCAGGATAGCAGCCAGCGGTGATCATCAGAATAACGTGCGTGGGCGTGTCGTTGGCGCTGCCCCAGCCATCTTCCTGAATGCGCACCATCTTACCTTTCGAATTGCGTGCTTTGAACTGTCCAGCCGCGGGGAAAAGTCCCATGTAATCCTTGAAAAACGTTTCGCCCGTGATGTCGCCATAGTGAATATCGATGCGGTAGTTGTTTTTCCATTCGGGAATGGTTTTGTCGAAACGCTCGCGCGCTGTGCCAATGCGAAGGGCGTGAATTTGTCCGTCGGCATCCTCCCATCGCTTCTGAAGAAAAACATAGACTTCAGGCTCATCGTGCCCAACAATCCATTTCTTTTTCGACAATCCGGTAGCTTTCAGCACCTTTTGCTCGGGACTGACGCGCGTTTTCAGGTCGAGCATCACCGCTTGGGGTTTTTGCGTGAACGGAATGCCCATGTTAATAGCGGCATAAGGATCGCTGGCGCTGGTTACAGGCTCGATGTTACTGCCCAAAAAGAGCGTGCCAGCAACGCACACTTCAAGATCGATGAAACCCAGCACTTTCACCTCTTCGATGCGTGTGTCGAGGCGGGCGCAATGGCCTTTGCCACGTTTTTCGGGCTGTGCGGCGTTGGCGCCTTTGTCTATTCCTGCAGGACTAGCATAAGCATTCGAAATTCCCCAAATGGTTTTGCTGAAATCGTACGCCGCATTTTTGCGAATAGTATCGGTCGGGGCCAGCACATACAGTTTTTTTGTATTGCCGCCCAGCAAGCGCGATTCCTTGATGTAGCGCACGGTCCAATGTTCCATATCGCCAAATTTTATCGGCACAATGCGCTCCTGTGCCATAGTCGATGCCGCTGCCAAAGTGAGCAGCAGACTTGTATAAAGTTGCTTCATTTTTTTAGAACATAGAGTATAGAACATAGAGCAAAGACAAGTAGATTTCAGATTATTAGAAATTCAAAATTTTCCCGTTATCGCTTCGCCCTATTGTTCATTTTTCATTATTCATTTTTTATTTTTCTCACTCCCAGCCGTCGAAAATCTCTGGTCCGTAGGTATTGTTCTCGCTCTGATTGTGCAGCGTCGACCAAATCTGTGCAAAAAATGGATTTTCTTTCGCTATCTTGTCCCACTGCCACGGACGAGCATTTGGTTCATTTTTGTAGGGCCAAGGCATGCAGTCGGGGCACCAATGTCCGCCCAACAGCACAACACGCGGCGAGGCTTTGAACCGATGACCTTCGGCACACTGCCACTCCAAAGGCGTGTCCCAATCGCCTTGCGCCATCTCCGTCGAAAGGCATTTGCCACCACGGTAGGCGGCTGCTTTTTGCATATCGTCGATGGTGAAAAGTTCGTGCGGTTTTTGCTCGTCGTAGCCGTGATCGAGAACGATGGGCTGTTCGCTCGGGTGACTCAAATCCATGTGCTTCCAATCGGGAATGGCTTTGTAGGCCTCCAAACTGCCGTAGTAGGCATGAATGCGCTGTTCTACGCCGTTTTTAATCCACCACTGCGTGCCATGAACGGGTTTGTTGGCCATGGCGCGCATTGCCAGTTTCACAATGTGCGGCACAAGTTTCGCCACTTTGGTGGTGCGTGCGAATTTGATGCCACTTGGCAGACTTTCCGACTTTGCCATCTGCGCAAAATAGTCTTTTACAGGCACATTTGCACGGAAATGAAGGAAATTTTCGAGTTTATCGCCATCGAAATACCACATGCCATGGAAATTGCGCGTGGTGAACCACTTTGCCTCAAAAATTTGTTCTGGTCTCGGACAGCCAATGGCATCGAGCAGCAAGCACTCAAATTCGTAGTTGCTTATGCGATACTCCTTGCCCGAACCGATGTTGTAATAGTTGTTCCAAAATTCGTCGGGCACTTCGGGACGGCAAACGCGCTCCAACAGACGCCCCGAATCCTCCACCGTTGCCCACTCTAGCACGCCACGAATCGGCACATGGAACATTATCGGGTCATAATTTTTCAAGATTGCGGGATAGAGAATGCCCGACTGGCGCAGGCTCACCCAATGTTTTATTGGCGAATTGGTAATGATGTATTCCGCCCGCGCTTTGGTAATGCCATAATGATCGTAGGCCGAAACGCAGATGGGATCACCCGTTCTGCCCCAGTGCAACGGCTCGCGACGATCGCCCATTTGCGCCACGCTGCCAATGTAAACCACTTTTGGCTGATTTTCGCCTTGTGCCAACACAGCATTTTTCACATTCTCGGCTGCCGTAAGGTTCACCTTGCGTGTAGTTCGTGGCTTGTAGTCGGCTTGCGGCGACACCATGCCACCCACGTGCAGCACTATGTCGGCACCAGTAACACCTTTCAGAATGTCGTCGTAATTAGTCAAATCGCCCCAAACCACCTCGATTTTATCGACAATGGGAGCCAATTTTTTCTTATTTTTCTCGCTTGGTCGCGCCAAAATGCGTACATTGTAATGCTCGGCGTGGCGCAGCAATTCCTGCAAACCAGCCCAACCCATTGTGCCAGTGGCACCCGTCAGAAAGACGGTAGTTTTTTTCTGATTTTCAATCATATCAAAAAATTTCAAATTTCAATTTATTTCTACTTATCAACTGCAATCGCAGCGACTTGCCTTTTGTCCCTATTTTATTCCGCAAATCTTGCTACTAAAAAATGCAAAATTACACCTTTTTATTGAAATTACAAAATCTAGAAACTTAGTGCTGCGGTGCGCGACTTGCAGATGACCGAAAAAAAATGTAATTTTGCACACTTTTTTGAACAAAAAATCTGTACCGATGAATTTTATCGAAGAATTGAAATGGCGCGGCATGCTGGCGCAGATGATGCCAGGCACCGAAGAACTGTTGGCAAAAGAGCGCGTAACCGCCTATCTTGGCACCGACCCCACGGCCGACAGTCTGCACATTGGACACCTGTGCGGCATCATGATGTTGCGCCACTTCCAACGCTGCGGCCACAAACCAATAATTTTGGTGGGCGGCGCCACGGGCATGATTGGCGACCCAAGCGGCAAAAGCCAAGAACGCAACCTGCTGAACGCCGAAACGCTCTATCACAACCAAGAGTGCATAAAAGCGCAGGTTTCGCGTTTTCTCGATTTCGACGAAAAACTGCCCAATGCCGCCGAAATGGTGAACAACTACGACTGGATGAAAGATTTTTCGTTCCTCGACTTTGCGCGCGAGGTGGGAAAACACATCACCGTGAACTATATGATGGCGAAAGACAGCGTGCAAAAACGCCTGAATGGCGAGGCGCGCGATGGACTGTCGTTCACCGAATTCACCTACCAACTGCTGCAAGGCTACGATTTCTTACACCTCTATCAGGCCAAGAACTGCAAACTGCAAATGGGCGGCAACGACCAATGGGGCAACATCACCACTGGCACGGAATTGATTCGCCGCACACTGGGCATCGAAAACGAAGCATTCGGCCTCACCTGCCCGCTCATTACTAAGGCCGACGGACAAAAATTTGGCAAAACCGAGAGTGGCAATGTATGGCTCGATCCACAACGCACTTCGCCATACAAATTCTACCAATTCTGGCTGAATGTGAGCGACGAAGACGCCGTGCGCTACATCAAGATTTTCACCAACATAGAACGCGACGAGTGTGCCGCACTAGAGGCCGAACACGCTGCTGCACCACACCTGCGCCTGTTGCAAAAACGTTTGGCAAAAGATGTTACCACACTTGTGCATGGCGAGGACAACTACAACGCTGCCGTTGAGGCATCGAACATTCTGTTTGGTAACGCCACAGCCGATGCACTGCGCAAACTCGACGAGCAGACGCTGCTACAAGTGTTCGAAGGCGTGCCGCAATTCACCATCGCAAAATCGGAACTCGAAGCTGGCATTCGTCCGCTCGACCTGCTAGCCGAACAGACGCAGATTTTCACATCGAAAGGCGAAGCACGCAAAATGATGCAGGCCAACGGTTTCAGCATGAACAAAGAGAAGCTGACCGACATCGAAACGCCAATCGACGCCTCTGCCCTGCTCGACGGCAAGTACATTCTGTTCCAAAAAGGCAAAAAAAATTACTATTTGGTGATCGCGAATTGAATCATTGAATTATTGATTCATTGAATTGTAGGGGCGAATGATTATTCGCC
>CAVFDI010000055.1:0-10923 GCA_963621145.1 Paludibacteraceae bacterium | reverse complement strand
GTGTTTATGCGTGTTTTCAGCAATTTCACCACGCAAAATGACCTATAGGTCTAAAAAAAATGCACGACAAAAGGAGCAAATTGCCATGCAGCGTCAAAAATTAACCAGCCAACTGCAATTTCGCATAGCCTGCACACAACGATTGAATGTAGAGCAATCGACAGGCAGTCTGCAACTCGAAAATTTGCCAGAAAACATTCGCAACATAGTGCAAGAGATAACCTATGTTGGCAACAAATGGGAGCAACTAATGAGCGAGCTAAATAGTTGCTATGCAGATTTTTTCAAACTGGCAAGAGAGAGATTTCCACACCTTGCCGATATGGATCTGCTACTGGCGTGCCTCACGGCATTGGGACTTTCGCACGACGACATCATTTGGTTGCTTTGGATTCCGAAAAACAAATATTATCGCCGCCGCCAACTGCAAAAAGAGCATGCAGGCACGGAATCGAACAAAGACCTAGACACTGCCTTCGCCGAAATTATGCAATCTATTTTGTAGAGAAATTGCGACTAAAACTCGCTCGTAAAGTGGAAGCGGATTTTTGGGAAATCTTGCTGCGCCATCTGTAGCAGATAGCCACTCTCGGCCAAAAATACATCGCGGCCGTCTTTATCCTTGGCCATGTATTGGTATTTTCGGCGTTTGAAATTGTCGAGTTCGGCGGCATCGTCGCTCTCTATCCAGCAAGCTTTGTAGAGCGACAGCGGTTCCCAGCGGCATTGCGCGCCATATTCGTGCAGCAGGCGGTATTCTATCACCTCGAACTGCAGTTGCCCCACTGTACCGATGATTTTTCGACCATTGTTTTGGTGCGTAAAAACCTGCGCCACGCCCTCGCCCATCAACTGTTCGATGCCTTTTTGCAGTTGCTTCGACTTCATGGGGTCGGCATTGTCGATGTATTTGAACATTTCGGGCGAGAAACTCGGCAAACCACGGAAATGCAACTCTTCGCCCGAGGTGAGTGTGTCGCCAATTTTGAAATTTCCCGTGTCGGGCAAACCCACAATGTCGCCCGCATAAGCCTCGTCGACCGTCTCTTTTTTCTGCGCCATGAAAGCCGTTGGGCTGCTGAATTTGAACTGTTTCCCCAGTCGAATATGCTTGTACGGCACATTGCGTTCGAAACGCCCCGAGCAGACCTTTACGAAGGCGATGCACGAGCGATGGTTCGGGTCCATGTTGGCGTGGATTTTGAATACGAAGCCCGTGAAATCCTGTTCCGTAGGACGCACTTCGCGCTCTTGAGCCACCACGGGCAGCGGAGCGGGCGCAATCTGCACAAAACAATCGAGCAACTCTTTCACGCCAAAAGTGTTGAGCGCGCTACCAAAAAAGACTGGTGCAGTGCGCGCCGCCAAGTAATCGTCGACACTAAACGGATTGTAAACGCCCTCGATAAGTTCGAGGTCGGCACGCAGTTTTTCGGCATGATCGCTGCCCACCATATCGTCCAGTTGCTGGCTGGCAAGGTCGACCGCCACAGTTTCGCTAACTCGCTGTTTATTAGGCGTATAGAGATTTAGTTTTTGCTGAAAAATGTTGTAAACGCCTTTAAATTTCATGCCCATGCCAATAGGCCAACTGAGCGGGCGCACGCCAATGCCAAGTTCCGCCTCGAGTTCGTCGAGCAGATCGAACGGGTCGCGCCCTTCGCGGTCCATTTTGTTCACAAAAATCATCACAGGTGTGCGGCGCATGGTGCAGACTTGCATCAGTTTGCGCGTTTGTGCCTCCACGCCTTTGGCCGCATCAACCACAATGATGACGCTATCCACGGCCGTGAGCGTGCGAAAAGTATCTTCGGCAAAATCTTGGTGACCAGGCGTATCGAGAATGTTTATTTTGTAGCCATCGTATTCGAAACCCATCACCGAAGTGGCGACCGAAATGCCGCGCTGCTTCTCTATTTCCATCCAGTCGGAGGTGGCAGTCTTTTTGATTTTGTTCGATTTCACCGCGCCCGCCACATGAATAGCGCCGCCGAAGAGCAATAGTTTTTCGGTGAGTGTGGTTTTACCAGCATCGGGGTGCGATATGATGGCGAAAGTGCGCCTGCGATTGATTTCGGATTCAAACATCGGGGAATAGTTCGAAAGTTTATATCGTAAAGTTTAGGGTGCAAAATTACGATTTTTCGACGGATTGAACAACATTTTCGAGCGTTCGGCAATTGGTGCGATTTTTGATTGCAGTTTGTCAAGGTAGGTTCTAAAAATTCTGCGCTTTTGATGTTTTTGCGGATTTGATCGCACTTTGCGAGTTTTCGTTTCTAAATCGGCATCTTTTTCGTCTTTTCTCAGTCACAGGCCACCCTGCTCCTTCAAAAATCAAAAAAAATAGTGCAAGTCGAATGCAATAAAATTCACTTTAATTGCTGAGACGCAGCCTATTTTATTCAAATCTGCTCGACTATAATTCAAAAATTCTTGCACAGATAATTTTTAGAGCCTACCTCAATTAAATTTTGTACCTTTGCAGATTATAGTTTTCACCGAAAAATCAAACCGAAAGAATATGAAAAATTTCAAGAGAACACTGATTACATCGGCTCTGCCCTATGCCAACGGCCCTGTGCATATTGGTCATTTGGCAGGCGTTTACATTCCGGCCGACATCTACGCACGCTATCTGCGCCTGAAGGGCGAAAACTGCCTATTCATCGGCGGCAGCGACGAACATGGTGTGCCTATCACCATTCGCGCCAAGAAAGAGGGCTGCACGCCACAAGATGTAGTCGATCGCTACCACACGCTCATAAAACGCTCGTTCGAGGAGTTTGGCATTTCGTTCGATGTATATTCGCGCACCTCGTCGGCCACGCACGCCAAAATGGCATCCGATTTCTTCAAAACACTCTACGACAAAGGCGAATTCATCGAAAAAACATCGGAACAATACTACGACGAAGAGGCGCACCAGTTCCTTGCCGACCGCTACATAACGGGCGAATGTCCGCACTGCCACGCACAAGGTGCCTACGGCGACCAATGCGAAAAATGCGGCACATCGCTCTCGCCAACGGAATTGATAAATCCGAAATCGGCCATCAGCGGTAGCCAACCCGTGATGCGCGAAACCAAACACTGGTATCTTCCGCTCGACAAGCACGAAGCGTGGTTGCGCCAATGGATTTTGGAAGAACACAAAGAGTGGCGCCCGAATGTGTACGGACAGTGCAAAAGTTGGCTCGACCTTGGTCTGCAGCCACGTGCCGTGAGTCGCGACCTCGACTGGGGCATTCCGCTGCCCATTCCCAACGCCGAAGGCAAAGTGCTGTATGTCTGGTTCGATGCGCCCATCGGCTACATAAGCAACACCAAAGAACTGTGCGACGCGCACCCCGAACTTGGCAGTTGGGAAACTTGGTGGAAAGACCCCGAGACGCGCCTCATTCACTTCATCGGCAAAGACAACATCGTGTTCCACTGCATCGTTTTCCCATCGATGTTGAAAGCCGAAGGCAGCTACATTTTGCCTGATAATGTGCCGAGCAACGAATTTATGAACCTCGAAGGCGACAAGATTTCGACCTCGCGCAACTGGGCGGTGTGGCTGAACGAATATCTCGAAGATTTTCCAGGAAAACAAGATGTGCTGCGCTATGTGCTTACCGCCAATGCGCCCGAAACGAAGGACAACGACTTCACTTGGCGCGATTTTCAGACGCGCAACAACAGCGAATTGGTGGCCATCTACGGCAATTTTGTGAACCGCGCTTTGGTGCTTACGCAAAAATATTTCGATGGTTGCGTGCCTGCGCTTGGTGCGCTCACCGACTACGACCACGAGACTCTGGCCGAATTTTCGGAGGTAAAAACGCGCATAGAGCAACTGCTGGACAACTTCAAGTTCCGCGACGCACAAAAAGAGGCAATGAACCTTGCGCGCATCGGCAACAAATACTTGGCCGACACCGAGCCTTGGAAACTGATAAAAACCGACGAAGCGCGCACCGCCACCATTCTGCACATTGGTTTGCAAATAGCCGCTAACTTGGCCATCGCATTCGAACCATTCTTGCCATTTTCGAGCAAAAAACTGCGTGCAATGCTTGGCTTGGGCGACTGCCGCTGGAGCGATTTGGGCAAGATTGACCTGCTGCAAACGGGCGCAAAACTTGGCATGCCAGAGTTACTTTTCGAGAAGATTGACGACACCGCCATCGAAGCACAACTGAAAAAATTGGCCGACAAAAAAGAGCAAAATCGTCTGAATGCTTGGAAGCCAGCCGAGGTGAAACAGCCAACCAACATCGAAGAGTTCGACCACGCCGACATACGCGTTGGTACTGTGCTGGAGTGCCAAAAAGTGCCCAAAGCCGACAAACTTTTGCAGTTCAAAATAGACGACGGCATGGGCGGACGCACCATTGTGTCGGGCATTGCACAGAGTTATCCCGAGCCAGAAAAATTGGTTGGAATGCAGGTTTGTTTCATTGCCAATTTCCCGCCACGCAAGCTGAAAGGCATCGAAAGTCAAGGCATGATACTCTCGGCAGTGGACTACGACGGCAAGCTGGTGCTTATTCAGCCAAGCAAAGCCGTGAAAAACGGCAGTCAGGTAGGGTAAAATAGAAAGTTCAGATTTTTAGTAGCAAGATATGAGTAGCAAGTAGCAAGCAAAAGTGAGGAATGAGGAATTAGGAGTGAGGAGTTTTTTTAGTGGAAAGTGTATAAAGTGGAAAGTTGAAAGTAGGGACGCACCGCGTGCGTCCGAACGATTCAACAATTCAACAGTTCAACGATTCAACAATAACCAGAAACTTAAGTAAAAAAACACGGCAAAGGAATTTATAAAAATCCCTAAAATAGATTATCAAAACGCATTTTTTAATCATTCTAACCCTAAAAAAACATTATGAAGAAGACCATTTTTATCATTCCACTGCTGCTTGCAAGCATGTGCATTTACTCCGCCGACCTGTGGGTTTATGGCGTAACCGTAGAGGAGTCGCACTGGAAAACCGACGATGGCAAAGGCAACCGCACAAACCTTGCGCCCACTGTGCCAGCCGTGTACACTAGCAAATTCAATCAAACCACCTATTTCACGCAATACGGTTGGTACGATGTGAACAAACGCAGTCTGTACTACGGCGACAACCGCCTTTGTTGGGCGACGGCCGCTAGCAATATGTTGCAGTGGTGGATAGACCAAAACAAAGCCTACATCAGCGATATGGCGAACATTCCGCAGGGTTGGTCGAGTGTGGCAAACTATCAACGAGGCGGAAAAGAGCACACAAATTGCATTTTCGACGATTTTTGTGCAAATTTTGAAAACCAAGGCGGCAAAACTGCTAGCGGTATCTACTGGTATTTTCTTGGCAATGCGCTTGGAATGACCATGTTCGACAACGCCACGCCGCTCACTGGCGCACCATCGTATGCCACGCGCGGTGGATATCTTGCCAGCCGCATGCAGACGACCAATGAAAAATCAGTCAGCGAAACTTTGGCTAGTTTGGTTGGCGTGTACGACTACAATTTCGATGAGTACGATGAAACAGACTATTTCAGCCTTTTTCAAACACAACTAACCGATGCGTTGGCTAACGAAAGCGCCGTCGGAATAAGCATTCCCGGACATGCGCTTACCGTTTGGGGCTGCCAACTCGACGAAAAAGATTCACTCACGGCACTCTACATCTCCGACTCCGATGATGATTCGTTCAATGGCATTGTGAAATACGCCATAACACGCGGCAATAACGGCGAACACACCAACTACGCCTACCTCAGCAACGGCACAACAAACGATGTTATCATCAGAATTTCGACCTTGAACCGCGGTGCAGGACTTTTCAAAGTGCCATCGCCAACCACAAATTTAGCAGATAAATCGCACGAGACAACCATTTGGTCAGAAAACGGGCAAATTTTCGTGAATCAACCCAACGAAAGCACTTGGGAAATTTACGCCATATCGGGCGAACTACTGAAGCGTACTATCATCGGCACAGAAGGCAGCCTAGGAACTTTCTCGGCAGGTTGCTACATTGCACGCGACAACAATGGAATAATACACAAAATCATAATCAGATAAAACTATGGAAAAACGACTCACAAAATCAGAAAATCGCATGCTTTCGGGCGTGTGCGCTGGCATTGCCGAATATCTCGGCTGTGATGCCACCTTGGTGCGCGTTGTGTATGCGCTACTTTCGGTCTGCTCGGCAGGCTTCCCAGGATTGCTCATCTACATCATTCTGGCGATTTTAATGCCAAGTAAAAGTTGATGAGTTGAACTCATTTCCATCCACAAAAAATCAGAATCATGAAAAAACTGACGCTCATTGGTTTGGCACTCTGCACAATGCTTGCAGCCAACGCCAAAAATGCCCAACTGACCGACCACATCGAGCCAACATCGTGGTGGAGCGGCATGGCACACACCGAACTGCAACTGATGCTGCACGGAACAGATATTGCCTCGGCACAAATTTCGGTGAAAGACGACGCTATGCCCATTTTGCGCACCGAAAAAACAAGCAACCCCAACTACCTTTTTGTCTATCTCGACACGAAAAATGCGACCGCTGGCACTTATCAAATCGTCATCAAAAAAGGCAAAAAGACACAGACCGTTGACTATGTGCTGAATGCGCGCGCCGAAGGTTCTGCCGAGCGCCAGGGTTTTACCTCGGCCGATGCGTGGTATCTGCTGATGCCCGATCGTTTTGCCAATGGCGACCCAACAAACGACAATGTAGCGGGCTGCAATCAAGGCGTGGTGCGCGGCAACCTGTATCAACGCCAAGGCGGTGATATTCAGGGAATTATCGACCACTTGGATCACATTGCCGACTGCGGATTCACCGCCGTGTGGCCCACGCCAGTGCTGTCGGACAACGACACCGCATTTTCGTACCATCACTACGCCATTTCGGACTACTACCGCATCGACCCACGCTTGGGAACAAACGACGACTACAAGCGCCTTGCCGACGAGTGCCACAAACGCGGTCTGAAACTGATAAAGGACATTGTGCCAAACCACTGCGGCCGCACACACTGGTGGATGAGCGACCTGCCCGACTCCACTTGGCTGCACCAATGGCCCACATTCACTCGCACCAACTACAATGTCTCCATCTGGACCAACGACAACCCAAGCGAAAAAGACCTAACGCTGCTCGAAAAAGGCTGGTTCGACACCAACATGCCCGATCTGAATCTAGAAAATCCGCTGCTGTTCGACTATCTGCGCCAAGTGTATGTCTATTGGATTGAATTCGCCGGAATCGATGGTCTGCGCGTCGACACCTATCCGTACAACGACATTTTTGTCGCCTCGAAACTGATGAACGCGCTGAACGAAGAGTATCCAAACATGAACATTGTGGGCGAATGTTGGGTGAAAAGTCCCGTGCAGACGGCATTCTACCAAACTGGAGCGAAAAATAGAAACGGATTCGACAGCGGTCTGCAAAGCGTGATGGATTTCACGCTGAAAGATGTTTTCGAATGGTCGTTCAAAGAAAATGAGGCGTGGAACACTGGACTGATTCGTTTTTACAATCATTTTGCGCAAGATTTCGTCTATCCAAACAAAAACCTGATAATGAACATGTTAGACAATCACGACATGGATCGTTATGCAGCATTAGTCGATCGCGACCCGAAACTCTACAAGATGGGTTTGGCGGTGATTTCGACCATTCGCGGCTATCCGCAGCTCTACTATGGCGACGAGATAATGATTGAAGGCAATGCTGGCACCTACGAAGAGGCGCGCCACACCTTCCCCGGCGGCTGGGCCGACGACACACACAACGCATTCGACCCTGCACAACGCACTGCGCTCGAAAACGACATCTACAACTACACCAAATCGCTGCTCACATTCCGCAAACATTGCCCCGCCCTGCACGATGGAGCCATGCGCCAATTCCTGCCAGTCGATGGCATCTATGTCTATTTCCGCTACACCGACAATTCAAAAGTGATGGTGATAGTGAACAACAATGCCGCAGACAAAGCCGTCAACCTCGACTACTACAACGAGATGCAGATAGTTGGCCGCACCGCACACAATGTTACCGAAAACAGCGACATTCTGCTCGAAAATCAAATCAAAATCCCAGCAAAAACGGTGTGGGTACTCGAAATAAAGTGAGAAGTGAGGAATTAGGAGTGAGAAGTGTTTTTAATTACTCAATAATTTAATAAACCAATGATTTAATGGCTTTTCCCCCTATCGGGAGAAACGGGGAAAGGGAGCTACTGCCAAGACAATTTCAGAATTTCAAATTTCAAAATGTTAGTCGCAAGATGCGAGTAGCGAGTAGCAAGACAAAAGAGGAGTGATAATGTAGGGACGCACCGAGTGCGTCCGAACGCTTCGGCAAATCACCAAATTGCCAATATAAACGCTTCAACAGTTCAACGTTTCAACACTTCAATAAAAACATAGAAACAGCGCGCAGCGCGAGAAACATAGAAACAAATAAATGCTTCAACAAATATCCAACCAGAAACTAGAAATAAATATCGTCATGAAAAAACTTTTGTTTTTTGCCGCTGCGGCAATGCTATTTTCGGCGTGTGGCCGACAAGCGCTCAACCTGCCTGCCGACTCGGGCGTGTGCGTTGGGCTGAACACGCTGCTCACCCTGAACGAGGGCGACAACACCGTGCATACCGAAGATTTTGTGATGCAGCCCGCCACCATCGACTCCATCACGTCAAGCGACTCGTCGGTTGCGTGCCTGCTCTCGGCCGACAAACTGACGCTGAACCTGCACGTCACCGAAGCTATGCCGCAAATGGTCGATGTGCAGATTTGGATTGATGGCGTGCCATACTCGGTACCTGCTCGCAAATCGGACAAAATAGACTACACTTTCACTTGGAATCCGAATGGACGTACGCCACAAGAAGTGCGCATTGCAGGGCAAATGAACAACTGGGTGGCATCGCTCACGCCTGCGCTCACGCTCAATGCCGACGGACTCTACGAAGTGACGCTGCACCTCAGTCCTGGCACCTATCTGTACCAAATGAACATCGACGGCGACCAAAACCACGACGACAACAATCCCGCCAAAGTCGATAACGGCTACGGCAAATTCAATTCCATAATGCAAGTCGATGGCTACGAAAAACTTTTTCCCATACTGACGACCAACAAAATCGAGGAAAATAGTGTATCGATAACCTACAGCAACGATGTGGATGCCATTTTTGCATATTGGCAAAACTATCGTCTGCCCAAGGATTTCGTAAAAATTGACGATGGAACCATTTCGGTAGAGATTCCAACCGAAGCCGATGCGCTCGATCGCTCGTATCTGCGCATTTGGGCGGCAAACGAATACGGCATTGGCAACGACATTTTGGTGCCGCTGTGCCACGGCCAAGTGCTGACCGATATGGAGCAAATAACACGCACCGACAAGCATGCCGACATCATCTATTTTATGCTGGTCGATCGCTTCAAAAATGGCAACCCTGCAAACGACCGCCCGATGAATCGCCCCGATGTGAACCCGAAAGCCGACTATCAAGGCGGCGACCTCGAAGGCATAAAACAAAAAATAGACGATGGCTACTTCAACCAACTAGGCACGAACACACTGTGGATTTCGCCACTGAATCAGAATCCATTTGAGCCTTACGCCTACGATGCCGTGGGCAAGACTAAATTCGCTGGTTATCACGGCTATTGGCCAATATCGTCGTCGCAGGTCGATGTGCGCTTTGGCAGCAACGACGAACTGAAAACGCTTGTGTCCGATGCGCATCAGCACGACATCAACATTCTGCTCGACTATGTGGCAAACCATGTGCACGAACTGCATCCGCTCTTCCAAAATCACCCCGAATTTGCCACCTCGCTCATTCTTCCCGATGGACGGAAAAATCTCTGCCTATGGGACGAACAGCGCCTCACCACTTGGTTCGATGTGTTTATGCCGAGCCTCGATTTTGGCAACCCGCAAGTTGTGGCTATGATGTCCGATTCGGCCGTCTATTGGATGAAAGAATTCGGCATCGATGGTTTCCGCCACGACGCATGCAAGCATGTGAACGAAGAATTTTGGCGCGCAGTAACCTACAAAATGAAGCAAATCGACCCGAAAGGCAACTTCTACCAAATTGGTGAATCGTATGGCAGCCCCGAACTGATGGCAAGTTATGTGAACTCGGGCATGCTCGATGGTCAGTTCGATTTCAACGTGTTCGACGAGGCCACATCGGCATTCAACGGCTACAGCGGCGGCACGCTCACGCGGCTGAACAACATTTTGCGCAGCAGTCTGAAAATCTACGGCTCGCACAACCTGATGGGCTACATCAGCGGCAACCACGACAAACCGCGTTTCATGGCCATGGCGTCGGGCGATCTGAAAGTGGGCGAAGACGCCAAAGCCAGCGCTTGGACGCGCGAAATCGGCATCAGCGACTCGGTGGCCTACGACAAATTGGCGCTTTTTCACGCCTTCAACCTCACCATTCCTGGTGTGCCTGTGATCTACTATGGCGACGAAATTGGCATGACGGGCGCCAACGATCCCGACTGCCGCCGCATGATGCACTTTGGCGATTGGAACGCACGCGAGCAACGCCTGTTCGACTGCGTGAGCGCACTCAACCACCTGCGCCGCAGCAATGCCGCCTTGGTCTATGGCGACTTCATCTCGCTCGCCACAACCGACAGTACATGGGTTTACGCACGCAAATTTTTCGACACCGAAGCCATCGTCTGCCTCAACAACTCGGCCTCCGAAATTACGCTCAGCGTGCCGCTCGACCGCCTGAACGGGCAGGACTTGCAAGCCGCCTTCGGTCACGACTTCAAAGTCGAAAACAACACGCTGCAAATCACCCTCCCAGCCTACGGATTTGAGGTAGTGAAGAATTGAAAATTTATCTGACAGGCAAAGCAAATTTTGAATTAAGATTTTGTTT
>CAVFDI010000054.1:0-11141 GCA_963621145.1 Paludibacteraceae bacterium | reverse complement strand
AATTTTAGGATTACACCATATTAAATGGTGCAGCGGCGGAAAAATTTGCTAGAAATTATTTTTTAGTTGATATTTTTCTAAAAATTTATTGCCATTCTAAACTTTTTTCGTACCTTTGCAACATTGCAATGGAAGTTTCCCTTTTTCCAAGCGACCACCTCTAAAAACCAAATTATGAAACGCAAAATTCTACTGTTTTTCGCAGCGCTGATCTACTTTTCGGCTATGGCGCAGGACATTATCGTAACCAAAAATGCAGAGCGCATCGAAGCGTTGATTACCGAAGTTTCATCTTCCGAAATTCGCTACAAAAAGTGGAACTTCCAAGATGGTCCCGTGTTTGTCGCGCAAACCTCAAACTTGAGTGCTATCATTTATAAAAATGGCGAAGTGCAAGTATTTGGGCAAGAGCAAACTACCGAAAATACTGAAGAAAAATCCTCGGCAACTTCCAAAAAATCGTTCCAATATCGCAGCCTTTACACAGCAGGTCTTTACAAAGATTGGCTTCGTTTTGTTGACTATTTTGAGCTGTTAAAGCCATTTGTGCTTTCAAATTTTAGAAGTTTATATGTAACTCCAATTACCTTTGGTAATGTTGAAACTCCAGAAGAAGATAATATGGCATACAAATCCTATCAGGACATCATGGAGCATATCGACGAGTATTTTCAAGCTACATACAATCGACTTGGAGTTGACAAGTACATCGACATCACGCCATATCAAGAAGGCAATGCGAAAGAAAATGCCTTGATTCTAAATGTTAAATTGGAACGCCTAGAGCCGAGCAATTGGGCGACAAGAACATCGACCATTCGTATTACAGGTTCAGTTGTTAATGCCGAAAACAACGAGATTTTGGTAAGATTCAAACAGCAACGCCTTTCGGTTCGCAGCACAGAATATTCAAATGTGCTAAAAGAAATTCTCGACGAGGTTTCGGGTGACATCGCCAACATGCTGATAAAACTAAACGACCACTATTAAACCAAATAAATCCAAATTATGAAACGCAAAATTCTATTGTTTTTCGCAGCACTGATCTACTTGTCGGCTATGGCGCAGGACATTATCGTAACCAAAAAAGCCGAGCGCATCGAGGCGTTAATAACTGAGGTCTCGTCTACCGAAATTCGCTACAAAAAATGGAATTACCAAGATGGTCCCGTGTTTGTCGCGCAAACTTCAGACTTGAGTGCTATCATTTATAAAAATGGCGAAGTGCAAGTATTTAACAACAAAGCAGAAGAAAAGACAGCAACAAAGGAAGTTGCTACAAATAGTAATGTAAAAAGTAGGAATACCAAGGGCATTGTAGAAGAACTACCACGCTTTACATACAAAAAAGTCCCCGTAGAAGGCAAAAAACGTCCCAAATATCGTTATGTTTCAGAAGATGGAAGGATTGTCCTCACAGAAGATGAGTTTTTAAATCTGCTAAAAGAGACCTGCTATGAGGCATACGAAATAGAACAAAAGGCACTGCGATTATCAATTGTTAGCTGCGTTTTTATCTTGATCCCGCCCGTTGGACTAATTTTGAGTTGTTGTGCGATATCGAAATCAGGAGAAGTTTTGCCAGCATATAACAGCCAGTGTGCAGGAGAAGCAAAAGAATACCGATTCGAAAATTATTACAGCGGCGACTAATTAAAATTTACCAACAAAAAAAAGGTCAGAACATTTTGTTCCGACCTTTTTTATTGACTTGTAGTGCGTAGGATGAGACTCGAACTCACACGATCTTGCGACCACTACCCCCTCAAAGTAGCGTGTATACCAATTTCACCACCTACGCGTTGGTGCCCAAGACAGGACTCGAACCTGCACATCTCGCGACACACGCACCTGAAACGTGCGCGTCTACCAATTCCGCCACTTGGGCAACGCAATCTTGTCAAAGAAAAAAGCAGCCTTGTACTGCTTTTCTAGATTGAGAGCGGAAAACGGGACTCGAACCCGCGACCCCGACCTTGGCAAGGTCGTGCTCTACCAACTGAGCTATTTCCGCAATAAATCAATGTTAGTACAATTCTCTTCCGAATTGCGGTGCAAAGGTAGATGTTTTTTTTTTACCCACCAAATTTTTTCGCAAAAAAATGACGATTTTTTTTCTTTTTGCTGATTATTGGCACTTTATACCCCATTTTTCAGGAAAAAATGGTAATTTTGCAACCCAATAATTGACTGTTTAATCGTAAAAAAGCAACAAAATTGAGGTTTTGGTTGGTCAGTTGATTAGTTGATTGGTCGATTTTTCATCATTTCTCACTTCCAATTTCTTACTTCTAACTAAAAAAACCTCACTCCTAATTCCTAATTATAATGACAATAACAACCGAAGACGCTCCCAAGCGTAGTTTGAATTTTATCGAGCAGATTGTGGAAGACGATCTGAAAGAGGGTCGCAATGGTGGACGCATTCAGACGCGTTTTCCGCCCGAGCCAAACGGCTATCTGCACATCGGCCATGTGAAAGCCATCTGCATGGATTTTGGCATTGCCGAACGCTACAATGGCATTTGCAACCTGCGTTTCGACGACACCAATCCTGTAAAAGAAGATGTGGAATATGTCGATTCTATCAAGCAAGACATCGCTTGGCTGGGCTTCAAATGGGGCAACATCTACTACGCAAGCGACTATTTTCAGCAACTCTACGACCTTGCCATTCGTTTTATAAAAGAGGGTAAGGCCTATGTTGATGAGCAAACGGCCGAGCAGATTGCGGCGCAAAAAGGCACGCCAACCGAACCAGGTGTGGCATCGCCCTATCGCGATCGCCCTGTGGAAGAAAATCTGCGCCTATTCGAAGCGATGCAGGCTAGCGAGATAGAAGATGGCAAAATGGTGCTACGTGCAAAAATTGACATGGCGCACCCCAACATGCACTTTCGCGACCCGATAATGTACCGAATAATCACCACGCACCCACACCACCGCACAGGGCGCAAGTGGAATGTATACCCGATGTACGACTTTGCACACGGCCAGAGCGACTATTTCGAGGGCGTGACGCACTCCATCTGCACGCTCGAGTTTGAAGTGCATCGTCCGCTCTACGACTGGTTTCTCGATCAGTTTGTGGAGGGCGATTATCGTCCGAAACAGCGCGAATTTAACCGTCTGAACATCACCTACACCGTGATGAGCAAGCGCAAAATGCTGCAATTGGTGAAAGAGGGTTTGGTTCGTGGTTGGGACGATCCGCGCATGCCAACAGTGTGCGGTCTGCGCCGTCGCGGCTACACAGCCGAAGCCATTCGCAGTTTCATCGACAAGATTGGCTACACCAAAGTGGAAGGCATGATTGATGTTGGTTTGCTGGAGCACACCATTCGCGAGAGCCTGAAAGAAACCGCACCGCGTGTATGCGCCATTTTCGACCCAGTGAAACTCGTCATCAGCAACTACGAAGGCGATGGCGAAATGATTACCGCCGAAAACATCGACGGACACCCCGAACTCGGCACGCGCGAAATGCGTTTTGCACGCGAACTCTACATCGAGCGCGGCGACTTTTTGGAGAATGCCGACAAAAACTTCTTCCGCCTCAGCCCGAACGGTCGCGAAGTGCGCTTGAAATCGGCGTACATCATTCAAGCCACGGGCTGCGAAAAAGATGCTGCAGGAAACATAACAACCATATTCGCAACCTACGATCCCAACTCCAAATCGGGCACCGAAGGGGGCAACCGCAAGACAAAATCGACAATTAACTGGGTGGAATGCAACACTTGCATCGATGCTGAAGCGCGCCTCTACGACCGCCTATTTGCCGTAGAAAATCCTTCGGCTGAAGAGGGCGATTTCCGCGACTTACTAAACCCTAACAGTCTAGAAATTAAGACAATAAAGATCGAAAGTTCACTTGCAAAAGAGATGCATGCGACAATCGTAGAAAATGGCATTGCGCAGGAAAACCACTACCAACTGCTGAAACAGGGCTATTTTGTAGTAGACCCCGACACCACGGCCGACCATTTGGTTTTGAACCGCACTGCTTCGCTCAAGGACAATTGGCAGAAATAGCAATTGACCACGAAAAAGAGAAAAGGCTGCTTAACGTGAATGTTGAGCGGCCTTTTTAGTAACTTATCGACTTAATTTGGAATGTGCACGGCTCTGCACTCGCTTGCCGCAAAAATCAAATTATCGAAATTCACAACGTTCTGCAATTAACTCTGATCACTATTGGTCATAGTCAAAAAGTCATAATCGCCTCACACATCTCACTTTTTTACTATCTTTGCATCACGAAAAAAAACGAAAAAAATGATCTACGACTCGCTAACACAACTGATAGGCAACACGCCAATGCTGCGCGTAAATCTGCCTAACCTGAATGCCAAAATAGTGCTGAAAATGGAGAGTTTCAATCCTGGCGGCAGCGTGAAGGATCGCACCGCACTAGCCATGATTGAAGATGCCGAACAGCGCGGTACACTCACCCAAGGCGCCACCATAGTGGAACCAACCAGCGGCAACACTGGCGTCGGACTGGCGTGGATCGGTCGACTGAAAGGCTACCGCGTGGTACTGACCATGCCCGAAACAATGAGCCAAGAACGTCGTTCGCTGCTGCAAGCCTACGGCGCAGAACTGGTGCTAACGCCAGGCAGTCAAGGCATGCAAGGCGCAATAGACCGTGCCAACGAAATATGCCAAAACACACCTAATGCCATCATTCTGGGACAATTCGAAAACCCAGCCAATCCCGCCATTCACGCGCGCACCACAGGCGAAGAGATTTGGCGCAACACCCAAGGCAACATCGATATTTTTGTGGCTGGAGCGGGTACCGGCGGCACCGTGAGCGGCGTGGGCGAAGCATTAAAACACCACAACCCAGCAGTGCAGATAGTGGCTGTGGAACCCGCCACCTCGGCCGTGCTGAGCGGCAAAGCGGCTGGACCGCACAAAATTCAGGGCATAGGAGCAGGATTTGTACCCCAAACCTACAATGCCGCCGTGGTCGACACCGTGCTGCCCATTACCGACGACGAGGCAATGGCAGGACTGCGCGCTCTGGTTCAGACGCAAGGATTGCTGGCTGGCGTCTCGTCGGGAGCGGCTTTCAGTGCAGCACTAAAACTGGCGCAAATGCCCGAAAACGCAGGCAAAACCATAGTCGCCCTTCTGCCCGACACCGGCGAAAGATACCTATCAGTCTTAAGTGAAAAATGAAAAGTAGGAAGTAGAAAGCAGAAATCTAAAAATACTAATCGCCGTCCGCTAATTTTTTTTATCATAGAAAAGTTTTAGCGGACAGCAATAATCTCAATTCTCAATTGCGCAAGCAATCGCCTGTTCTGCGCTGGTGCGAATTTGTTCGGCGGTGAGGTTTTCAGGGTAGATTGGCGGCAGAAAATCGACAGTGATCTTAGCAAAGAAACGCGGCAATTTTATGCGCTTCAGCACGGCACGCTCCGAGCCACAAATGGCAACTGGCACCACTGGCACATTCAATTCTTTGCTCAAAATGGCGAAACTGTCCTTGAAAGCGAGCATTTTGCCTGTTTTGGAGCGCGTGCCTTCGGGGAAAATGATGATGTTTTTGCCCTCGCCAAGCACCGCCGCCATCTGCTGCAGCGACTCACGCACATTCTTGTTGATGTCCATGAGAATGACATTATTTTTCGATGCCAAAAAGTGAGCAAGTTTGCCACGCAGGTGTTTATCTTTGGCAAAAAAGAAGGTGTTTCGCACCGTTTTACCACGCATTTTCGAGGTGATGAAATAGCCATCGAGCATGCTGCGGTGGTTCGCTACAATGATGCAGGGCTGCTGCGGCAGTGTTATTTTTCGCTGATTGCGCCCACGATAAGTGAGCCCGATGAGCATCAACGCGGTACGGCTGCAAAATGCTTGAATGACGCCAGCACGCGGCACCACAAATTTTTGCACGCGGTTCGAGAGAATCTCTTTCCAAGTAACTTTTTTGGCTTCGCTGTCGGTCTGGTGACCATTTTTTTCGATGTAATCGCTCAACTTACCAAGCGTGCTTAGTTGGTCGAGTTGCGCCTCGTTCATATTCACGCCAAAACGCGATTCCACGAAGGTGAGCAGCGCCACTTTGCCCAACGAATCCATGGCGAGATCAATCTCGAAATCGTCATTTTCGCCCGCATTCGAGTCGGTTTCTTTGTCGATATAAGCCTTCAACGCCAAGTAGATTTCGCTGCGTGGCGTGGTGTCGTCGGCGACAGCCTTTTTATGATCGTCAACAAGTTCCGCCAGTTTGAAACGCTGCAATTTCATCAAGCGCGTTTTGGGCAGTTCGCCCGACACAATATGAAATTTTTTGATGCGTTTATACGGCGCCACGCTCTGATTATAGCGCGCAATCTCATCTCTCAGCACATCGTGCATGTTTTCATTTGAATGGTCGCGCACCGCCGAAAGTTGCGGCACAATGACGCATTGCAGCACCGAATCTTTTAGGAAAACGCCCACCTCCTTGACGCATGGCGAAAGGCGTTCGATGGCCTCCTCCACCTCGGCAGGATTGATATTTTTGCCGTTTGGCGTAACTATTATCTCCTTGATTCGCCCAGTGAGTTTTAGACCTTTGGTTGGCGACAGTTCGCCCATATCGCCTGTGTGCAGCCAGCCGTCGCGAATGATTTCGGCGGTTTCGTCGGGACGATTGTAGTAACCCTGCATCACATTGTCGCCGCGCACGCAGACCTCGCCATTTTCGTCGATTTTCACTTCGATGTTCGGAAGCGGCTCGCCAGCATAGCCCACCTGCACATTCCACGGTCGCGTGAAACTGATCATTGGCGCGGTTTCAGTCATGCCATAGCCCTCGAGCACCGTGAAACCAAGCGTTTTGAAAATTCGTCCGATTTCGGTTGGCAAAGCAGCACCGCCACTCACCAGAAAATCGATATGACCGCCAAATTTCCTGTGGACTTTGGCAAAAATGCGTCGCGAAAGCCGTGGAGATCCGATTTTTTGCATCAATTTGAAGATGGCACGCGTAATTCGCGAGGCGTTTATCTGCGCCATAATGCCCTTCGACAGCAGTTCGTAGAGTCGCGGCACACCGATGATGATGTTGATTCGTCCGTCGACCAGTGTTTTCAAAATACTTTCGGCATTCAGTCCCTCGGCCATGGCAACGGTCTGTCCCATGTAGAGCGGCGCCACCAGCGAGCCCATCAGCGGGAAAGCATGATGCAACGGCAGCAAAATCATGGTGTTGCGTTCGGGTGTGAAAATTGGCACATCGCGCGACACAGAATGCACATTAAACATGGCATTTTTGTACGACAGCATCACGCCTTTGGGCGAACCCGTAGTTCCCGAAGTGTAGATGATGAGCATGGTGCGCTCGTCGTTGTCGAAAGTAATCGACGCAATCGCCTCATTATCAATACCTTGCAAATCAATATCCGATTCTGTGAGAATGCGACACGAGAAATCAATTTTTGCAGAAGCCTGCTCCACAACAGCGCGTTTTGCTTCCGATGTGAAGACTATTTCGGGGCGACAATCGTTCAAAATGTACGCCAATTCGCCAACGGTCGATGCGCAATCGACTGGAACAGTGATAGCACCACAACGCGCACTGCCGTAGAAAGCGAAAATCCACGCAGGCGAATTTTCGGCGAAAATCAGTATTTTTTGTGGAGTGCCATCAGCAGCAAACGCCCTACCATAGCGGACCGAGCGTTGCAAAAGTTGTGCATACGAATAGCGTTCATCGCGAAAAATGATGGCTGTTTTATTGTGTTCTGAAAGTAATTCCATAAACCTAAACTGAACAAAACTAAGTCCACCGCAAAATTGCGGCGCAGATCAGCCTTGTGTGAAACCATAAATATGGTGTATGTGCAGAATGCCAATGATTGGTGCGTCCAGCTCGTCTTTTTCGACCACTGCGAGTGTGGTTATCTTGTAGCGATCCATCAGTTCTAGCGCATCGTTCACCATCATGTCGGCAGCAATGCGTTTGAAGCCAACACTCATGAAATCGGCAGCGCGCAGGTTTTTCAGGTCGTCGAAGCGCTGCGCTGCGCGCCTTATGTCGCCATCGGTGATGATGCCAACCACGCGTCCTGCCGCATTTTTCACCATGGTGATGCCGAGTTTTTTCAGGCTCACTTCGGCTATCACATCTTTGAATAGAGTATCTTCGCCAACCATCGGCACAACGGTGGTCATGCAGTCTTTCACTTGCGTGAGCATGCGCCGTCCGAGTGCGCCTCCAGGGTGATAGAGCGCAAAATTTTCGGGTTTGAAGTCGCGTTTTTCCATCAGGCAGACCGTGAGCGCATCGCCCATGACGAGCGCGGCCGTGGTCGAGGTTGTTGGAGCAAGCCCAATTTTACAGGCTTCGCGCTCCACATGCACATCAATCACATAGTCGCTCTGTTGCGCCAAAGTCGATTTTTTGTCGCCAGTCATAGCAACAATGGGACAACCCATTTTTTTCAGATTGCGCACCACGTTCAGTATCTCGTCCGATTCGCCGCTGTTCGAAATGGCAATCACCACATCGCCGCGCACCACCATGCCAAGATCGCCGTGAAGCGCTTCGGCAGCGTTGATGAAGACGGCTGGCGTGCCTGTCGATGCCAACGAAGCGGCAATTTTTTTGCCGATAATGCCCGTTTTGCCAATGCCCGTAAGCACAACCTTGCCCTTATGAGCGTAGATGAGCTCCACCACTTGACGCATTTCGTCGCCAATGCGCTGCCCCACCTTACTTATCTGCTCCATCTCTATCTGGAACACCTCTTTGCTGCGTGCAACTATATCGAGATCCATTTTTTTATCGTTGATGAGTTGATGAGAAGTTCGTCAAGTTCATAAAGTGTCGCATACAACAACCACTTCTCACTGCTAACTTCTCACTGCTAACTTTTTTGTGATTTCATCAATTTCGATGGCGTGCTGAAGAATTTGGCGTATATCGCTCAATTTCAATTGATTAGCTGCATCGCTCCATGCTTCGTCGGGATTTGGATGCACCTCGGCAAAGATGGCATCGACACCAACGGCCAAAGCGGCGTTCATCAAGTATGGCGCCATGTCGCGGTTGCCGCCCGTCGACGAGCCATTGCCGCCCGGTTTCTGCACCGAATGCGTAGCGTCGAAAACCACCGGATAGCCATACGAGCGCATTTCGACCAAGCCCGTCATGTCGACCACCAGATTGTTGTAACCAAACGACGAACCACGTTCGCAGAGCATCACGTTTTCATTTTCTGTAGAAATGACCTTCGAAATCACCTGCTTCATGTCCCACGGTGCCATGAACTGCCCTTTCTTCACATTCACAATTTTGCCAGTATTCGCCGCAGCCAAAAGCAGATCGGTCTGGCGCGAGAGGAATGCTGGAATTTGAAGCACATCGACCACCTGAGCCACTGTCGCACACTGCCAACATTCGTGAACATCGGTAACGAGCGGCAAGTCGAGTTCGGTGCGCACCTTTTGCAAAATGCGCAAACCTTCGTCCATGCCCACGCCGCGCGGCGAATTGAGCGAAGTGCGGTTGGCTTTGTCGAACGAGGCTTTGAAAATGAGGTCGATGCCCAAGTCGCCACACACGCGTTTGAGCGTCTCGGCAGTCTGCATCACCATTTTTTCGCCTTCGATGACGCACGGACCAGCCAGCAGCACAAACCGTCTGCCGCCGCCAATCGTAAATCTGCCGTCAACCGAAATCTCTTTCATCGTCATCGGGCACGATTATTTATTTGCGATCCAAGCCTCGATCCAATCGACTTGCATGCGCCCTTCGCCACCTTTTTGGTTTTGCGAGATGAACGCGCTCAACATTGGGAAAAGTGGTTCGGTTGGCACGCCTTCGGTGGTGCGCAACACTTCGATGTTGTTGATGCGCCAAATCAGCTCCTTTTCGGTCCATTCGAGCGAATAGATGTAGTAATCGCTCAATTTAAGACCAGTAACTTTGGTCGAGGTGTATTTTTGCTCGAATTTAGTTGCCCAGTGCGTACCGACTTCAATCGAGTTGCCATCGCAAACGGCAATGTTGATGTGCGGCAAAATGCGCTCACCCGTGAGCCAGAATGCTTGCGTGAGGTCTTTGCCCTCGAAACGGATTTTTGCGCGGAAATAACCACCTTTTTGCCAAACACCTTTGGTTCCGTGCAGCACATCGGAAGTGAATTCGAACTGATGATTTACGAAACCGCGCGTCTTGTCCCACGCCAGCGCCAATTTGCGTTCGCGGCGCGTTACAATGCTCAGTTCGCCCGCCACAACGCTAGTGTTATCGCCATTGTTGTTGGCCTGTTTTTCGTTCGTAAACGAGTGATTTCCAACGAATTTATCGCCAGGATAGTTGAAACCGCTCTCCCAGCGCGAAGCATTGAGCGAGTTCCAGTCGAAGCTATCGAAGAAAGTCTGATGATATTGGCGCAGACGAGCAAATTTTGTACTGTCGACCGATTCGTAAAATTTAATATCCTCATTGCGAGCCAAATCGTTGAAACGACGCTCGATGGCAGCCTCTTCGGTCTTTTCCCAGCGATGCGGATTGCTCCAAAAAGCATTCGCCTCCTTAAATTCTGGCGTCGAGACCTTCTCGCGCAGAGCCTCAAACTCTTTTATGACATACGAATTATGAAAACGCATATAACTCTTGAACTCAGCGGTATGCTCGAATTTCTTCCAACGGCGCAACTCAGGATTTTTGAGCAACGCGCTTATCTTACCGAGCAAAACATAGTCGGCCGACTTGCGAAACTCCAGATACTCAGCCAGTTGCGGATCGTCAAGAATTTTATAGTAACGCGCAATTTTGCTGTTGTTGTTCAAGCGATTGAATTTTTGCAAATCGCGATACTCCTGCGTGTCGCGGTACTTGCGGTTCACAAGCGTCTTCTTTTTCTCCTGAAATTCGGCGGAGCGCACCTTCTCGAACAACTCGCGGTATTCGGCAAGTTCTTTCGACGCCTCGATGTCGCAATAGCGCTTAAAATCAGCGGTTAGCACGGCAAATTGAGCCTCCATTTTGGCAGTGCTCTTCATCTGCCCTAAAATTCGTTTCCAAAAAAGGTTCATAATTTTAAAGATTTATTTAGTTAAGTTATTGTTCTATTTTTTAGTAGCAAGTCGCAAGATATGAGTCGCAAGATATGAGTCGCAAGATATGAGTC
>CAVFDI010000053.1:0-11365 GCA_963621145.1 Paludibacteraceae bacterium | reverse complement strand
CTCACTACTAACTATCTTCCGTAAATCAAACAAAGAAATCCTCATATCGACAAACGACACGAGGATCTCTAAGTTATGATAAAAAGATGAACAAAAATCTTATTTTGCGAAATAATCTTTCACTTTTTCATTCAAGACCATCTCCTCTTGGAACACGTATGCTCCTGTCTTAGGCGATTTAACCATTTTGATGACCTTGGAATAACCACGGCCTTCGCCTTTCTGTAACGTTGCGACTGCTTTCTTTGCCATAGTAGTGCCTTAATTATTTGATTTCTCTGTGAATGGTAACCCTTTTCAAGATTGGGTTGTACTTTTTCAACTCAAGACGCTCGGGGGTATTTTTGCGGTTTTTCGTCGTGATGTAACGCGAAGTACCTGGCATACCACTGTCTTTGTGTTCTGTGCACTCCAAAATGACTTGCACGCGCGCTTCTTTAGATTTCTTAGCCACTGTTGTATCCTCCTAAAATTAAGCGATTATACGAATATCACTCCAATCGCAATATCCTTTGGCAATGGCCTCTTTCAGAGCGGCATCCAAACCTTTCTTATTGATAGTGCGAAGTCCTGCAGCCGACAAGCGCAGGCTGATCCAGCATTGATTTTCTACATAGTAGAATTTTTTTCTGAACAAGTTCACATCGAACGAGCGTTTTGTGCGGCGCTTCGAGTGCGAAACATTGTTTCCAATCATTGCTTTTTTACCGGTAATCTGACAAATTTTTGACATTTTACTTATGTTTTTTCGTTTCTATTCTTCCCTAAAAATTGGTCTGCAAAATTACAACTTATTTTTGGACTGACCAAACCTATTGCGAAAAATATTTTTTATTTCTCGTAATTTTCTGATTATCAATATGTTACAAACGATAATTTTATATTACTCGTCGTCGTCTTCGAAATCGGCTTTTACATAATAGCTATCTTTGTGTTTCTTCTTTTTGCCGTTTGAGCCGTAATATCCGTAGCCATAGCCATAGCCATAGCCATAACCATAGCCGTAGCCATAGCCATAGCCGTAACCATATTTACCAAGTTTCTTGATATCGACATCGTTGAGCACGATGTAGGTGTTTGGCATGTCGTCGTCTTTGATGCGCTCGGCAAAACTGCGGAAGAAGCCTTTGTTGGTCTTGGCACAACGAGCCACCAGCAGGTTCACATCCACTTGGCGCACCAGCGCAAAGGCATCGGCCACAAGTCCAAGCGGGCTAGTATCGATGATGATGTAATCGTAGCGACGCTTGAGTTCTTCGATGGTGGCGCGCATCTTTTCGCTGCGGATAAGTTCGCCCGGATTTGGCGGCACTGTGCCACCCAACAGAATGTCGAAACCGAGCTCTTCGTCGTGAATAATGGCTTCGTCGAGCGTGATGTCGCCTATTAAATAGTGTGTAATGCCTTTGTGATGTTTGTGCAGCAACGGCGCAACGCTCGGTTTGCGCAAGTCAAGGTCCATCAGCAGGGTTTTGTGACTGATAAGACTATAAACGCCTGCCATATTGGCCGAGAAATAGGTTTTGCCATCGCCCGATTCGGCCGAAGTAATCATCACCGTGATAGGCGATTTGCGCTGTGCGATGGATTCGAGACGCGTACGAATGCCACGCAGCGACTCGGTGAAGGCCGATTTTGTGCTTTGCGTAGAGAGAATAGGATGTTCGCTATTCGTTTTGGTATGCCGAATGCTGCCAATAAGCGGAAAATAGCGCGTAACCTTCTGAATATCTTTCTCGGCACGAATGGTAAAGTTGAGCAATTCGCGCAGCACAAGGAAAGCGACAGGCACAAGCAGTCCGAACAAGCCAAATGTGGTGTATGTTTTCGAGGTTGAGCCACCATTCACCACACCACCAATGCGCGCAGGCTGCAGCACCGAGTTGTCAGGCACATTCGATGCCTTGCGAATTTGCGCCTCGCTGCGTTTTTGCAACAGGAAAGTGTAGTAACTATCGTTAATTTTGTACTCGCGCTCCATGTTTATCATGGTGTTCTCCTTTTCGGGCAACTCTTTGCTTTCGGCCACAGCGCGGTTATATTCCTCTTCGTAGTTTTTTAAATCGAGATCGTAGACGCTGCGCACATTGCGAAGCACCTCAAGCAACATATTGCGCACCTGCTCCATCTGTTTGGTATAGCGAGCATAGTTCGGGTTTTTCTCGCCAATCTCGGCGCGGTCGAGTTGCAGTTTGTTGTACTGACTCACCAAATCGAGCAGCGTAGGATCCGACACACCAATGCTCGTAGGCGCAACCAGCACATCTTCCACAATATTATCTTTCAGATAATTCGACAGATAGTTGAAATAGCGTTCTTTCTGATCGAGTTCCACTTTGCGATCGGCCAAAGCAGAAAGTTTCGCCATCACATCGCCCATGTAACTGTTCACATCGATGATGTTGTTTTCGCGACGGTAGGCACGCAAACGTCCCTCCGATTCGGAAAGATCGACCGAGATTATCTTCAACTGGTCGTCGATGAAATCGATGGTGCGTATGGCTTCAGCATTTTTGCGCTCGAGGTTATTGTCGATGAATTTCTGCGCCAACATGTTCAGAAAATCGGCATCGCGAGCGGGTTCGGTGCCGACCAACGAAATGCTAAGCACCGACGACATCTCGTCGGCCCAGCCAACGCCAAGGCGACCGTAAAACTCTTCTTCGAGCGATTCCACGGAGCGGAAACGGAACAAGATTTTTTCGCCAGGATTGATAGCATATTTGCGATGAACCGTGGCAAACATAAGCGAATGCTCGAACGGCACATCGTAGTGTCCGCCAATCACCACTTCCGAATCTTCGATGTTTGGACGAATGGCAAAACTATCGCCCTCGAGTTGTTCGAAAATAAATTCGCACGAATAGGCTTCGGGAGCGAGATAAATATGCTCGATGCTGACTGGTTCGCGACCGTAGAAACTTGTGGTTTTGAAGCGTCCGCGCGTGAAAAATTCCACGTCGAAAGGCAGGCTCTCTACCGTTTGGCGCATCATGCTGTACGAATGGAGCAACAGCAGCTGGTTGTTGCTACTGCGATAGCCGCCTGCGCCTGCGCCAAAACCTTGCATAAACGAATATTGATTCGACGAATTATCCTCGATCATCATTTTCAGTTCGGTGGAAAATTGCGGCGTCCAACTGCGGTTTTGGTAGTAGGCAACGCCCAAACCAATGACCAATCCAATGAGCAGCAGGTACCAATGGTGCAACAAAAGTCCGACCCACTCCATGATGTTGAACGACGATTCCTCTTCGTCCTCCTCGGCGGTGCGTGTCACTTGCGGTTGTGTATAGTTCGTATCTTCAGCCATAAATTCTTGGTAGGTTCTAAAAATTCTACGCTTTTATATTTTTCTTCGGTAAGTTACTAGATGTTTTGCGGTTTTCATCGCTCTTTGCGAATTTTCGTTTCTAATCGGCATACTTTTTCGTCCTTTCTCAGCCACAGGACACCCTGCTCCTTCGAAAATTCAAAAATTCTTGCAAAGATAATTTTTAGAACCTACCTTTATCTATAAGTCAGCACCAAATTCCAAACTGTGAGCAACAGCGAGAGCGACGATGTGATGATGCTCAGGAAGCCCGAGTAGGAATTGACTGCCCAAAATTTCTTTTTTGTTACATCTACATAGATGATATCGTTGGGATAGATGTAGTAATACTCCGAATCGATGAGGCTTTTTGAGCGCAAGTCGAACGATACGATCTTCGTACCATCGTTGGTTTCGCGCACAATTTTCACATTGCCATAGTCGCCCGAGTCGTTCAAGCCGCCACACAGCGCCAATGCCTGATAGATGGTGAGCCGCTCTTTGTAGATGCTGTAATAGCCTCGCCCCGCATCGCCAATCACGCAAAAAGTGCTGGTCGAGAGAGCCAATTTCACCTGCGCATCGGGAATGTAAGGTTTCAGTTGAGAGGTTACGAACACTTCGGCCTCCTCTAGTGTCATGCCCTCCACGGGAATGTGGCTCAAATAGGGAATATCGATGGTGCCATCTTCGTGAATTGGATAGGTAATGCCACCATTATTCGAGTTCATCGAAACACGATTGCCACCAAACATGGCCGCCGATTCGGTATTTGCAGTGATTATACGCAGCGTGAGTTCGTCGTTTTTGCGCAAGCGATATTCGTGATAAACTCCCTGTTCGTAGGTAGGCAGACTGTTGCGTTCTTGCAACAAGCCAACCACACGCCGTGTGTAACACGATGTGGCAACTAGCGCAACAAGGCAATATGTGAGCAAACGCACGAGAGTTTTCATCAAAAATTATTTAGAGTCCTTGTCACCATCTTTAGGCAAAAACATCGTAACGACACCATAAATAAACACGCCAAACGAAATGGTCGACAGCGTAAGCGAGGTTACGCCCGTAAAGTGCTGAACACCAAAGAATTTCGCGCTCGAGAATGGTACATAAATCACATCGTTGGGTTGGATATAGTAAAATTCAGAATTGATGAGCGATTTGCCGCGCAGGTCGAAAGTCTTGACTATCGTGCCATTTTCGGTCTGACGAATTATCTGAATTTCGTTGCGTTTGGAGTAATACGACATGTCGCCGCACATGGCCAACGCCTGATAGATGTTGAGTTTGTCTTTAGGCATGCTGTACCGACCCGAGCCAGCCTCGCCAAGCACGGAAAACGAGCGATTCGAGAGTTTTATCTCGACCGCTGCATGCGACACCGATTCTTTCAGTGCCTCTTCCAAAAGGAATTTTACCTCGCGCGTGGTTTTGCCAAGTACGTGCAATTTCCCGACATACGGATAATTGATGCAACCATCTTCCGCCACCACATACATGAAAAGTCGCGCTGTGGCAGGGTCGGCATTGTCGAGCGAATTAGAGCCTTGCGACGAATAGCCATTGTACATAGCCACCTCGTCGGGATTTGGCGAGTGAATGAGAATGTAGAGATAATCGCCTTTTTGCAACTTGTAGTCTTTGTACTCCACAGTATCGGCATATTCGGGAATACCGCGCCCCGATGGCTGCAGATAGTTCACCTTGTGCGTAGTCATGCACGACGAACAAAGCCCCAACACGAGCGACAATACCGATATGTAGACAAACCTCTTCAAGCTATACAAAATCGAACTGCAAAATTACAATTTTTAATCGAAAATAAAAAGTCGATAAAACGATGGTGCGCCACCCTATCTTCCTGCTTGCTGCACAAGATTGCGGAGCATATCGTTAAAATCATCGGCATTAAGCAAATCTTCCAGACTGATATGCATGCGATAGCGCCAGCTAAATTTGGTGTTCGATGGCACGTTGATGCGCTCGTCGTTCGGATTTTCGCGACGCAGTTCGGGCGACATTCCCATCAAATCTTGCCACTGGAAAATGCTCCACATAGCAGGCGAATAGAGATGTTGCACCACAATGTCGCGGTTCACCCACCATTCGCAGAAATAGGGAGCCTCGCCCCAATGACCGAGTTGCTGATTGTAGAAGCGTTGCGATGTGGCGAAATCCTCTTCCCACCAACCACGAATGGTGCTCATGTCGTGCGTCGACGGAGTAACCACCGACAGATAGGGCGCATCGGCAGGATGGAAAAATTCAATCTTGTCAGTCTTTGGTGCGCGCTGAATTTCGAGGCTGAGAATGCCGAGTTCGTTCATCACAGCGGTAACGCAGTGCGTCATCATGCCCAAATCTTCGCCACAAATAAGCATGTTGGTAGCGCGTTTCAAAGCAGGCAATTTGCGCATGCCCGAAGCGTACCAGCGCGCATCTTGGCGACGGTAGAAATAGTCGACATACAGTTCGCGGAACACGCGTTTCTGATTTTCGTCGAGATTTTGGAACGTACTGAGCGCCTCCATGCCGTAGCGCGGATAGTACTGACGCCCCTCACTGCCAGGCACTTCAAACAGAAGCACATTCGAAATCAAGTCGAACAAGCCCCATTTCACGCGCTCCGAGATTTTTCCTTCGTCGAACATGCGCTGAACCGCCTTTTGCGAAGCATATTCAGGTTTGATGCGATAAGCAAAACCATATTCGATGTAGAGGCAATTCTGGCGCACCCAGTCGGCTTCGTTGCCAAAATTATCCCAAAGAATTTGGTCGGTGATGTAAGGTTTGGTGAAACGTTCGTAATCGAACCACAAGCCGCGACTTTCAAATTCATCGACATAGAGCGGAATCGATGGGTTCAGATAGCCCATAATGCCCTCTTCGTGCGCCATCGGAATCTGCCAAATGCGGAAAAATCCGAGAATATGATCGATACGAAAGGTGTCGAAATAGCGCGACATCTGTTCGAAACGCTTTTTCCACCAATCGAAACCTGTGCGCTCGATGGCTTCCCAGTTGTAGGTTGGCAACTCCCAATTCTGACCTTTGATGGCGAACATATCTGGCGGTGCGCCCGCTTGCATGTCCATGTTGAAGAGCTCAGGATTTGTCCAAGTGTCGCAACTGTTACGGTTCACACCTATCGGAATGTCGCCTTTTAGCACCACGCCCAGCGAATGCGCATAAGCCACCGCCTCTTTCAGTTGCAGATGCAGATGATACTGAATGAACCAATTGACGGCAATCTCGTCGAACCACGCATGCGAAGATTTCGTGAGCGGCTCAATCTTTTTCTCGTCGTAATGCGCAAAATCGTTCCACCGCGAATAGTCCGAAGTGCCAAATTTATCGCGCAAACAGCAGAAAACGGCATACGGTTTCAGCCAATATTCGTTTTCGGCATAGAATTTTTTGAAATCTTTGTCGCGAAGAAACTCGTTTTTCTGCTCGGCGTACGCGGCTTTGGCATATTTCAGTTTGAAATTCAATACAGGCAGAAAATCGACCATCGGCTCGTCGTTCAGACGTTTCTGCTCGGCTTTGCGCTGTTTTGTGAGTTCATTTTTTTCAGAGAGATGAAGTTCTTCCAAGTCGAGGAACAGCGGGTTGAGCGCAAAAGCCGAAATGGCCGCATACGGCAGAATGTCGGCATCGGTGTGCGTGCCGAGCGTGTCGTTGAGTGGCAGCACCTGAATCAGTTTCAAGCCAACGCGCGATGCCCAATCGGCCATCAGTTTCAGATCGGCAAAATCGCCCACGCCAAAACTGCGCTGCGACCGCAAACTGAACACTGGAATGCTCACGCCAGCACCACGGAAAAATCCGCCATCGAACCGGGCAAAAGCATCGGTAACAACCACCAGTTCGCCTTTCCCAGCCACAGGCACAATACGATCGGCACCATTTTCGAAATAGCGGAACTGCTTGGTTTGCAAATTGTAGACACCATATTTAAAATGTACCGAATCTTTCAGTTTGCCAAGGTTAGCATCGAGCGACCAAAGTGCCGTGCCGTTGCAAGCCATTGGTAGGGCTTTGCTTGTGTCCCAATCGCCAAGAGCCGCGCCGCTGCCCACAATGCAGAGCGCATCGCCTTTGGCAAGGAGTGGCGCTTTCACCTCGAAATGGTGCGTAACGCTGCGCACAGGTTTCGCCGCCACCGTCGGATAATTTGGTCTGAGCAAAACTTCGCTGAAGGGTGCAGTCATAAAGGTGTTTTCGAGCGCCGAAACACTGTTCCACGCATCGATGAGCGTGAGTGTGGCATATTTTTCAGGCTCCAAATGCAGCGTGCGACCACTGCCCCACTCGGCCGTGGAAGTTTGCGCATTCTCGTCGCGAAGCAGATAATAGTAATGCAATTCGCGCTCCTTGCCTAGGGTTATCGGCAAATCGAGTTGCCATGTTTCGCTCGGCTGAAAATTCATTGCCACAGCTTTCGACGGGTCGCCACCACCAAGTTCTGGCAGATTGCCAACCACAAACAGCCTTTGCCCCCATTGGGTGAAATACGAAATTCGGAATTGAAGAATCATATTTTTGAGTATGAAAGTTTTGTCGATTTGTTGACCAGTTGATTAGTTGATTGAAAATTATATAATTAAGCAATCGCAGTCTTTATTCTTTTGTCCTTACTCTTTATTCTAAAATCTTGCAACTTGCGACTTATATCTCGCCACTCAATCAACCTTCAAAGTTAGCAATTATTTTTCAGACAGCAAAAAAAGCGATTTTTTTCGGCATAAAAGTGTTTTTTTCGAATCATTTCAACAAAAAATTGTATTTTTGCAAGTTAGAAACAACTCCAAAATACGACTTTCGAATGGAAAACCTGCCTTTCAAAATTTTTTCGGGAACCAACAGCCAATACCTAGCGCAAAAAATATGCCAACATCTCGACTGCGAACTCGGTCAGATGAAAACCATGCGTTTTGCCGATGGCGAATTTGCCGTAACCTACGAGGAGACGGTGCGCGGACGCTATGTCTATTTGGTGCAGTCGACCTTTGCGCCATCGGACAATCTGATGGAACTTTTGCTGATGATTGACGCCGCCAAACGCGCTTCGGCTCACAAAATTGCCGCCGTCATTCCCTATTTTGGTTGGGCAAGGCAGGATCGCAAAGACCAGCCGCGCGTGTCGATTGGCGCAAAACTGATAGCCGACTTGCTGAGTGCCGCAGGTGTCGACCGCGTGATAACCATGGACTTGCACGCCGAACAGATTCAAGGATTTTTCAACGTACCAGTCGACCACTTGTACGCATCCACGGTGTTCATTCCGTTCATCAAGAGCCTGAACCTAAGCGATTTAGCCATTGCTTCGCCCGACATGGGCGGTTCGAAACGCGCCAACTCGTATGCCAAACACCTTGGCGTGCCGCTGGTGCTGTGCCACAAGACGCGCGAACGCGCCAACGAAGTAGCGCAAATGCGCATTATCGGCGATGTGGCGGGCAAAGATGTGATAATTGTGGACGATATTGTGGACACCGCCAACACGCTGTGCATGGCGTCAGACCTGATGATTGAAAACGGCGCCAAGAGCGTACGCGCCATCGTGTCGCACCCAGTGATGTCGGGTCAAGCCGCCGAAAACATCATGCGTTCCAAGATGGAAGAGATCATCTTCACCGACTCCATTCCTTTCGACACCACACGCTGCCCCAAAGCCCACGTGATAAGCATTGCCGAACTTTTTGCCAACACCATCAGCAGCATCAACAACAACGAATCCATTAGCTCGCACTACATTTTGTAGAATTGGAAATTTGGCCGAGAGTAAAAGCAAAAGTTACCATTTTTGATAAAAGTAGATTCAGATTATAACAAAAATGGAAGTTGGAGCGCATGTAAAAATTTCGCCCGACATCACTGGCGAAGATACATGGATTGATGCCGTAGTTCAAGAGGTAAAAAACAACCCTTTCAACGGCATTGTGGTTTATGCGCAAGCAGTAAAAAACAAAATCATCTACTTCAACAAGCAACAATACTTCAAGTTGGCATAAAAATGTACGCGATAGCATTCGATATGGAAATTGCCAAATTGAAAGAGCATTTTGGCGAGCCTTACAACAATGCCTACGTCGAGATTGGTCGCATTCTTGAAGCAAATGTTTTTTCATGGACACAAGGCAGCGTCTATCTTTCGAACGAAGACACCCCGATGGCGTTGGCATGGTTTTCGATGCAATGAATGCATTGAAAAAAGTGGATTGATTTCGCAAATCGGTGCGCGACATCAGAGCATTTTAGGTCGAAGATTGGTCCGATTTTACAGAACGTATCAAAAATTGATTCAATACTGTGGGGACACACCGACAACCATTGAATTATTGATTTATTGAATCATTGAATTATTGTAAGGACGCACCGAGTGCGTCCTGTTTTTTTAAAATATAAATTCCTAATAATCAGCACAATAACACGCTCTTTGTAACAGATCCAAAGCAAAAAATCAAGATTTTTGTAACAAAACCAAAGCAAAATCGCCAAAAATTTGTAATAAATCCAAAGCAAAAATCGAGAAAATTTGTAACAGATCCAAAGGAACTAGCGTTGTTTTCTGTTCGTTTTCGATGGCTTTTCAGTTGGGTCGATGCAACGAAGTGCAGCGTTCAGCTGTCCTGCATAATAATATGGTAGACTCAAAAGTGTGTAGTTCTTGTCGCCCAACGCAATGGCATCGCAGCGCATCGGTTTATTCCAAAAACGCACGGCAACCTTACACGACGATGCTTCCATAAAAGTCTGCAGCGATCTCAAGTGCGCATTGCCGCCAGCCTTCACCTCTATTGGTACCAAGCCATGCTCGCGGCTACTATGCAGATAATCTAGTTCGGCCTGCGAATTTTTGCTCTCACGCACCCAAAACGCACGCCTTGTCAATATCTGCCGACTCGTGCCAAGCAATTCCTGTCCAACGACATGCTCGGCTATCTTTCCGCGCCACGCATCGTTTATGTCGTCCTTGCCGAACAACTCCGACTGCACACCTGCGGCATAATTCATCAAACCCGTATCGAGCCAAAGCAATTTTGGGTGTTTTTTATGATCTGGAACAATAGGCAAATTAGTCTGCACAGTAGGGTAACAAAGTTCCAACAACATGGTCTTTTCCAAAGTACGGAACGCCTCGCCCACCTCACGACTTTTGTAGTTCGACGCAGCAAAATGGTCGAAAGTGATTGGCTCGCTGGCATACGCCCAACCATTTGTAACAATGTGACGAATAACATTTCGACTACTTTCGGAAGTGGTGTATTTCTCCACATCGTCCTGATAGCCAGCAAGTAACGATTGATAGACATCGTTCAGCGCTACCACATCGTGTGTGTCAGCGAACTCAGAGACAACCTGCGGCATGCCGCCAATCAGGGTATAAAGGTCGAACAATTTTTCAACGCGACTATGCAGCACTTCGGGAACGCGCACCTCGCGCACAAGTTGACGAATGCCCGCCTCACCCATTGCGCCAAGAAATTCGTCGAAAGTGCAAGGACGCAGCGCCATATATTCCACGCGCCCTACTGGAAAGCTCACCTCTCGGTTGCGGTGCAGCATGGTTTCGAGCAGCGACCCAGCAGCAATCACATGCACATGGGGCAACTCTTCGAAAAAATAGCGCAACATCTTGATGGCGATGGGCGAATTTTGTATTTCGTCGATGAAAAGCAACGTGCTGCGAGCATCCTTCCGTTTGCCACGCACAAAAAGCAGGGTGGAATAGAGAACCTGAACAGGCTGCTCTTTTTCGAAAAGTGCAAGATCTTCGGCAATGTCGAGGTTGAACTTGATGTAGCAGTCGAATTCCTTTCCAAAGGCATCGACTAGCGAAGTTTTGCCAACCTGCCGCGCACCACGAATAACTAGCGGTTTGCGAGTCGATTTTTTGCGCCACTCGCGAAGCCAGAAAATGGCATTTCTTTCAAACATAACAGCGTATTTTTAATTACGCCGCAAAGATACTGTTTTTCAACGAAATACGCAAGCGTTTGTAACAAATCCAAAGAAAAAAATCAAGATTTTTGTAACAAAACCAAA
>CAVFDI010000052.1:0-11676 GCA_963621145.1 Paludibacteraceae bacterium | reverse complement strand
ATTTCTAATTTATGGTTGCAGGTTTCAGGTTGAAAGTTAGGGTAACAACAAGTTTTGCAGTTGGTCACTCCTCTAAACTCTAAACTCTCACCTCTAAACTAAAACACAAAGATAGTGTTTTTTTGTGATTTTTGCAAATTTTGTGCCGAGAATTTTGAAAAATCTCATTCACCCTCTTTATTAAACCTCTCTTCCCACCAAACCCAAAAGAGGAAGATGATGGCGTAGAAAAGGTATTTGGTGATGTGTTCGTGCATCACGTCGAACCACTCGGGACGGTGGCAGACAATGACCGAAAGCAGCGTAATGCGCAGCACATTCACCACGTGACACGCCGCCACGCCCATAGGCACAAACCACAACTTGTGTCGCCACGGACCGCGTGCCGAAATAAGAATGCAAGCGAAAATGAACATCTGTTTCAGACCCGAGCATGCCCAAATAATGCCCACGCTATTGCCATTGGCGAAGCGCAAAAAAGTGTCGCTAAGCGTAACGTCGTAGCCGAAAAACAGCAAAATGGCATAGACCATCTGCGCAATGTGGGCGCACATGAAATCGAACGGTGCCGAAACATCGCAGCCGAAAAGCGTAACCTGACCGCCACACTCATCGCCCACAATGGTGAATTTCCAAAGAAAATGCGCCACCACAAGCACCAGCGCAAAACGTATCACGCCGCGATAAGGCGAAAGTTGCTGTTTTAAAGTTTCAAAAGTCATTTTTTCAAAAAATTACCTTTTCGAGTCGCCAAGCAGTTTTCTAACTTCATTGTCGAAATCCGAATCGATATGTTGCGTTCGATTGAAAATGTCGTATTCTGCCTCGGCTTTTTCTTTTGCCTCGGCTGCCGATATTTTACCTTTATCGGACAAAATCCGATAGTCATTAAATGTGAGAAACTTATCGACACTGGCAGCAAACTGCGCCATAGTGAAACTATTTTGCCGTTCAATTTGGTTTTCGATGTAATCGAAATATGATGTTACGGCACGCTCCAACTGGTGAATTTCCTTTTCTTGCAGATAATTCTTGGCGATGCTGACGTCCGATTTCAACACACGTCCATTAGGCGCATTCTTCCATGTGGTCAATCCCATGTGGTCGCGGGTGTGGTCGGCTTTGGTGTAGACTATTTCAGCCGCCGTCTGCCCTGTGATGGCATAGTGAAAGCGGTTTTGTATCATGGCATAGAAATCGCGTGTGGTAGGTGCATTGCGGTCGTAATCGGTGCTGCACTCGGCATAAATGTCGGTAATCTGTTGCCAAATGCGGCGCTCGCTGGCACGGATAGACCGCACGCGCTCGAGCAATTCGCGGAAGTAGTCTTTGCCGAATACGGCAGTGCCCTGCTTCAGACGCTCATCGTCCATAACAAAGCCTTTTTTGATGTACTCGCTCAAAATTTTCGTTGCCCACTGGCGGAACTTCGTTGCCCTTGCAGAATTTACACGATAGCCCACAGCAATGATGGCGTCGAGGTGGTAAAAAACGACATTGTGCGTTTGCGATTTGTCGGCTATTGCACCATGCTGAGTGGTTATTTCCATTTTGGAAACAACCACTTCGCTATCAAGTTCGCCGTCGTCAAAAATATTCTTCAAATGTTTACTGACGGCGGGCACACCCACGCCAAACAGTTGCGCCATAGCCTTCTGCGTACACCAAAGTGTTTCGTCTTTGACCACGACCTGCACCTGCCCATCGGCATCAGGCATGCTGTACAATATGAATTGAATTTCGTCGCTCATTCTCACAAGATCAAATGCTCACGCGCGCAAACGGCGGCAGCGAGATGTCGCAAAAGTCGCCATCGAGGTATTTGAAATAGCCCGTAATGCCCACCATGGCGGCATTGTCGGTGGTGTACGAAAATTTCGGAATGAAAACCTCCCAACCTTTGCGCTCAGCACGCTCGAGAAACGCAGCCCGCAAAGCCGAATTGGCCGAAACGCCGCCAGCCACCGCCACACGATTGATTTTCAGATTCTTAACTGCAAGTTCGAGTTTTTTCATCAGAATGTCAACAACCGTTTTTTGCAACGATGCGCAAAGGTCATTTTTGTTCTGCTCCACAAAATCGGGATTTTCGGCCACACTATCGCGCAAAAAGTAGAGAAACGAGGTCTTCAAGCCGCTAAAACTATAGTCGTAGCCTGCAATATTCGGTTTGCCAAACGGGAATGCCAGCGGATTACCCTCCTTTGCCAACTTGTCGACGATTGGTCCGCCAGGATACGGAAGACCCATCACCTTGGCGCACTTGTCGAACGCCTCGCCAGCCGCATCGTCGATGGTTTGCCCAATCACCTCCATCTCGTTATATTTTTTCACTAGCACAATCTGCGAATTTCCGCCCGACACAAGCAAGCAGAGAAATGGAAATTCAGGTTGACGATTTTCGGCATCTTTTTCTTTGATGAAATGTGCCAACACATGTGCCTGCAGGTGATTTACGTCGATCAGCGGAATGCCGAGCGACAGCGCCAAACCTTTGGCAAACGAAGTGCCAACCATGAGCGAGCCAAGCAGTCCAGGACCGCGCGTAAACGCCACCGCACTCAACTCTTTTCGATCCACGCCAGCGCGCTTGAGCGCCTCGTGAACCACAGGCACCACATTTTGCTGATGCGCACGCGATGCCAACTCTGGCACCACGCCTCCGTATGCCTCGTGAACAGCCTGACTAGCCGTTACATTCGAAAGCAAAAAGCCGTCGCGAATGATGGCGGCCGATGTGTCGTCGCACGACGACTCAATTCCAAGGATAGTTATCATTTTCAGATTTCAGATTTCTGATTTTTGATTTCAAATTGACGCACTCCACTGCCATCTGCGGAAAAGCATTGCGTCAAAATCGCTCAATTTGCAGTTTTTTCAAAAAAACATTACATTTGCAAGTTAAAATCGCAAAGGTACGAAAAAATCGGCAAAAATAGTGCTAATTGTTGTAGCGAGCGTCGTTTTGTTGCTCGTCGCGCCAGTTATGTTGCTACATATCAACAAGATACAGAATTTTGTTGTACATAAAATTACCGATGTACTCGAAGAAAAGTTGGAAACGACAGTGCAAATTGGTCATGTCGATTTGACGATTTTTGGTCGCGTAAAACTGCAAAACATCTTCATTGCCGACCTCTCGGGCGACACCCTTTTGGCTGCCGACGAACTGAGCGGACGCATGGGCACTTGGCGACTTTTGCACGGCGAAATAGTCTTTCCGTCGATAGAACTTGTGCAGCCACGCGTGAAAATGCGCATCGACGACGACGGCAGCACCAACTTCGATTTTCTGACCAATTTAGCACCCGACAGCACCAATTTCGACGGCGTACTGCGATTCGAACGCGTGGAAATCTGTCACGGACAATTCACCCTCGACAACGCACTGGCCAAGAAAAAAAATGCCGAATCGGCCTTCGATGCGCGCCACATTTGCGTGAACGACCTGAACACCGTGGTGCATTTTGTGATGGAGCGCGACCACCACATCACGGCTGGCATCAGCGAATTCAACCTGAAAGAAAAATCAGGTTTCGAGATTTCCAACATCACCACCGCCGCCACACTCAACGACACGCTGCTAGTGGCCGAAGATCTAAACCTGAGTCTTCCAAATTCCACCATCGATTTCGACTCGATAATTGTAGATTTTGATGAGCTAAAAAAATTCGTAACCACTGGCAATGCGCAAATAAACACGCGGTTGAACGAATCGCACATCAGTTTTCCCGACCTGCAAGCGTTTGTGCCTGCCTTTGCCAGAATGCGCAGCGGCTGCACGCTGTCGGGCGACCTGCGTGGCACCGTTGGCGACCTGCACGCCAAACATCTGAAGGTGAAATACGGCACAGGCATCGCATTCGATGGCGACTTCGATTTTGTGGGATTGCCCGATGTGCAGAACACTTTCACCGATGCGCACGTGAACGAAATCAGTTTCACAGCCGCTGCAGTGCAAGATTTGGTAGCAAGCATCACACAACAACCCGTCACGCTGCCACAAGAGACGCACAAACTCGGCCACTGCCGCTACAGCGGACGCATCAAAGGCTATCCACAAAACATGGATTTGAAAGGCAAGCTGAAAACAAATGCTGGAACCATCAACACCGATGTTAATTTACAGATAACCAACGAGTTAACAAATTTCGAAATGGACGGCTGCGTACGCACAAAACGCTTTCAGTTAGGGCTGATTACGCCCGCCGAGCTGCAACTTGGCGATGTGGCATTCGATATCGACACCAAAGTGCATCTACGCAAAGATATGCCCGCCAAGGTGCAGTCCGATCTTGTGATAGACCAGATAACTTTCCGCGGCTACACCTACAAAAACATCGACATTGCGGGCGAATATACCAACCGCACTTTCAACGGACAGATAGCCATGGACGACCCGAATCTGAAATTCGATTTCGATGGACAAATCGACTGGAACAAGAGCGAAAATGTGTTCAATTTCAACGCCAACATCGACCATTTCAGACCTTATGCGCTACACCTCATCGAAAACAACGAGGATCTGATCGCCTCAGTCGAAATCAGCTCAAATTTCAATGGTCCCGACATCGACCACATGGCAGGAAATGTTACGCTGCGCAATCTGTTTTTGGATAACGACGAGGACGACGATTTCTATCTGCAAACGCTCATTTTCAACTCGAATGTGGGCGCAACCAACAGTCTGACACTGCAATCGAACCTCGTAAATGGCTATGTACGAGGCAATTACACACTAACCGAACTGAAGCAGAGCCTGCTCGCCACGGCCGAACGTTACTATCCAATCTTGAAAAAAGATGGCGAAACGCATGCCACAAAATCGAAAAACGATTTCGATTTCAACTTCGAAGTAGGCAGCACCGAAGACCTCTCGCGCGCACTCACACTGGGTTGGTTCACCACCGAACCCATCACCGCCGAAGGGCATTACAGCGATGTTGACGACGATTTCTACATCGCCGCCAGCGTGCCACGTCTGCGCAACAACGACGGCACAAGCCGTTTCAACGATCTGTATGTCTTTGCCGACAACGAGAACAAACGCATCAACTGCGAAGTTGGCGGGCGCACCATAACACGCAAAAACGACACCATAACCTGCGTGGTAGAACTCGCTGGCCGCAACGACACCGTTGGCACGCACCTGCAATGGTACAACACCAGCACCGAAATAATGCACGCTGGCGAATTTCTGCTGCGCACACACCTCTATCGCGCCAACGAACACTTGCATGCCGACACAAAAATTCTGCCCACGCAAATAATGCTGCAAAACATTCCGTTCGACATCAGCACTGCCGAAATAAACACTGATTTTGAACAAGTTACGGTCGAAGATTTGCGTATAGAATCGAACGAAGGACAGCACATTTTTGTCGATGGAGTGGCATCGAAAGACGAAGGCGACATGATTGAAATCGACCTGCAAGACATCAATCTAGCGTTCATCAGCACGCTCATTCCGTCGAATGTTCAGATCGATTTTGGCGGACGCGTGTCGGGCCATGGACAGGTACGCAACGCCTTTGCCACGCCAATAATCGAAGCCGAAGTGAGTGGCGACAATTTCAGTTTCAACGACACCTATTTGGGTAGAATCGACGCCTCGTCGTGGTGGGAAAATGATCGCAAAAATATCGCCTTCGCTGGCACAGTCCTGAGCGATGCGCGCGACACCACCGTGGTGGTCGATGGCGGATATTTCATTCCAAACGATTCACTCGACCTCAAATTTCACGCCGAGCATGTCGATATCAAATTCATCGAGCCGTTCATGGCAAATATCTTGCAAGATGTGCGCGGCACAGCCAGCGGCGATGTGCACGTCTACGGCAACACGCGCAAAAAACAGGTGCTTGTAACACTCGACGCCATGGCCGAAAATGCGCAAGCTAGCATCGACTTTCTGGGCGCAACATTCTTCTTCAACGACTCCATTCGCATGACGCCCACACAAATCATCATGCACGACATCGATGTGCTTGATACTGAGGGCAATCACGCCAAGCTGAATGGTCTGATAACGCACCGCTATTTCGAAGATCTCAACTACCGAATCGATATAGATTGCCAAAACTTCAAAGCACTGAACACAACCGCCAAAGACAACGACATATTCTACGGAACTGCCTATGCCACGGGCAATGCGGTGATTAGCGGCACCAGCGATCATACCGACATTTTTGTAAATGCCACCACCGAACGCCACACGCGATTGGTTGTGCCAATTGGCGCCTCGGTAGCGTCCGAAAACTCGTTCATATCGTTCGTCAGTCACGAAAAAAATGAGACGCCACAGCCCACCATCGATCCCTACGCGCAAGCCACCGAAAAGAAAGAATCGGTGCTGAAACTGAACCTTTTGGCGCACGTTACGCCTAATGCCGAAGTGATGATTTATATCGATCCAAAGTCGGGCGATGTGCTGAAAGCCACTGGCGAAGGCGATTTGCGCATGGAATACAACGACCAAACCGACGAATTCAAGCTCTACGGCAACTACGAGATAGAGCAAGGTTCGTATCGTTTTTCGTTCCAAGAGGCCATTCGCAAAGAGTTCAAAGTGAAACAAGGCGGCACCGTCGATTGGTCGGGCGATCCTGTGAATCCGCACGTCAACATCGATGGCTACTACCAACTGAACGCCTCGCTGCTCGATGTTTTGGATCAGAGTTATCTGCAGTCGAGCAACCGCACCACAGTGCCCGTGCAGTGCCTGCTAAACCTCACGGGCAACCTATCGAACCCGAACATCAAATTCGATTTGAACCTGCCAAATTCCGACGACGAACTGAACCGCGCGCTAAAAACCACCATCAGCACCGACGAAATGATGACGCGCGAAATCATCTATCTGCTCGTTCTGGGCAAATTCTTCACGCCCGAAACCATGAAAAGCACTGGCGTCATTTTCACACAAGACGATCTGCTGGCCGTAGCATCGTCAACCGTGTCGGCGCAACTCAACAACTGGGCATCGCAGATGTTCGACAACTGGAATTTTGGCGTAAATTTCCGCAACACCGACCTCGGCGAAAGCGTGAGCAACGAATACGAATTCAACTTCCTTTACACGCCCAACAACCGCATCAGCATCAACGGCAATGTGGGTTACCGCGACGACAATCTGTCGGCTTCCAAGTTCATTGGCGACTTCGATTTTGAGTACAAACTCATTCAATCGGGCAAGCTCAGCGCCAAAGCCTACACCCACACCAACGACTACAACGAGTTCAAAACTGGTCTGACAACGCAGGGCATCGGTTTGGTCTATCGCGAAAATTTCGATTCAGGAAAAGATCTGATTGAAAGTTGGAAGAAAAACATTGCCGAGGACAAAAAAGAGCGTGCCGAACGTCGTGCGCTGCGTGCCGAACGACGCGCCAAACGACAAGCCGAAAAAGCACAAAAAAAGGCCGAAAAAGAAGCCCAAGCAGAACAAACAAAAAACGAGCGATAAATAGCCCAACGCCATCATCGCTCGCTTATTTTTCCGCCACAAAATTCTGATTTTCAGATAATTACAGTGCATTTTCCAAATAAGCAGATTTAAATCTGCTTATTTGGCAGGCAAATTCAGAAACCAAAATTCACCACTTTAGCGCTTGTTAGCGTGTTGTATGCCACAGTGTAAGCGTAGCATGCCACAGGCAAAAATTGCAGTGTTCCCCAATCCATCGTTTTCTGTCCCGTGCGCGCAATGCTGGTAACAATGGCACTGCTCAGTTTATTGTTTTGCATAAAAGTTCTGAGCGATTCAAGTTCGTTTGGACGGTCGAAAAAACGATCGGTCCACTTCAACTCCACCGCCCAATTGGGCTTTTGCCGCGCACTATCGATGCCAACAATGTCAACCTCGCCCTGCTCTTTTTTCGATATTCGCCAGTTGGCATAACTAAAGTTTGCAGTTTGACGCGGAATCCACTGCGCAAACACAGCAGTTTCGACCATATCGCCCATTTTTTCGTCGGACGGCTCTATTGGCTGAAACAGCGCACACCGCAACGAAGGGTTGGTAAGATAAATTTTGAATTGCGTTTCGCGTTGATAACGGCGCGCTGTGTCGTCGGTACGGTGTATCACTTTCACCAAAAAAGCAGCCTCAAGATAGGCAATATATTTGCGCAGCGTATCTTTGTTCACGCCCGATTCGCGCGAAAGCCCTTCGTACGAAAATTGGTCGCCCGAGCGATACGCAATCATGGTAAAAAGCGAGTTCAGCTCCTGCACATCGGTAATGCCATAAAGGCTCGGCAGGTCGCGCAGCAGCACCTTGTCAATAATATCGTGCCGAATAAACTGCCCAGGATTTTCGCGTATTCGCTGCGAAAAAACCACTTCGGGATAGCCGCCATAGTTGATATAATCGACAAATAGCGAATTGAGCAGCCGAATATCTTTTGTCTGAAAAAATTGAGTTTTCACGCCATTACACTCAAAAAACGAAGGCGTCATCAAGCGGTCGAAGCCTTTCAGATGAATGTATTCGTAGAATGTGAGCGGCGGAAGACTGAAATCGGTAAAACGCCCTGCTCCACTTTCGTTGCTGCGTTTCTTCAATTCTGCCGCAGCCGATCCCGACGCAATAAATTTCACGTTTCGATAAGTATCGACCAACGATTTCAGACTGATTTCCCAATCTTTCAAGTATTGAATTTCGTCGTAAAAAACATACATTTGCTCGTCGGTTGGCTGTTTTCCAAGCGTTTGGCACGACAACATGAACAGCTGTTCCAGCAAAATTTTGTTGAAAATTGGCGTTTCCACCGAAATGTAGATGATATTGCGTGCTGGCACTCCCCTTTCGATAAGTGCTTGAATAGCATGAAACATCATCACGGTTTTGCCCACTCGCCGCGGTCCCATCAGTATCAATGCGCGACGCAGGTCGGTTGCCTCGACGAGCGGCAGAAACATTTTCAAGTAAAGTCGCGGGCGCATCGAGCCGTAGAATTCTGGAATTCTACCACTTTCCCACCAAGGATTATCCACCTTAAGTCGGCCCACAATTTGCTGTTCTAAAAGGCTGTCGTAAGTCATTTTTCTCGCATTTTTAGTTGAATTTCAATTCAAAAAGCGCAAACATGTCGCTTATTTTTCCGCCACAAAATTCTGATTTTCAGATAATTACAGTGCATTTTCCAAATAAGCAGATTTAAATCTGCTTATTTTTCCATCGCTGCAAAGGTACAAAAAAATTTCAGAAATCGAACTACAATTTGCAGGTCGAAAATCGAAAAATTCTGTCAAATAAAACTATCGCTCACTTATTTTTCCGCCACAAAATTCTGATTTTCAAATAATTACAGCGCATTTTCCAAATAAGCAGATTCGAATCTGCTTATTTTTCCACCATCGGAAAGGCGCAAAAAAACGGCTTTCAAAAAAAACCTTGAAAGCCGTTTTATATCGTTTCTATTCCCCTTCTCTTTGAAGGGGTTTTTTGAAGGAGCTTTTATCTCACAACCACCTTCTGCACTGCGTCGTCAGTCTTCACCACATAAATGCCATTCAGTTGTCCGTTCATGCTGGTTACATCTATGCCAGTGACGGTGAAAATGCGGAATTCGCCATTGCAAACCACGCGTCCATCGATGGTGTAGAGGCCGTCGATTTCGGTCTTGGTAAGTGCAGTTTTGTTGCCCACATAGCGGTAAAGTTGAATCGGCAGCAGCGTCGCAACCGAAGCAGGATTTGCGTAGTAGCGGAACAGCAGCGTGCGTCCCGAAGCAGCAGCGTCGGAGTTGTACATCAGTTGCGAACCATCTTCGCCAATGATTTTAGCGTCGAGGTCGTCGAGGCTAACGTCGTTCAGCAGACGCGTATCGCTCGTTTGAATGCCGTTTTTGTTTTGATAGGTTGTTTCGGCAGCGTTGTAGCCAATATATTTTCCGCTAGCGCCACGAATGCTGTATTTTTCGCCCACTTTGAACAGGTCGAAACTTGCAGCGTGCATAGCTTCGGTGGCAACAATGGCCTCGTCGGCAATGCTCACTTTCACGGTGTTGCTAGCCACATCAAATTCGTCGAGACCGCCATTCAGTGCCACGCTCTCGTCTTCGCAAAGTATCAGGTAGCGACCATTCCAGTTGTCGAGCGTTTTAGTGACTTTTACATAATATTCGCCAGTGATTTCGGTGCTACCAACAACGATGCGGCAACTATCTTTCAAACCATTGTAGGTCGATGCCACAATGTAGGTAGTGCCGCTGCCAACGGCTTGCACATAGCCACGATCGCTCACTGTGGCTACGCGTTCGTTGAGCGAGCTCCAATCAACATCTTTCAAATCTTCTTCCAAATCGTCGGGCAAAACAGTGGCCGAAAGCGTGATGTAACCGCCTTTTTCGAGTTGAAGTTCTTGTTTGTTGATGATAACCTGCGTAGGCATGTGTTTGCCGTTCACTATCACAACGCAAGAGTCTTTCAATCCCGATGCCGACTCGACAACGATTTGCGTTTTGCCTGGATTTTGCGAGATTGCGAAGCCTTTCGAATCGATGGTAACAACATTCTCGTCGAGCGATTTCCAAGTAATCGTTTCAACAAATGCGCCATCGGGTTCAAACATCACACCAAGCGTTTCGGTGTCGTAGATGCTGCCCGTAACATCGGCATACATAGTAATGGTGTCGACCTCTTCGGAATCGACGCAGATTTTCACAGCAGTAGCCTGTGGACGAACGGTAACCAGAGCCGTGTCGGTGGCGCCACTTGCCGAAGTTGCTACTATTTTCACCTCGCCTGCGGCAATGCCAGTAACTTTGCCAGCAACTACAGTAGCCAAACTCTCGTCCAACGATTTCCAAGCAATTAATTCAGAGGCATTTGCGGGCTGCGTTTTAACACCTAATTGACTATTTTCGCCAACCGACAGCGTGAGTTCGTCAGGCACGATACTCAGGCTTTTGCACGCCAATTCGCCCGTTACAGTCCATCTGATAGTGACTTTCCAAATGGCCACGCCATTTTTGCACATTTGCAGCGTTGCCTGCGTCTCTTTGGGCGATGCCACCACCAAATCGATGTGGCGCGTACCCTCCGAGCCGATATTGCATTTTGCAATGGCATTCGCCGTGTCTTTGTGATTAGTCGATGGTGCGGACATCAAATAGATATTACGGTTTTTAACGGCACCATTTTCGGTCGTACTTACATCCAACGACACACTTTCGATTGGAAAACCAACATCGGGCAGTGTAAGATGCGATTTACGATCGTTTGTGTAGTTGCTAAGCTGCAAATACTGACCGTGCGAATTGTCGTTGATTTGCACAAAACCCGTGTACTCAAAGCCACGCGCATCGGTTATGGTGTAGTTTTGGTAACCGTTGATGTTCGACATCACAGCCACCATATCGGCACCTGTGAGCACAGTCGAATCTTTGTAAGCCTCGAATGCAAAGGCATTTGCGCTCATCAGCATCAAGCATGAAAAGAGAAGTAGTGATTTTTTCATATTAGTAAAATTTAGAATTTCTAGTTACGGAAAATCGAAATGCAAAGTTACGTTTTTTTTGTGAATGAATTGCAGTTAGGTTCTAAAAATTCTACGCGTTTATATTTTTCTTGTAAGTTGCCAGATGTTTTTGCGGTTTTGATCGCTCTTTGCGAGATTTCGTTTCTAATCGCGTCTTTTCTCAGTCACAGCACACCCTGCTCCTTCGAAAA
>CAVFDI010000051.1:7577-11694 GCA_963621145.1 Paludibacteraceae bacterium | reverse complement strand
TCGGCACTGAAAACGGATGTCATTCCGATTTTTTTTCCAATTAATCCTGGCATTTCAATTAAATTTTAGTTATTTCTTTTTTTCTTATTCAGAAAGTGATTAGCCTTTGATTTCGACTTCAACACCCGAAGGCAACTCGAGGCGCATCAGAGCGTCGATGGTTTGCGTGGTGCTGCTGTAGATGTCGATAAGGCGTTTGTACGATGAGAGTTCGAACTGTTCGCGCGATTTTTTGTTGACGAACGTCGAGCGGTTTACGGTGAAGATGCGTTTGTGCGTTGGCAGCGGAATTGGACCGCTAACTACTGCGCCTGTGGCTTTCACTGTTTTTACGATTTTCTCAGCCGATTTGTCGACCAAGTTGTGATCGTACGATTTGAGTTTGATTCTGATTTTTTGACTCATTGTTTTTTTGATGATTTAAAATTTTGTTTTTTGAAAAACCGCTCGTGCGTTAAGAGTCATACGCTAACGCACGGCGATTCGTCATTTTTTCAGATTTTACAATAGATCGACGCGGCCTTTGGCTTCTTCGACTACGGCTTTGGCTATAGAGGTAGAAACTTCGGCATAGTGCGAGAACTCCATCGACGAGGTAGCACGACCCGATGTGATGGTGCGCAGTGCGGTAACGTAACCGAACATTTCGGCCAGCGGCACTTTGGCTTTCACAATGCGAGCGCCCGTGCGGCTCGATTCCATGCCTTCGACTTGTCCGCGGCGTTTGTTAAGGTCGCCGATGACATCGCCCATGCTCTCTTCGGGAGTAACAACTTCCAACTTCATGATAGGCTCGAGCAGTGCAGGTTTTGCTTTTGCGCAAGCGTTTTTAAAGGCGATTTGAGCGCAGATTTCGAACGAAAGTTGATCGGAATCGACTGGGTGGAACGAGCCATCGACCAAAACCACTTTGAGCGAGTCGACTGGGTAGCCAGCCAAAACACCATTCTTCATAGCGGCTTGGAAGCCTTTTTGTACCGAAGGAATGAACTCCTTAGGAACGTTACCACCTTTCACTTCGTCGACAAACTGCAAGCCGCCTTCCCAACCTTCGTCGGCAGGACCAACTTTCACAATGATGTCGGCAAATTTACCACGACCACCCGACTGTTTCTTGTAAACCTCGCGCAGATCGACGGTTTGCGTGATGGACTCTTTGTACGAAACTTGTGGACGACCTTGGTTGCACTCTACTTTGAATTCGCGTTTCAAACGGTCGATAATAATCTCCAAGTGCAGCTCGCCCATGCCCGAGATGACGGTTTGACCCGATTGTTCGTCGGTATGAACGGTGAAGGTTGGATCCTCTTCGGCCAGTTTCGAAAGACCAATGCCAAGTTTGTCGACATCGGCTTGCGATTTTGGTTCTACAGCGATACCGATAACTGGATCGGGGAAGTCCATCGATTCAAGAACGATTGGAGCCTCTTCGGCGCAGAGTGTATCGCCAGTGCGAATATCTTTGAAACCTACGCCAGCACCTATGTCGCCAGCGCCGATTACATCGACAGGATTTTGTTTGTTGGAGTGCATTTGGAAGATACGCGAGATGCGTTCTTTCTTGCCCGAGCGCGAGTTGTAGACATACGAACCAGCGTCGAGGTGACCCGAGTAGACGCGGAAGAAGCAGAGACGACCAACATACGGGTCGGTGGCAATTTTGAATGCCAGAGCGCACAGAGGTTCGTCTTCGCTTGGTTGGCGTGTGAGTTTTTTGTCTGCATCGCGTGGGTCGGTACCATCTACATGAGCGGTATCGAGTGGCGAGGGCAGATAGGCGCAAACTGCATCGAGCAGTGGTTGAACGCCTTTGTTTTTGAACGACGAGCCGCAGATGATTGGGTTAATCTGCATCGAAACCGTGCCTTTGCGCAGGGCGGCTTTTATCTCGTCTTCGGTGATGGTTGCAGGATCGTCGAAGTATTTCTCCATCAGAGCATCGTCAACGCCAGCCAGCGCCTCGAGCATCTTGTCGTGCCACTCTTCGGCTTCGGCTTGGAGTTCGGCAGGGATGTCGTCAACTTCGTATTCAGCACCCATGGTTTCGTCGTGCCAGTAGAGGGCTTTCATGCGAACAAGGTCGATGATGCCTTTGAAGTGTTCTTCGGCGCCAATCGGTATTTGGATTGGGCAGGGGTTTGCGCCAAGAACGTCGTGAATTTGTTGCACAACGTCGAAAAAGTTGGCACCCGAGCGGTCCATTTTGTTCACATAGCCAATGCGAGGCACATTGTACTTATCGGCCTGACGCCAAACGGTTTCGGACTGTGGTTCGACGCCACCAACGGCGCAGAAAGTAGCCACGGCACCATCGAGAATACGCAGCGAGCGTTCAACTTCGACGGTGAAGTCGACGTGCCCCGGGGTATCGATCAGGTTGATTTTGTACTTATTGTTGTTGTAGTTCCAATAGGCTGTGGTTGCAGCCGATGTAATGGTTATACCGCGCTCTTGCTCTTGCTCCATCCAGTCCATGGTGGCAGCGCCGTCGTGCACTTCGCCGATTTTGTGTGTAAGACCTGTGTAGAACAGGATACGTTCCGAAGTGGTGGTTTTGCCAGCATCGATGTGAGCCATGATGCCGATGTTGCGCGTGAAATGCAAATCTTTTTTAGCCATCTCTTATACCCTATTAAGATTAGAAACGGAAATGTGCGAATGCGCGGTTTGCTTCGGCCATGCGGTGGATTTCTTCTTTGCGTTTGAAGGCGCCACCTTGGTTGTTGTATGCGTCGATAATTTCGGCAGCCAGTTTTTCGGCCATCGAATGTCCCGAGCGTTTGCGCGCAAAAATAATCAGGTTTTTCATCGAGATTGATTGTCTCCTATCGGGGCGGATTTCGGTAGGAACTTGGTAGGTAGCGCCACCAATACGGCGCGATTTCACTTCGACTTGTGGAGTGATGTTGTCGAGAGCGTTTTTCCAAATCTCGAGAGGAGTTTTTTCCTCGTTAGGAAGTTTGGCTTTCACCAAATCGAGAGCGGTGTAGAAGATGTCGAACGAAATGCTTTTCTTTCCGTCGAGCATCAGGTGGTTGACAAATTTTGTCACCATCACTTCGTTAAAAACGGAATCCGGCAGGATTACACGTTTTTTTGGAGTTGATTTTCTCATTTTTTCAAAAAAAGTTACGTTTTTGTTTTGGCTGTGCTTGTGTCTTCAATGTGTTCCGCCGAACGCATTTACTCAACCGTGTACTTTGCTCAAAAAATCAAAAACAATTTTAGACTTCTGTGTTAGTTAAAAGGATGTTCTTATTTCTTCGGACGTTTTGCGCCGTATTTCGAGCGGCGTTGAGTGCGCGACGTAACGCCAGCGGTGTCGAGCGTGCCACGAACGATGTGGTAACGAACACCTGGCAGGTCTTTTACACGACCACCACGCACCAGCACGATGCTGTGCTCTTGCAGGTTGTGTCCTTCGCCTGGGATGTAGGCATTGACCTCTTTGGCATTTGTCAGGCGCACACGGGCTACTTTACGCATCGCCGAGTTAGGCTTTTTTGGTGTGGTGGTGTACACACGCACGCAAACGCCACGGCGTTGTGGGCAAGAGTCCAAGGCTGGCGCCTTGCTGTTGTCTTCCAAAACTACCCTTCCTTTTCTAACCAATTGTTGAATTGTAGGCATTTTTTCTGATTTTTGATTACTTAAAACTATTATTCTCTCCCTACTATTAGGGGCTGCAAAATTACTACTTTTTTCTGAACCGACAAAAAGTTATGAACATTTTTTTTGTGCAAGGCAAAAAAAATTATGGGTAAAGATTGAAAAGTTAGGATTTGACGCAAGTTTAGCGCGATTTTCCTACCTAATTTTTTATTTGAGGATTTGAAAATTTGAAGATTGTAGGGACAAATGATATTCGCTCGAAACGTAGGAACGCGGCGCAAATACAATCATCGAATCATCGAATCATTGAATCATTGAATTATTGAATGAAAAAACGGCTCACGAACCGAGTTCGAAAGCCGTTTCCTATAAACTATAACCTATAAACTTTAACCTATCGTACAATAATCTTTTGAACCGAATTGCCGACTTTCACAATATAAACGCCACAGAGCGAGCCATTTTGGCGCGTTACATCGAGTCCAAGCACGGTGTAGATGCGCAT
>CAVFDI010000051.1:0-7375 GCA_963621145.1 Paludibacteraceae bacterium | reverse complement strand
TTGCCCGAGTTTACGAATGTCCAATTGGTTCCCGCTGGGTAGGTAGGAATGGTTACCTGCGTCCAAGTGCCTGTCGATGGGTCGCCATCGATATAGTCGGCCGAGAACCATAGGGTTTGCATGGTGGTTTTGTTGGCGGCAGTGCCTTTGTTTGCGGCATGATCGAATGTGAGCGTAGCCTCTTTGTGTTTCGAAAGGTCTAATGCTGGCGATACGAGCCAATCTTCGTTGTTGTCGGAGGCGGCGCCATACATTTTGGCGTAGTGGTAGTTGGTATCTACATACCAGTTGTTGGTGCCGCTCACATTTACCGACGAAAAGCCGCCAAGCGATGTTGCGAAGGTCTCGCTAAATACCAAATCTTCGCAAGGGTTATCTTCGCTGCCGTCCGAGGTCAGTTTCAAACCAATCAGATAGGGGTCGTGGTCGGAGTAGCGGTAGTCGGAGTTGTAGGCTGCGCCGCTGCTGCACGAGGTGCAGATGTGATACACAGCGGCTCCTGTTATTTGTGCCGCCATTGCGCTATTGGCAAATGCGTGGTCGATAAGTTCGCTGCCCGAGTAGCAGTGCGAAATGGATGCCGAGTCGAAACGCAGCAGTTGCTCTTCGTAGCCTGCATCGACAAGCAGTTGCAGTGGCTCTTCGTTTATTTCGCAGTTCAGGTCGCCCATTATCAAAATGTCGGGATCGGCGGTAACATATTTCATTTTGTTTACCAAATCGGTGGCTTCCGACACGCGTTTGGCGTTATCTACAGAGTCTACACCAGTTTTTGCCTTGAAGTGGTTCATGCTCAGCGTGAAGCGTTCGCCCGTTGCCAATTCTTCGAACATTTGGTAGCGCATGGTGTATTTGTAGTAGGTTTGCGATGTGCTGGCATTGTTCGAGCCAACGGTTTTCACCTTATCTTTGCGATAGATAAAGCCCGATTTCACAAATGAATAATCGGAATCCGAGATACCGTCGACCACATAGGCGTAGGGTCGGTCGCTGGTGCGCCCATTGAGCGAGTCGGTAAGCACTTTCAGTATTGTATCGTTGGCTTCCAATTCGCACATGGCATAAATGTCGGCATCGATAAAGCGGAACACATCGACAATTTTCGATGTTTTCGTTTGGAGGCATTCCAAATCGCTGCAATCGCTTTTAGTGGTTTCGCTATAGTGGATAAAATAGTTGCGCAGGTTTTGGGCGCACACCACCAGCGTAGGCTCGCCTATATTGGGCAGTGCAATGGGCAGCGCAGGCTCTGCTTCGTCGTTTTGCCCCACGATTTTCACATTTTTCACCTGCCAAGTGTCGGCTGCCGTTGCGGTAGATTTATAGCGGAACGCAATTTTTGTGGCGTTGATTGGCAGAGAAATTTCTCCCGAAGAGACATAAGTCCAACTTCCAGCGGTCGGATAGTCGGGAATCGTTACATTTGTCCACTCCGAAGCGTCGAAAGTTGCGCTCGGACTAACGGCGTAGTAAACCTGAAACTCCTCGCCCACCGTGCCGCTTTGGAATTTGGCCGCATGGTCGAAAGTTAGGGTCGCCGTGGTGCAATTCGCCAAATCGAAAGCGGGCGAAATCAGCCATGCTTCGCTAGCATTGGCCAAGTCGCTAACATAAGCACTCGCCGACATGTTGCCATATCTTGTGTTTGATCTCCAAATGGAAGTCAAACTGCCTAGATCAACATTTTCGATAGTAAATGCGCCCTGCCCCGAGGCAAAGGTCTCGTTGAGAATCTCTTTTTCTGCCGCTTGGGACAGCATTGTAGCGCACAAAGCGGCTACGAAAAGGAAGATTTTTGTGTGTTTCATGACGAAGTTGTTTTTTTTGTTAATTGTTTGATTTTCAAATAGTTAGCCCCCCCCCCATTTCTGGGAAGAGGGCTTATTGTCCGTACTTTAGAGTGCAAAAGTAGTGTAAAATTTTTGGATGGCAAAATAATTCGGTAAAAAAATTTTACCTTTGCAGTATGAAATCACACCATATTATATTTGCAGTAGGCACGGCATTGCTGCTCACGGCATGTGGGCGTGCCACCACACAAGCCGAGCGCACCGAGTCGGACTCAACACTGGCGGTGAAGTATGCCACAGGTTTCGACATAGACTATTTCGACCACTACAAGCGCGTAACCATAGCCAATCCATGGAGCAATGGCGAAGCATTGGCGGTCTATTATCTCACTCCAAGCGACACCGTGCAGGTGCCAACCGATGGCGTGAAAATGACCACGCCGCTGAAGCGATTGGCAGTAACATCGTGCACGCACTACGAATTTCTGCAGATGTTGGGCGAGATTGAGTCGGTGGTGGGCGTTTGCAATCCAGAACTGGCCTACAACACCACCATTCGCAGTCGCTTTGCCGAGGGCGAAATAACCTCGCTTGGCGATGCATTCAACACCAACACCGAATGTCTGCTGGCGCTGCACCCCGATGCGCTGATGCTGGCGAGTTACAATCAGCAGGACAACAACTCGAAACGGCTGCAGGCGTCGGGCATTCCGCTCATCTACAACAACGAATGGACCGAAAGCACCGCCCTAGCGCGCGCTGAGTGGATAAAACTGGTGGCCGCCTTCTACGACCAAGAGGCGCTGGCGTGCCAACTATTCGACACCATAGAAAACCACTATCTGCAAGCCAAAACGCTGGCTGCCAACATCGGCCACAAACCCACGGTGATGGCTGGCGGCAACTTCAAAGGCACTTGGTATATGCCGGGCGGACGTGGCTACATGGCGCAACTCTTTGCCGATGCTGGAGCCGACTATCTCTACAAAGACAACGAAGAGACGGCGAGTCTGCCGCTGAGTTTCGAGACGGTGCTACACCAGTTTGCCAATGCCGAAGTTTGGCTGAATGCGCCCACCGCCACCATGAGCGAACTGCTGGCCATGGATGCGCGCCACGGACTGTTTGCCGCAGCCAAAAATGGCGAGGTGTATGGTTTCTACGCACGCACGCTGACAGGCGGCGCCAACGATTTTTGGGAGAGCGGCGTGGCTCATCCCGATCTGATTTTGAAAGATCTGATTTGGGCGCTACACCATATTAATATAGATGGTGCGCCGAGTTACATCAATAAGCTAGAATAAAGTTGAAGAGTTTAAGGGTTTAGTCAGAGTTTGTGAGGCTTAATTCTTAAATTTCCAAATTTCTAATTTCTAGATTTCTGATTAGAGGGTTTCAAGCGGGCTAAAAAAAATTGCTAATTGTCTATTTTATAAAAATCTTGAATCGAAAACGTAACATATTATTTTTCAGTGCGTTAGCAATACTAGCTGCAGTGCTTTTTGTGTGCGACATCAGTTTTGGTAGCGTACGTTTGCCATGGAGTGCCATCTTTTCGAGCGACCACGTGACGCACGAAATCATCTTCAATTTTCGTCTGCCCAAAGCACTTACTGCCGTGATTACTGGCGCTGCCATTTCGGTGGCTGGACTGCTTATGCAGACGCTTTTTCGCAATCCACTGGCTGGGCCGTATGTGCTGGGCGTAAGCTCGGGCGCAAGTCTTGGCGTGGCCGTATATCTGTTGGCTGGCAGTCTGCTGCCCGTGGCATTTGCACAAAACGGCTGGGGGCTAGTGAGTGCCGCCACCATTGGCGCAGTGCTGGTGCTGCTGTTGGTTTTGGCGGTGTCGTTCAAGGTGCGCGAGGCGGTGTCGCTACTCATCGTTGGCATCATGTTTGGGCAGATTGCGGGTTCGCTAGTTACCATTCTGCAAAACACAAGCAATCCCGATTCGCTGAAACTGTTTGTAGTGTGGACTTTCGGCAGTCTGAGCGCCGTTGGTTGGGACTACATGTGGGTGATGTTGCCGCTGACAATAGTGGGATTCATCATCGCTTTCGGCATACAAAAGCCACTGAATGGTCTGCTTTTGGGCGAAAACTACGCTCAAGGGCTCGGCGTGAACATCACACGCACACGCTCGCTGATAATAGCCGCCGTGGCACTGTTGGCTGGCGCCACAACCGCTTTCACTGGGCCAATCGCCTTCATCGGAATGGCAGTGCCGCACCTTGTACGGGGCATTTTCCGCACATCGGACCACCGCACTACTCTGCCTGGCTGCATGCTTTGCGGCGCAAGTCTGCTTATGGTGTGCGACCTTGTAACACAACTGCCGCCACAAGGCTACACGCTGCCAATCAACGCCGTGAGCGCGCTGGTTGGTGCGCCCATCATCATTTGGATAATATTGAAGAAGAGAGGTTAGAGGTGAGAGGTATTATTTCAAACTGAAACTGACATCAAATAAACTCTTCAGAATTTAATTAAATAATTGGAAATTAAGTAATTAAGCAATTGCCATCGTGCTAAAAACGACATCGTTAAATATTGGCTATGGTTCAAAAGTGGTTCAGCGCAATCTCTGTTTGGAGGCGGCTGACGGCGAGATGATTTGCTTGATTGGCAAAAATGGTTCGGGCAAAAGCACGCTGCTGCGCACCTTGGCTGGACTGCAACGACCGCTGTCGGGCTGCGTGCTGGTGCAGGAGCGCGACGTGGTGCAGATGACCAACGCCCAGCGCGCCACACTGCTGTCGCTGGTGCTCACCGACCGCGTGATGGTGGACAACTTGACCATTCACGACCTTGTGGCGATGGGCCGTTTTCCGTACACCAATTGGGCGGGGCGACTTTCGGGAAATGACGAAAAAATTGTCGAAACCGCCATCAGTCAAGTAGGATTGGCGCACAAAACGCACGCCCTTGTGAGCCAAGTGAGCGACGGCGAGCGCCAACGTGCCGTGATAGCCAAAGCCCTTGCGCAGGACACGCCGCTGGTGCTGCTCGACGAGCCAACCGCCTTTCTCGACCTGCCAAACCGCATCGAGACAATGCTGCTGTTGCGCCAACTCTCGGCCGAGACAAGAAAAACATTCATCTTGTCGACCCACGAACTCGACCTTGCGCTACAGCTGGCCGATCGCCTCTGGCTAATGAGCCAAACAGGCGTGCAGACAGGCATTCCCGAAGATTTGATGCTGCGCGGCGACATAGAGCGAGCATTCGGCAACGAGCGTTTTCAGTTCGACCCAAGCGACGGACATTGCCAAGTAACCATGCCCACGCCACAGCGGTTTGTAAAAATTGATGGCAACAACACACGCACCACCTGGCTGAAACGCGCACTAGCACGCACTGGCATTGGCACAAACGACAGCGCCTCAATCACCATCTGCACCACAGAAAACGGTTTTCAGATTGATAATCAGAAATTTACGACGATTGCCGAAACAATTGAATTTTTGTTGAAGCGTTGAATTGTTGAAGCGTTGAACTGTTTTCTAACGCACAAAAAAGCGCATCTCAAAAAAATTGAGACGCGCTTTTTTACAATTTACAATTTGCAATTTTAGCGATAGAGGAAGCGTTTGATGCTCTTTTTCGGTGTTTTTTCGAACTCTTCGTGATAGATTTCGATGGCAGAAATTTTTTCGTAGGCTGGCAACAAAGTGTTCAGCTCCACGCGGTTCTGCTCCATCACTTGTTTCAGGTCGTTCTCTTTCAAGCCATGTTTGAAGGCATCGTCGAAATCGGGATAGACCAAGCCAACCAATTTCTCGTCGCGTTGCACCACAATGCTTTCGGCCACATAGAGCATGTTGTTCAGTTTGTCCTCAATCTCTTCGGGGTAGATGTTTTGTCCCGAAGGTCCGAGCAGCATATTTTTGCTACGACCTTTGATAAACACATTTCCTTCGGCATCTATCACACCAAGGTCGCCCGTGTGCAACCAGCCATCTTCGTCGATGACGGCAGCAGTGGCGCTCTCGTTTCTATAGTAGCCGAGCATCACATTCGGACCTTTGCAAACTATTTCGCCGACGATGTTTTGCGGATCGGGCGAAAGCACTTTCACCTGCATGCGCGGGGCAGCCTTGCCGCACGACGATTGCGCAAAACGACTCCAATCTTCGTAGCAGATAATCGGGCCGCACTCGGTCATGCCATAGCCTACGGTGTATGGAAAGTCGATCGATTTCAGCAGTTTTTCCACATCTTGGTTGAACGCTGCGCCGCCCACAATCACCTCGATGAAATTGCCGCCAAATGCGTCGATAATGGTTTGGCGCACTTTGTTTTTGATGACGCCGCTCACATAGGGCAGGCTCAGCAAAATCTTCATGGTTGGTGTCTCGAGTTTTGGCATCACGCTCTTTTTTATCACCTTTTCGATGATGAGCGGCACTGCCACAACTAGGCGCGGACGAATTTCGGCAAAGGCTTGGAAAATGATTTTCGGACTCGGAATGCGTGTGAGAAAATAGATGTGGCAACCAAGCGAAAATTCGTGAATAAATTCGAAAGCAAGGCCGTACATGTGAGCCATTGGCAGCATCATCACTATTTTGTCGCCTGTATTCATAGGCACAACCTCGTGGGCAAACTGCAAGTTCGAGAGCAGACTGCGATAAGGCAGCATCACGCCTTTCGATTCGCTAGTTGTGCCCGAAGTGTAGTTCAGCACTGCCATCTCGTCGGGTTCGCCAGCATAGTACGCAAGGTGTTCGGGACGGAAATTTTTCGGGAATTTCTTGCCAAAAAGTTCGTTCAGATGTTCGCGAGCATAGCCCAAACGCTCGTCGCGCGACACCAGCAACTGAAAATCGTTCAGTTGGAAAATGCCTTGCAAATTTGGCATGGCTTGTTCGTTCAGATTTTCCCAAACAAGGTCGCCAACGAAGAGCAGTTTTGCCCCCGAATGGTTCACAATGCCATGCACATTGTCGGCTTTGAACTCGTGCAAAATAGGCACAGCCACTGCGCCGTAGGTGAGTGCAGCCAAAAAAGCCACACCCCAATGCGAACTGTTTCGTCCGCAGAGCGCAATGCGGTCGCCATGCTCAATGCCGCACTGTTCGAATAAAATATGCAATTTTTCAATTTTGCGAGCCACATCTTTATATTGTAGCGTGGCACCTTTGTAGTCGGTGAGCGCGTCAAGATCCCAATTTTCCCTGATTGAGCGCTCGATAAGTTGGTTGAATGTTTCTTGTTCCATTAGAATTGATTTAGAGAGGCTCGTTTGCCACGACAATCGAAGCAAACTAGTTGATTATCAAGAAATTATATTCAAAATTTCTGATTTTCGCCTCAGATTAAACGCCGCAAAGGTACAATTTTAATACGAATAGATAGAAAATTGCACGGTTAAAAATACAAAACAAGAGCGAATGCTACAGGTAGGTTCTAAAAATTCTACGCGTTTATTGTTTTCTTTGGTAAGTTACTAGATTTTTCTGCGATTTTTCGTTTCTAATCGGCTTCTTTTTCGTTTTTTCTCAGTTACAAGCCACCTTGCGCCTTCAAAAACTCTTTCAAAAATAGTGCAAGTCGAATGCAATAAAGTTCACTTTAATTGC
>CAVFDI010000050.1:0-12534 GCA_963621145.1 Paludibacteraceae bacterium | reverse complement strand
TTTTCGAAGGAGCAGGGTGTGCTGTGACTGAGAAAAGACGCGATTAGAAACGAAAATTCGCAAAGAGCGGTCAAAACCGCAAAAGCATTTGGGAACTTGCCGAAGAAAAAAATAAAAGCGTAGAATTTTTAGAATCTACCTTGTATGAAATTACAAACCATCATCAACAAAATTGAGGAACTTGCGCCGCTGCCGCTGCAAGAGAGTTTCGACAACTGCGGACTGCTCGTTGGGCGGCGCGATGCCGAAATCACAGGCGCGCTGCTTTGTCTCGATGTGTCGGAAGCGGTTATTAGCGAAGCAATTTCGCTTGGTTACAATCTTGTAATTTCGCACCACCCAATAATTTTCCACGGACTGAAATCGCTCACCGAAAGCAACGAAGTGGAGCGTTGCGTGGCGCTTGCTATCAAAAACGATGTGGCGCTCTATGCTTCGCACACCTGCATGGATAGTGCAACGGGCGGCGTCAATTTCCGCATGGCACAGAAAATCGGTCTCGCCAATGTGCAAGTGCTTGTGCCGCAGCGCGAAAAATTGCTGAAACTCGTAACTTTTGTGCCACAAGCGCAACTCGAAACGGTTCGCACGGCACTTTTTACCGCTGGCGCAGGACACATTGGTCAATACGACGCCTGCAGTTACGCCAGCGATGGTCATGGCACTTTCCGCGCTAGCAAGGGCTGCCACCCATTTTGTGGCGCTATTGACGAACTGCACACCGAACCAGAAGTGCGTCTCGAGGTAATTCTTCCCACATTCCGTCAGTCGGCAGTGGTGCGCGCATTGCTGCAGGCGCATCCCTACGAGGAGCCTGCGTTCGACCTCATTCCGCTGGCAAATGCTTGGCAGTCGGTCGGATTGGGTGCCGTTGGAAATCTGCCCGAACCGATGGACGAGAAAGATTTTCTCTCGCTGTTAAAGCAAATTTTCCATGTCGATTGCATCAAACATTCGGCTTTTCTCGGCAAAAAAATCAGTCGTGTGGCGCTGTGCGGCGGCAGTGGAGCAGATTTTATTGGCAACGCCAAAGCCGCTGGAGCCGATGTCTTTGTTACGGCCGATGTCAGTTACCACCGCTTTTTCGAGGCCGATGGCGCGCTGCTGATAGCCGATATTGGACATTTTGAATCGGAACAATTTACAAAAGAGATATTTTTTGAACTAATCTCGAAAAATTTTGCTAACTTTGCAGTCCAAATGTCGAAAACAGAACCAAAACGCGTTTTTGCTTTCTGATTTTTGTACAAAAATAAGTATAAATCATTGAATACCAAATAGTTATGGCATCACAAAAAACAACTGAAGTGAAAGAGATTTCGGTAGAAGATCGCTTGAAATCGCTCTACGATTTGCAGTGTGTCGTGTCCGAAATCGACAAAATCAAGACGCTGCGTGGCGAACTTCCGCTCGAAGTGCAGGACCTCGAAGACGAAATCGCTGGTCTGCAAACGCGCATCGAAAAGCTGAATGCCGACATCGATGAGCAGAAAAAACGCATCGAAGCCGAGAAAATCAAGATTGAAGAGGCACGCACCAAAATTGCGAAAAACAGCGAACAACAAAACAATGTGCGCAACAATCGCGAGTACGATGCACTGTCGAAAGAGATTGAGTTTCAGAACCTTGAGATAGAACTGGCCGAAAAGCACATTCGCGAAAGCACCGCTGAGGTTGAAACCAAGTCGGCCGATTTGGAAGAAGCCAAAACGCGTCGTGTGGAGCGCACCGAAGATTTGGGCTTGAAAAAGAGCGAGCTGGACGAGATTATTGCCGAAACAAAGCAAGAAGAGGAGCGTCTGCGCACCAAAGCACAATCGCTCGAAGAGAAGATCGATACGCGCCTGCTTACCGCCTTCAAACGCATTCGCAAAAATGCTCACAACGGTCTGGCCGTAGTTAGCGTAGAGCGCGATGCTTGCGGTGGCTGCTTCAACAAAATTCCACCACAACGCCAACTCGACATTCGCCAACGCAAAAAAATCATCGTTTGCGAGTATTGCGGTCGTATTTTGGTCGACCACGAGATGGCAGTTCTAGAACAGGACAAAGAGACGAAGGAAGATTAGTTTCATTCATAGCAATTGTATGAAAGAGATTTGTCGCGAGACAAGTCTCTTTTTTTTTGCGTATTTGTGAACGAGTGGAGAAGCGCGCGCAAATATCGCAAGGATTTTGAAGTTTCCATTTTTGGCAATTTGGCGCTGCAATTTTCTAGTTTGACAAAATTCTGCGCGTTGCAAAAAATAGCATTTCGTTTTTTTATTTCCAGAGAATGATAGAGTAGAGCAATTTAAATTGCATTTTCTAAATTACAAAAGTAAATTATTTGTTGATTTACATTTGTAAGTAGGGTAGTAGTACAACAAAAAATCGATGAAATTACAAAAATAAATAGTTGCAGAATTTACAATTTTGCATAGCAAATATCAAATCATAAGTTTGTTCGATTTTCCATTAACAGTCAAGAATTTTGAATGCTAACTAACTAAAACTCAATCGATTATCGCAAGTAATTAAAGTTTTTGTTTATTTATTTTTTCAAGAAACTGGACTTTTGTACTGTTTTGGTCGTTTTTCTGTAAATCATAAATCATTACTGACTAATTGCCAGATAGTTATGCAACAAAGTTGTAGAATTGCTTTAATTGTGGCGTTTTGGCTTATCTGTCTGATATTGTGGAGATTAGTTGTTCAGGTACATTTTGACGATTAAAAATGTAAACTTCAGGAAGTTGTTGTAAAATTACAAATGTATTTTGTTGGATTGAGAAATTTGCATTAACTTTGTAACCTCAAAATTTACATTATGAAAGACCGCATTTTACAACTTGTAGAGGACAAAAATCTGACGCTCGGAGCATTTGCCGACGAGATTGGTGTGGAACGCTCAACCATGTCGCACATTAAGGCGGAGCGCAGCAAACCATCGCTCGATGTGGCGCAAAAAATTCTGGAACGCTACCCCGAAGTGAATGCAGATTGGCTTATTCTGGGCAAAGGATCGATTTATCGCCAAAAAACGAACTCTCGCGAGCCTAATTTGTTCGACGATTTTGAGTTAATCGCCTCATCTACAACACAAAACGAGCAAAAATCGGAGCAAAAAACAGTAACTGCTGCCACGCAATCTACGCAAAACAGCGCATCGACTGCACAAAATGTGGTTTCTGCTCCCGCCCCGACAAAGCAGCGCAGCATCTCGCGCGTCATTCTCTTCTACGACGATGGAACATTTGAAGAAATAGTTAGGAGTGAGGAGTTAAGAGTGAGGAGTTCGGAGTTAGGAATGAGGAGTTAGAAGTAAGAGATTAGTGTGATGGGGAAAGTTGAGGGTTTAGGGGTGAAGCGCGTATGTTCTATGTTTTGAAAATCTGTGTTCAACTGCCCAATCTTGCTATTTTTACTTGCTACTTGCTACCAAAATTGTTGATAACTTTTCGCCTCAAAAATTTGGGCATGTCGGGTAAAAATTGTAATTTTATACGCTTAAAACGATTAACTAAATTTTTACCTAAATGACTGATCAAGAGAGAGTTATACAGATCGACATTAACGACGAAATGAAGCAAGCCTACATCGATTATTCGATGTCGGTGATCGTTTCGCGTGCGTTGCCTGATGTACGCGATGGATTGAAACCTGTGCATCGTCGTGTTATCTTCGGAATGAACGAACTCGGAGCCAACTCCGACAAGGCTTACTACAAATCGGCTCGTATCGTGGGCGAGGTGATGGGTAAATATCACCCGCATGGCGACTCATCAATCTACATGACGCTGGTGCGCATGGCTCAATGGTGGGCATTGCGCTACAGATTGGTCGATGGACAGGGTAACTTCGGCTCGGTCGATGGACTCGGTCCTGCAGCCCCGCGTTACACCGAGGCGCGCATGACCAAAATAGCCGAGGAGATGCTCGACGATATCGATAAAGATACGGTTGACTTCGACCCTAACTTCGACGAACGCCTGAAAGAGCCTCGTGTGCTGCCTACGCGCGTTCCGCAACTGCTTATCAACGGTTCTAACGGCATTGCCGTGGGCATGGCCACCAACATGGCCACACACAACCTCGGCGAGTGCGTCGATGCCATCTGCGCCTATATCGACAACAACGAAATAACAGTGCCAGAATTGATGCACTACATCAAAGGTCCTGATTTCCCAACGGGTGGCATCATCTGCGGACTGTCGGGCATTCGCGAAGCCTTCGAAACAGGCCGCGGACGCATCGTCATTCGTTCGAAAACCAACATCGAAACGGCTAACTCAAGCAACGGACACGATCGCATTGTAGTTACCGAAATTCCTTATGGTGTAAACAAAAAAGAGTTGGTTACCTCCATTGCCGATTTGGTGAAAGAGGGAAAAGTGGCCGGCATTGCCAATGTGAACGACGAAACTGACCGCAAAGGTATGCGCATCGTAGTAGATGTGAAACGCGATGCCAACGCCAATGTGGTGCTGAATCAGTTGATGAAGATGACCGCTTTGCAGTCGTCGTTCAGCGTAAACAACATCGCCTTGGTGAAAGGTCGCCCATGCCTGCTGAATCTGAGAGATTTGATCAGAAACTTTGTGGAATTCCGTTTGGAAGTGGTTACTCGCCGCACCCAGTTCGAACTGCGCAAAGCACAAGAGCGCGCTCACATTTTGGAGGGCTTGATAATCGGTGTCGACAACATCGACGAAGTGGTTCACATCATCAGAGAGAGCCGCACGCCATCGGACGCACAACGCCGTTTGGAGGAGCGTTTCGGACTCGACGAACTGCAATCGAAAGCCATTGTCGATATGCGTCTGTCGCAACTCACAGGACTGCGCATCGACGAGTTGAAAGCCGAATACAACGAATTGTTGGCTCGCATGGAAGATTTGAAAGACATTCTTGCCAAAGAGGAGCGTCGCTATCAGATTATCAAAGACGAACTGGCTGAGATTAAGGAGAAATTTGGCGACGAACGCCGCACTGAAATAGACCCAACATCGGATGCCGATTTCAATCCAGAGGACTTCTACGCCAACGATGAGATGGTGATTACCATTTCGCACCTTGGCTACATTAAACGCACTCCACTGAGCGAATTCCGCACGCAGAATAGGGGCGGTGTAGGTTCAAAAGGAGGGTCTTCGCGCGACGAAGATTTCATCGAATACCTTTATAATGCCACGATGCACAACCACATGTTGTTCTTCACGCAGAAGGGTCGCTGCTATTGGCTGAAGGTGTACGATATTCCCGAAGGAAACAAGACAAGCAAAGGTCGCGCCATTCAAAATCTGCTCAGTCTCGACGCCGACGACAAGGTGAACGCATTCATCAACATTGCCAACCTTGGCGACGAAGAGTTCTGCCGCACACACTATTTAATGTTCTGCACAAAACAGGGCGTTGTTAAGAAGACTTGTCTCGAAGCCTACTCGCGTCCGCGCACCAACGGTGTGAACGCCATCACCATTCGCGACGACGACCAAGTGATACAAGTGTGCTTGACCACTGGCAACAGCGAAATTCTGTTGGCAAACAAGAACGGTCGCGCCATTCGTTTCCACGAATCGACTGTACGCGAGATGGGACGCACCGCAACGGGCGTTCGTGGCATGACACTCGATGGACCAGACGACGAAATCATCGGCATGGTTTGCGGCAATAAGGACTCGAACGAGACCATCATGGTGATTTCGGAAAAAGGTTACGGCAAACGCACAAACATTGTCGAAAAAGACGAAGAGGGCAACATTGTTCTTGACGAAAATGGTCAGCCGAACGACATCTACCGCATTACAAACCGTGGTGGCAAAGGCGTTCGCACCATGAATATCACCGAAAAAACGGGCAAACTAGTCGCCATTCTCAGTGTCTCGGACGATAACGACCTGATGATAATCAACAAATCGGGCATCATCATTCGCCTGAAAGTTGCCGACTTGCGCGTGATGGGTCGCGCCACACAAGGCGTGCGCCTCATCAATCTTGAGAAACGCAACGACGAAATCGCATCGGTTTGCAAGGTTGCATCGGAACAGGAAGAAGAAACGGAAACTGCTGAAAATCAGATAGAAACATCTGACGAAATTCAAGAAGCACCCGCTGCTGAAACCGAAAATGATTCGGAAGAATAGAATATGAAAATTGAACTCACTCAAATTCTTGTGTAACATGAAAAAATTATTTCTCATCGCCATGCTGGCACTCGGAGTAGTTGCTACTGGCTCTGCACAAAAAAAGAATGTGTCGATGGCTCGCAACAAAGCCATGAATGTGGAATCGCCCGACTTTGAAGGCGCAAAAAAATGCATTCAGCAGGCACTCGAAGATGAAACGACCAAAGATCTTGCCGAAACATGGTATGTGGCTGGCTTGGTCTACCAAAAAATTGTGGACAACGACATTTACCACGCCATGATGGGCGGCACGCAAGACGCTGTGCTCGAGGGCGAAAGCGCAATCAAGTCGCACGACTACTATGTGGTGGCCTACGACAAAGATCAGCAGCCAAACGCCAAAGGCAAAGTGAAACCGAAGTACGCCAAGCAGATTCGCAAAGCCATCATCACCTACTACAACCAGATGACAATGGTGAACTACGGCATCACGGCCTACAATCAGCAGGATTTTCAAACGGCCATTCGCGCATTCGAAGTGCACACCTCGATACCTGAATTGGCAATGTTCAAAGACGAAGATCCGTATCCGTTCATTCTCGATTCGACCTATTATCAGATTCGTTACTACACAGCCACGGCATACGAACGCAATGGCGACAGCAACAGTGCGCTGCAAATCTTCGAGCAGATTAAGGACAAAGGTTATCAGGAAATATACATTTCGCAGCACATTTGCGACATGTACAAGGACAAAGGCGACACGGCGGCTTATCTGAACGCTTTGGAAGAGGGCTATGCACGTTTCCCGAAAGAGTTTTTCTTCCTTGGAAATCTGATTAACCATTATATTTTCAACGGACAAGAAGAGCAGGGCATTGAATATCTGAACGAGGCCATTGCTATGGATCCAACCAACGCCGAATACTACAATGTGAAGGGCAGTGTGATGGAGACGCTCAACAAAATTTCGGAGGCCGAAGAGGCTTATGATCAGGCACTTACGCTCGATGGCAATAGTTTCAAAGCACTGAATGGTAAGGCTAGAATGATCTACATCAAAGCCGCTCAACTCGAGGAAAAATCGGTGATGGCGCGCGACATGAAAGCCTCCGACATGCTGAAAGCCAAAGCCATGGAAATGATGCGCGAATCGTTGCCATATTTCGAAAAAGCCGCAGAGGTGAATGGTGAAGATATCGATAATCTGCGCACATTGCGTTCAGTTTACTACAAACTTGGTAACACAGAAAAATACGCCGAAGTGAACGCACGCATCAAGAGCCTATAAACACAGACTAATTCGCAAACGACGAACGGCAGCCAATTTTGGTTGCCGTTTTCTTTTTTTACGAAGTGAGATTTCCGAATTTCGCACTTATTTGAACGAATGCTCAGAAATATGCCATTCTCAAGCGGTGGAGCATGCGTTTGAGTCTTTCATTTCCATTTTGGAATTATCTATTTAACATAATACCAATTATCGGACAAAAGTGTGAGCAGTTGAAAATTTCAAGTGCTCGGCATAGTTCAAACAAGTTTTGACTCTGCACGTGCTTAAATTCTGCAGTGAAAAAAATTGTCAATTATCAAATGTCAATTTAACTATGGAACACCAAAATTGGCGTGTGTGCATGGAAAACCATTTTGCGGGCGATGCTTGGGTTGAAAAGGCTTGCAAAAAGACGGCGTTTGTGCGTGTTTAGCGCAATGGCATCGATGTGATGCTCGGCCACAAGGCGGTCGAAAATATCGAGCGTGTCTTGGTCGCCTTTGGCTACAATGATGCATTCGGTTTGCACATTTGGGTAATTTTGGTGGCAAAAATCCTTCAATCCTGCCAGTTTTATCTCGTCCCAATCGTCGGGATTGTCGTCGAAATGCGCTATTAACAGGTTGAAATTCAGTCCGTTAAGCAAATCCATCATGCGACGGAACGAGATGAGCATGCGGTCGTCGAAATTGGTGGCGAGCATTATTTTAATTGGTTCATTTTCAGGAAGTTGCAGGTCGGAATCTTCGGGAATTGCCAGCACAGGCACGGTGGCGTGTTCGATGACTTCGGCTGTGACGCTGCCAATTAGGTCTTCGGCCTTCTTATCTTTGCCGCGCGTGCCCATAACCACAAGCAATGGCGCATTTTTTTCGCAATAGTCGATGATGACTTCTTCGGGAATTCCATCGACTGTGGTGAGGTCGAATTTTACGCTTGCGAGTTTGGTGTTGGCTATCTGTTGGCGGATTTTTTGTGACAGATTTTTCATGTCGCCCTCGAGCGTAGTCATGAAGTGGCGCAGCACATCTTTGTCGGGGCTCATCACTGCCCTATGCCCTGCCATTGTTACGAACGATTTCGGGAAAATGTAGGCGTGAAGCAGCATTACCGAGCAGTTGCCGAGCGTGTGTGCTATGCTAAATGCCATTTTTGCAGCGCGCAACGAATAGTCGGAAAAGTCGATTGGCACCAAAATGTGACGATGTTCTGGATTATTGTTTTGTGGTTTATCATTTTGATTATCAGCCGATTCGATGACTTTTAAGGCGCGTTGCATATCGTTTTCGTCGACGCGCACACGCATGCCCACGCCGATGGTTTCGTGCTGTTCGTCAACTTCGCTGAGCAGCGTTTTGATGCCCGATAGTTCGAGCTTTTCGGCAAGTTTTTTGGCCTGTTCGAGGCTACGAATGGCAATGGTTATGAGCGAATCCTTCATAATTAGTTAAGAATTAAGAATTTAGAATTAAGAATTTTCGCGTGACGGACGGACACAATGTTTATTTCTTGTGAACGTTATTGACCAGTTTCCTGCGTTTTCAACGACAAATAAACTGAACAAACTAATCAACCTATAAACTCACAATTCAGCGGTAAAGTTACAAAAAATGTTTGATTTGGCAAAACTTTTTATTAACCATGCGGTTTGTTGGGTCGAGAGTGGCTTTTTGTCGCAAAAAAAGCGTAATTTTGCATCTTCAAAAATCAAAAAAATTCTTGTTATGAAAACGAAGACAAAGGTTATTTCAATCACTAGTGTGGTGTTGCTGCTGGCGTTGGCGGGATTTTTCTATTTCCGCTTCTATTTTCCGTTGGCCGACGACGGTGTGAAGGCGGGTCAGCTGAATTATTTTGTTCATAAAGGCATTATTTTCAAGACTTACGAGGGCAAAATTATTCAAAGCGGATTGAAAAGCAAGACGGCTGGCACGCTCGAATCGAACGAGTTCAAGTTTTCGGTAGAAGATGAAGCTGTGGCCGATTCGCTGATGCATTGCAGTGGTAAATGGGTGGAATTGCACTACAAAGAGTACTTCGCTCCCCTGCCATGGCGCGGTGTTAGTAACTATATTGTCGATGGAATTGTGCGCGTTTCGGAAGCAGAAGGAATGCGCTGATAATCAGAAAATTATTTTTGCGAAGAGTGTATATTTACGGTATAATAATGCCTATTCGCAAATCGTTTCAGAATAAAATTTATCCACAAACCAATGGAACTTGCAAGTAAATACAATCCAGCCGATGTCGAGGCCAAATGGTATCAGTATTGGTTGGACAACAAACTATTTTCGTCGAAACCTGACGGTCGCGAACCCTACACGGTGGTGATTCCGCCGCCGAATGTTACGGGCGTGCTGCACATGGGCCACATGTTGAACGAGACCATTCAGGACATTTTGGTGCGTCGTGCGCGCATGACGGGCAAAAACGCCTGTTGGGTGCCAGGAACTGATCACGCCTCCATTGCTACTGAGGCAAAAGTGGTGGCGCGATTGGCAAAACAGGGCATCAAAAAAAGCGACCTGACGCGCGAAGAGTTTTTGAAACATGCGTGGGATTGGACCAACGAATATGGCGGCATCATCTTGAAACAGTTGCGCAAACTTGGCGCCTCGTGCGATTGGGATCGTACCGCATTCACGATGGACGAAAAGCGTTCGGCGAGCGTCATCAAGGTATTTTGCGACCTTTATAATAAGGGTCTGATTTATCGCGGCGTGCGCATGGTGAACTGGGATCCGCAGGCACAAACAGCATTGTCGGACGAAGAGGTCATTTTCAAAGAACATCAGGGAAAACTCTACTATCTGCGCTATTTTGTCGATGGCGAGCCAGGAAAATACGCTGTTGTTGCTACTACGCGTCCCGAGACCATTATGGGCGATACCGCCATGTGTATCAATCCAAATGATCCGAAAAATGCGTGGCTGAAAGGCAAAAAAGTGATTGTGCCGTTGGTTGGACGTGTTATTCCAGTGATTGAGGACGACTATGTGGACATTGAATTTGGCACTGGTTGCCTGAAAGTGACTCCAGCGCACGATGTGAACGACTACATGCTTGGCGAGAAATACAATCTGCCGAGCATCGACATTTTCAATGCTGATGGCACGCTGAGCGAAGCCGCTGGCATGTATGTCGGTATGGATCGTTTTGCGGTGCGTGAACAAATTGAGAAGGATTTGGCTGCGGCCGATTTGCTCGAAAAAGTGGAGCCGTATGTGAACAATGTGGGCTTTTCGGAGCGAACCAATGTGCCGATTGAACCAAAACTTTCGATGCAATGGTTCTTGAAAATGGAGCATTTTGCGAAACTCGCTTTGCCGCCAGTGATGAACGACGAGATAAAATTTTATCCTGCGAAATACAAAAACACCTATCGTCATTGGCTCGAGAATGTGAAAGATTGGTGCATCAGTCGCCAACTGTGGTGGGGACATCGCATTCCTGCCTATTTCTTGCCAAAAGGCGGTTTTGTAGTGGCAGAAACCAAGGAAGAAGCCTACAAAAAAGCATTGACGACAGTGGATTATTCGCTGTCGATTGACGATTTGCGCCAAGATCCCGACTGCATGGATACATGGTTTTCGTCGTGGTTGTGGCCAATTTCGCTTTTCGACGGAATAAACAATCCAGGCAACGACGAAATTCGCTACTACTACCCCACTTCCGACCTTGTAACGGGTCCTGACATCATCTTTTTCTGGGTGGCGCGCATGATTATGGCGGGCTACGAGTACGAAGGCAAAATGCCGTTCCGCAATGTCTATTTCACTGGCATTGTGCGCGACAAATTGGGACGAAAAATGAGCAAACAGCTTGGCAACAGTCCCGATCCGCTCGATTTGATTGAAAAATATGGTGCAGATGGTGTTCGCATGGGCATTTTGCTGTGTGCGCCCGCTGGAAACGACATTCTTTTCGACGAAAGTTTGTGCGAGCAAGGGCGCAATTTCAACAACAAAATTTGGAATGCGCTGCGTCTTGTGAAAGGTTGGCAAGTGGCTGATACTGAGCAACCTGAGTCGGCAAAAATTGCCATTCGTTGGTTCGACGAGAAGTTGAATGCCGCCGTTGCAAAATTGGACGACGACTTCAAAAAATATCGTTTGAACGAGGCGTTGATGACCGTCTACAAACTATTCTGGGACGAATTTTCGAGTTGGTATTTGGAGATGGTGAAACCCGCTTATCAGCAACCGATTGACTCGAAAACATACGCTGCAACCATCGCATTTTTCGAGAAATTGACGTTACTACTCCACCCGTTCATGCCGTTCATTACCGAAGAGATTTGGCAGTCGCTGACCGAGCGAAAGGCGGGCGAAAGCATTATGGTGGCGCAGCAGCCCAAGGCTCATGCCGTAGACGAGCGTCTGCTGGCCGATTTTGAAAAGGTGAAGGAGTTGGTGGCTGGCGTTCGTTCGGTGCGTTTGGAGCGCAATATTGCCAACAAAGAGGCGCTGTCGTTGCTCATCACCAATGGCGACCACAAGGGCGATTACGACGCTGTGGTTCTGAAAATGTGCAATCTGTCGGGCATTGCGTGTGGCGAAAAAGATGCTACGGCTGCCACGTTTATGGTTGGAACCACCGAATTTGCCGTTCCGCTGGGCAGTTTGGTCGATGTCGATGGCGAAATTAAGAAGATTGAGGCCGACATTGCCTATCTCGAAGGATTTTTGAATTCGGTGATGCGCAAACTTGGTAACGAGAAATTTGTGGCGAATGCCAAGCCAGAAATCGTTGAAAATGAGCGCAAAAAGCAGGCTGATGCCGAGAGTAAGTTGAAAACTTTGCGCGACAATTTGGCTGCGCTGAAGAAATAAGATTAGAAATGCCGAGGCTCTGTTGGTCTCGGCATTTTTTTTGCGAGCAAAGTGTTGGGCGAATGGAAAATAAGTTGTAACTTTGCAGCGCAAAAACGGGGGATTAGCTCAGTTGGTAGAGCATTTGGTTCGCAATCAAAGGGTCGTCGGTTCGAGTCCGATATTCTCCACAACATAAAGGTAAAAGCCTGAAAATCAGCAAATTGCTTCAATTTCTATACAGAGTTGAAGCATTTGATTTTGAGGTAAAGTAAAATTAGACCAAAAATTGACCAAAATCTAATAAAAAAAAATGGCAAAAACTGATAAAGCAAAAAAAGGC
>CAVFDI010000049.1:0-12729 GCA_963621145.1 Paludibacteraceae bacterium | reverse complement strand
CCAATGGCCAAACCTTTCAGTTTAATGGCAATTTTTTGTCCGATTGGGTACATGCCACCAAGGCTACCTGCATCAACCGAAATTTTCATGCCATAATCAGGATTGGCGCAGTCTTGAATGTAGATGCTTTTGTAGATGTTGCCAGGCACGTCGGTCGAAACAATGCGACCAACAATGATGATGTCTTTGGTAATGTCTTGCACGCTGAACAAACCAAGGTTCGTGCCACTTGTAGTTGCGCCTTGGTATGAGCGTGCGCGTGGTGGATAATTCTTTATGTCACCAAATTCGGAGAAAATGTTTGTATCACTAACAAGACTGTCAATGGTCATAGTGGCTTTCCACTCTTTGTCGGAACCCTCTTCTACATAGTTGCCTTCGTAGTTAATGTCTTTTCTATCGTCGTATTTGTGGCAACCAACCAGCGCAACCACAGCAACCAAGCTTAAAATATATTTTGTGTATTTCATAGCCGTAATTTTTTTTAGTTAACAAAATCGCATCTTTTAGAATTTGAAACCAACATTCAGGAAGAAGTTAAAGCCCCATGCGTAGTAGTACTTCGATGGATATTTATCCACAAAGTTCGATACTTTGTATTTTTCTTGACGATAAACGGTTGTTGGTATGCGTGCTTGCTGCCAGCCGCCAGTTTTCAAACCTGTGTTGTTTGTAATGTTGTTCAAACTCAAGTTGATGTTGATAGAGCGGTTGTTTTTCAGATAGATGAGTTTACCAACCGATGCGTCAACCATAATGTGGTTATACCATTTTGCTCCTTCGAACAACGATTCTTGTGTGCCAAGAGCAGCAATTTTAGCTTCTTTTTCGCTTGGGGTCGAGTTGTTGCCGTACCAAGTATTGGCGCGAGAGCCATCGGCGCGTGTGCCAGTCAGAATGCCTTGCGAATAGCGGCTTGGAGCCACGCCAAGGTAATTTTCGTCGTAGTAGCTAATGCTGAGGTCGGCAAACCACATTTTGCTGTGGAAGAAGTTGAGTTTGAGCATGGCAGCCAATTGCGGTCCGCTAGCCACTTTCACTGCTTTGCCGTTAATGCCTTGTGTTGTCAGCATTATGCGGTCAACAACCTCTTGTTTGTCGTCAATCTTCATACCATTTTCGGCACTTTCAACGCCTACAGGATTGTTGGTGTAGTGCGCTTCGTTGTAGGCCAAAACGCCACTCAGCGTAAAGTTGCTGTTCAGTTTCACCGAAACGCCCAACTCACCGCCTTGGTAAATCTTGTTCACATCGTACATCAGGTGGTTGATGAAAGTGCGGTATTCGTCGTTGTAGTAGCCGTTGCTCTCTATTCCGTCGATAGAGTGCGTGCGATACAAGCTCAAGCGACCACGCACACGCGGATAGGTAACAACATAGTTCACATCGTACGAGAGAATCTTCTCGGTCAAGCCATAGTTTTTCAAGAAACCATCAGCTGTTGGGTATTTATCGAAGAAACTATCGATGCTGCGATCGGTAATGCGTTGTGAAATGTAGTAGTTAGTTGGCAGTGGAGCGCGTGTTTCCATCAAGATGTCGGCCGACAAGCGGTGGTGACCATTGAATTTATACACAAATCCTGCTTTGAACGATGGATCGAAGAAGTTGTGCATTTTGCCTTTGCCTTTCGAAGTTACCGTTTCGCCGAGTTGTTGCGTCAAATACCAAGCACGACCATTGTTCATGCGACCTGTACGCCAAAAATCGGTGTAGGTTAATTTCAATCCGTAGTAGAATTCGATGTTGTGGAAATCCCACGAGTTGTGTGCAAATGCTGCTACGCGAGCCACATCAATGTCGTAGTCGTAGCCAAAGTGCGTCTTTTTGTCGGTGATTCTTTTGGCAGATTGACCTGCTATTGGATTGCCGTTTGCGTCGACTCGCAAGTCGTTGATGCGCACATATTGCACATCGGTGGCGCTCATTGCTACATCTTCGGCCAAGTCGTTGATATCGCGGTCGGAGAATGGGTCGATGTCGTACCATTGGTTGCCGCCCATCAGGTCGTCGATGGTTTTGTAGTGACGCCCTTTCGAATATTTAGCCTCCAAACCAGCCACAATGTTCAGGTGGTCGAAGGTTTTGTTTTCGTATGTGGCATTGAATGCAGTCTCAAGAATGTTGTTGTGACGACGTTCTTGCATATATTTTGCCATGCCATTTGGATTGATGATGTTGTTCATGGCATTGGCGTTGTACATGGCATTCCAATCCATTTGTGTGTTTGCATCACCTTTTTTGCCGTAACCTTTTTCCCAAATGTTGGTCAGGTTTTTGTAAGCATCTACGTTCGTCAGAATTTTGCTCTGGTCGCCACCTTCCCAATTCTCCGAGCCGCCGCTCATGCGGTAGTCGTAGTCGTGGTAGAATTTGCCATTGTTTGCAAGTCCCCAGCCAGCCAGTTGGTAGCTAGGCAGATTGCGGTAGTAGTCGGGACGCGGGTCTGGTGCGTTGTAGAACGTGATAGCCGAGTTGCTATACATGCTGTAGTGTGCGCCAAGACCGAATTTCAGGGTTTGTCCTTCGGAAATTTTCCAATCGTAGTTGAGCAACAGGGTTGGATCGTAACTATGTACAATGCGCGAGTTGCGTTTTTCGCCGTTGTACCAGCCCCAATAGGGATTGTAGGTTGTGGAGGTCAGGTCTACAGTTTCTTGCGTCAGAGCCGACGAGCCAGCGCGTTCGGTTGGAGCGCACCATGCGGCAATGTTCAAGCTGTGGTGGTCGTTAAACACCTTTTCGGCACTGAAGAAGAGCGCGCCAGCGTTGTAGAATGTGCCTTCGTTGCGAGCAAAGAGTGCAGCATTGTTCACATTTTGGTCGCTCCAGCGATATGAACCGCTCACCGTGAATGCCCAGCCGTTGGCCATCAAGCCAGTGGCGTAGGTTGCCTGAGCGCGCAGCCAATACGAACGGTTCGTTGCCGAAACGCTTACATTGCCGCCGCGAGCATATTTCGATGCGCGAATGTCTATATTAGTGGTGTTGCCCAAATTGCCGTAGGCATACGAGTTTGGCGCAAAGTTGTTGATCAACTCTTTGTTGCGGAAAGCGTAGTTCAAGCCGCCAATCGACGAATAGTTGAACCGTCCGCGCTCGCCATCGTTGAAGTTTACACCATTTATATATGTGCTTTCGTAGCGTTGCTCGTAGCCGCGTACGCGGTAGCGCGCTGCACTGAAACCATAACTTGCGGTGCCTGTGAATACATCGCCTTTCGAGAAAAGCAAGCCCGAAATGGTTTGTGACGAGAGTCCGTCTTCGTCGTCAAATTCTACATCAGCCATAGCAAGGAAGGCATCTTCGGTAAGTTCTTGAATGGCTTCCTCTTCGGCCGATTGCAGAGTCATTACGCCAAGATCGAGCGTTTCCAAGCCCGAAATGGTGATGGGGCGAGTCTCTACATCGTAGTTCTCGAGCGCTATGGTAAGCACTTCGTCGCCAGCCTTCACGGCATCGATAGAAAAGCGACCAAGTCCGTCAGTTACAGTCGAGGCCTGTTGACCTTGCAGAGTAACTATAGCACCCACTGCAGGCTCGTTTGTCCCTGCAATTTTAATGACACCCTTAACTACATTTTGTGCGCCAGCAAAAACTGATGCCGAAATAGCGAGGGCAAGCAATAGTGTTTTTCTCATGGTGTGTGTGGTATTATTTTTTTTCGGTTATTGCAAAATTTCTAGCGTACCGCTTTTTTACGCAATTTTGCGACTGCAATATTACGCTTTTATTTTCAACCGACAAAACAAAAAAGCGATTTTTTTTCAACCAAATGGCGTTTGCTTTCATTTTTTAATTAAAAAGGCGGTTTTCCTTGTCGAAACGATGAAAATATCAAATAAAAAGAGTGTTTTGTAAGTAAGAAAATTTTTATGGAATTTCGTTGCAAAAAAATTTTGTCATGTCAAAAAAAAATGCCAATTTTGCACCGATAATGTAAAGCCGTCACAAGCGAATGGCGGAAAATCGTGAAAATACACCATATTAAATCTAATACAAAACACATGAAACTCAAACACCTTTTACTTATTGCAGCACTGCCTGCAGCACTTGTGGTTTCGGCTCAGACCGAAACGCCTGCAAAAACGGGAACTCTGCAAAAGTATGTCATCGGATTCTACAACCTCGAAAACTTGTTCGACACCATCGACTCGCCCGACACCGACGACTCGCAATTCTTGCCCGATGGTGGCTACCACTGGACTAGTTTTAAGTACCAAAACAAGATTAAAAACATGTCGTACGCCATCTCGAAATTCCCGAAAGAGTTGGCTGTGCTTGGCGTTTCGGAGATCGAAAACGAAGAGGTGATTAAAGATCTTGTGTCGCAACCCGTGTTGGCCGACCGCAATCTGAAAACCATCTGCATCGAAGGTCCTGACCGCCGTGGCGTGGATGTTGGCATGATTTACAATGCCGATGTGTTTACACCAACAAATATCGTTTCGCACCACTTGCGTTACGAACTGTCGAAACCATTCGTTTCGCGCGATCAACTGTGCGTTACTGGTCTGCTCGATGGCGAGCAAATTCATGTGATTGTGCTGCACTGGCCATCGAAATACGGCGGCGAGAAGGTTTCTACGCCAAAACGTAACGATGCCGCACTGACCACCAAATGGATCTGCGACTCCATTTTTGCCATCGAACCAAATGCCAAAATCGTGGTGATGGGCGACTTGAACGACGATCCCGACACCGAGTGCATTCAAAAATATCTTGGTGCAAAACACGAGCGCGACAAAATGCAGCAGGGCGAACTCTACAATCCGTGCTACAACATCTACAAAAGCGGCACTGGCACGCTGGGCTACCAAGATGTTTGGTGCTTGTACGATATGGTGATGGTTTCGACCGAGTGGCTCGACAAGAGCGACCTTTCGACGCTCACTTACTGGAAATCGGAGATTTTCAACAAAGATTTTCTGAAAGAACAGTCGGGCAAACGCAAAGGCTATCCGCTGCGTACGCATTCGGCTGGCACTTGGACCAACGGTTATAGCGACCACTTCCCAAGTTTGATTTGGATAGTGAAAAAATAAAAAAAGCGGCTTTGCAAAATTGCAAAGCCCTTTTTTTTAGAGTGTAGATTTTTGACAATCTATCTTGAGAAAAAATGTTACTTTTGCAACATGAAACTTGCAAATCTTTTTGAAAACTATGCCCACAAGCCTGCCGACGCCATTGTGCCGTTGGCGCAGTCGGGCAGCAATCGCCGCTATTTTCGCATCACTGCCGATGGCGAAAGTTGCATTGGCGTGGAGGGCGTCTCGCTCGACGAAAATCGTGCATTCATCGCACTTGCCGAGCATTTTGCCGCACAAGGATTGTCTGTCCCGCGCGTGTTGGCCAAATCGCCAGACCTGATGTGCTATCTGCAGGACGATCTCGGCACGGTTTCGCTGTTCGATGCCATTGCCGAAGGGCGCGCCACGGGACATTTTTCGGAACAAGAAAAGGCGCTTCTTCGTCGCACTATTGCGCTGTTGCCAAAATTGCAGTTTGCTGGTGCAGCACGGCTCGATTTCAACCTTTGCTATCCGCAGCCGCGTTTCGACGAGCGCACGGTAATGTTCGACCTCAACTATTTCAAATACTGTTTTCTGAAACCGTCGGGGCTGGAGTTCGACGAGATGGCGCTGCAAGACGATTTTGAGCGACTTCAGCGTGCGCTTTTGTCGGAAGATTTCCACACTTTCATGCATCGCGATTTTCAGGCGCGCAATGTGATGTTGAAAAATGGCGTAGAACCCTATTTCATCGACTTTCAGACGGGGCGCTGCGGACCAATTTATTACGATGTTGCGTCGTTTTTGTGGCAAGCCAAAGCCAACTATCCCGACGAATTGCGCCGCGAACTGATCGATGTCTATCTCTTGCATCTTGCTGATTATCAGCAGATTGATAAAGCGCATTTTCTTGAGCGACTGCGACTGTTTGTGCTTTTCCGCACGCTGCAAGTGTTGGGCGCATACGGTTTTCGTGGCATGGTGGAGCGCAAGGCGCATTTTCTGCAGAGTGTGCCGTTTGCCATGGACAATCTGCGCGCACTTTTGCAGCAGCCATTCGACGAATGTCACTATTTGTGCAAAATTTTGGCGGATTTGGCAGCAATGCCGCGCTGGAACGAGCGTTATGCGCCTGCAAAAGGTCGGCTCACGGTGCGCATTTTCAGTTTCTCATATAAAAAGGGTGTACCCGACGACCTTTCGGGCAACGGCGGAGGCTATGTTTTCGACTGTCGCGCGGTGCATAATCCCGGTCGCTACGCCGAATATCGCAATTCTACGGGCATGGACGCCGATGTCATCAAGTTTCTCGAAGACGATGGCGAAATTCTCACCTTCATGCAGTCGGTCTATGCTTTGGCCGATGCCCATGTGACGCGTTTTTTGGAGCGCGGTTTCACCGATTTGATGTTCTCGTTTGGCTGCACGGGCGGGCAACATCGCTCGGTTTACGCCGCAGAACATCTCGCCTCGCACCTCGCCGAAAAGTTTGACATCGATGTTGTTGTGTGCCACAAAGAACAGGGAATCACGAAGATAATTGACAATTGACAATTTGGCAGTTCGCTGTGGATGGCGATAATCTGAAATCTGAATTTTTGCGATAAGCGAGCGCAAAGCCAAACTTGTTTGTTTTGCCGAGCGGAGCAAAAATCAGTTTAATCTTAAATTTGAAATTTGAAATCTGAAATTTGAAATCTGAAATTGTTTTTTACTCGCTTACTTTTACTAATGCATTAAACTGATCAATTTATCAATTGACCAACCCAAAATATAATCACATGAAGTGTGTAATTTTTGCTGCGGGGCTTGGAACTCGCCTGCGTCCGCTCACCGATAATATGCCTAAAGCACTTGTTCCAGTGGCAGGGAAACCGCTGCTGGCGCATGTTTTGGAGAAATTGGCAGCCGCTGGTTGTTCCGATGCGGTTGTGAATGTGCATCATTTTGCTGAGCAGATAATCGACTACCTTGCAGCGCACGATTTTGGACTGAATGTGACGGTTTCGGACGAGCGCGAACTGCTGCTCGAGACGGGCGGTGGACTGCGTCACGCGCAATCGCTGCTCAATGCCGATGCGCCTTTTTTGGTGCATAATGTCGATATTCTTTCGAACCTCGATTTGGCGGCGTTTTACAAAATACATCGGCAGGGCGACCTTGCAACGCTGCTCGTGAGTGAGCGGCAGACGAGTCGTTATCTGCTTTTCGACCCGCAGCAGCGGCTTGTTGGCTGGACCAATGTGCAGACGGGCGAGGTGCGGTCGCCGTACCAAAATCTCGATGTCGGGGCGTGCCAAAAACTTGCTTTTGCTGGCATTCACACCATTTCGCCAGATATTTTTCCGCTGATGGAAGGCTGGACCGACCGTTTTTCGATCATCGATTTTTACCTGTCGATCTGCGCCACATACACCATTCGTGGCGTGCAGGTACAAAACTTGCGCATGCTCGACGTTGGCAAAATTGATTCGTTGCACGAGGCGGAGAAATTCCTAGTTTCTAACGAAAAAAGTTTGTAATTTTGAAATTTTTCATTTGAAGATTTCAACCATTCCGTTCACGTTCTGTTTCTCTGTCATGCGCAATCTGAAATTTGAAATCAGTGAAATCTGAAATCTCTATGATTGACACTCACACTCACATCTATTCGCAGGAATTCGACGACGATCGTGCCGCCGTGGTGCAGCGTGCGTTGCAGGCGGGTATTACGCATGTGGTGCTGGCCAACGAGGACAGTCGCAGCATTCAGCCGCTGAAAAAAATGGTCGCCGAGTTTCCCGATTTTTGTTCTGCTGCCATGGGACTTCACCCCGAAAGCGTGAAGGAGGATTTTCGCACCGAACTGCAAATGGTTGGTGACGAGTTGGCAGTTGGCGGCTATTGTGCCGTGGGCGAAATCGGGCTCGACCTCTATTGGGACGACTCTTTTCGCGATTCGCAAATAGTGGCTTTTGAGCAGCAGTTGGATTGGGCTATTTCGCTCAATTTGCCCGTGGTGTTGCATGTGCGAAAGGCTTTTGCCGAGGCGTTTGCATCGCTTGCAAAATTTCGCAGAAAACCGCTGCGTGGCGTGTTTCATTGCTTTGGCGGTGGAGTAGAAGAGGCGCGAAAAGTGGTGAAAATGGGCTTCTACTTGGGCATTGGCGGCGTGCTGACATTCAAAAAAAGCCATCTCCCCGAAATCGTTTCGCAAATTGGCGTGCAGCATCTACTGCTCGAAACTGATGCGCCCTACATGGCTCCAGTGCCGCATCGTGGGCAGCGCAACGAGCCGCAATTCGTTGCCGATGTAGCGCAATGTTTGGCCGAGATTTTTCAAATTCCTATCGAGAAAATTGACGAAACGACCACGCAAAATGCTAAAAATTTGTTCGGCATTTAATCATGAAAATGCTAAAACATGTGGCGAAAAATCGTTGTTAAATGCTCAAAATCAGCGTTTTAGTATATTGCGAAGAAAAATGTTGAAAAATAAGTAAGCAAATTGCGAAAAAAATAGTAAATTGCGCCCGATTTTGAGCGAATGAGGGCACTCGCAGGTGTCGTAGTATTTTCGGCTTTTCGGCTGGTTGCTACTAGCATTTCGCGATAGATTGGAAAGATGCTCGAGTGGTTGAAGAGGCACGCCTGGAAAGCGTGTATGCGCCAAAAGTGTATCAGGGGTTCGAATCCCCTTCTTTCCGCAAAAATAATTTGTAACTTAAATTACTAACTAAAAACACAAAACAAAATGAAAAAACTGTTTCCAATCCTGACGCTTGTGGCCGTAATGCTCTTTGGCGTGGCCGCTGTAGCTGTGGCTCAAGATTCGGCTGAAGTAGCCGCACCTGCCACCGAGGAAGTTACCGAAGAACAAGCCGCCGTTGTCGAAGAAGTGGCTGAAGAAGCCGCTGCCGAAGAGGTTGGCATGCACCAAATCCTGAAAACCAAATTCATCGAGGGTGATGCTGGCTTTATGTCGACCGTTGCATTCTGCTTGATTTTTGGTCTTGCACTTTGCATCGAGCGTATTATCTATCTGGGTCTTGCTACCGTTGATTCCGACAAACTGCTGCGCGAAGTTCGCAAAGCATGGGACGAAGGCGGACTCGAGGCTGCATTGGAAGTTTGCCGCAATACGCGTGGTCCTATCGCCTCTATCTTCTACCAAGGTCTGTCGCGCTACGACGAGGGCGTTGACACAGTCGACAAAACCGTTGCTTCGTATGGTTCGGTTCAACAGGGTCTGCTCGAGAAGAACCTCTCGTGGATTTCGTTGTTCATTGCCTTGGCTCCAATGTTGGGCTTCATGGGTACTGTAGTCGGCATGATTCAAGCATTCGACAAAATTCAACAAGCAGGCGATATCTCGGCTACCATCGTGGCTGGCGGTATCAAAGTGGCATTGTTGACCACCGTGTTTGGTCTTATCGTCGCCATCATTCTGCAAATCTTCTACAACTACATCTTGTCGCGCATCGATGTGCTGGTTAACGACATGGAAGATTCGTCTATCTCGCTGCTCGACATCGTTGCTGAAAAAGCAAAAGCCGTTGAGAAATAATTTGTTTACAGACAGAATTAAAACACACTGATTATGTCTAAATTCTTGGATAAATTACCGAAAATTACGCTCTACACACTGCTTGCTATATCGGTGGTTATCGGCGTCCTGTTCTTCGTTGGCGGAGGCGAGGAGGTCGACATCAATGGCAACATGTGGAATCAGCCGCATTTTACCGATGCGTTGCTCAACTGGGCGTACATTCTGTTCGGCTTGGGTGGCTTGGTTGCGCTCTATTCGCTCATCCGCTTCGACAAGTCGATTCTCTTCAAAAAGAAGAAAGATAGTTTCACCATTTTCGATGTCATCTTCTCGGGATTGATAGTCATGGTCATCGCATGGTTCTGCGGTAACGGCGACTACATCGAAATTGTTGGTTACGAAGGCACGCAAAATGTTGGTTTCTGGTGTCATTTCACCGATGCTTGCATCATTGCCTCTTACATTCTGCTTGTTATTGCGTTGATTAGCGTGGTTGTAATGCTCTGCCTCAAACGCTTTAGCAAAATTGGTAAATAACAGAAATTACAGAAGATTATGGGAAAACGCAAAGTTCAGGAAATCAATGCCAGCTCTATGGCCGACATTGCCTTTCTGCTCCTCATCTTCTTTCTTGTAACGACTACCATGTCGGTTGACAAAGGTCTGTCGCGGCGTCTGCCGCCTCCACCACAACCGAACGAGGAACAAAAAGAGAACGAGGTAAACAAACGCAACACCTTTGTGGTGCTTGTGAACAGCAACAACCAATTGCTTGTTCAGGGCGAACCGCTCGATGTGCGCGAGTTGCGAGAAAAGGTCAAAACCTTCATCAAAAACGAAGGCAACGACCCCACACTCCCCGAATTGCTCCCTGTGGAAGTCGAGATAGGTGGTCAGCACGAAACCGTGATGACAACGAAAAAACACATTATTTCGTTGCAAAACGACCGTGGCACACTCTATCAGAAATACATTGAGGTACAGAATGAATTGGTTGGCGCCTACAACGAGGTGCGCGACGAATATTCAAGGGCTCGCTTTGGAATGCCTTATGCCGAGTTAGACGAAGAACGCCAAAAGGCCGTTCAAACCATCTATCCGCAAAAGATTTCGGAAGCCGAACCTAAAAACTATGGAGGAAAGAAATAATGGCTAAAATTCGTAAGGGCGATAAAAAAGATGTGCCTGCAATCTCTACGGCATCGCTGCCCGACATCATCTTCATGCTGTTGTTCTTCTTCATGGTTTCGACATCGATGAAAGAGGTAACTTACAAGGTCGACATTCATGCGCCCGAAGCCACCGAACTGCAATCGCTCGAGAAGAAATCGCTTGTTCGCTTTGTCTACATTGGCGAACCGAAAAAAGAGTTCAAAGGCAAGTATGGTAGCGAAACGCGCATTCAGTTGGACGACGCTTTTGCCGATGTGTCGCAACTCGAAGAATATGTAGTGCGTGAGCGCGAGGCCATGCGCGAGGACGAGCAGAATATGCTCACCATCTCGATCAAAGCCGACCGCAACACCAAAATGGGTATCATCACCGATGTGAAACAGGCGCTTCGCCGTGCCTACGCACTGAAGGTGAACTATGGAGCCGTTCCGCGTGTAACTTATTGAACCGCAGCGGCATACAACAACAGAGCGAGAACGAAAGTTCTCGCTTTTTTATTTTCTAATTTTCTTTGTTCGTTTCAAAAGAGGCAAAATTTCTCACTGAAAAATTTGGAAATCTGGAATTTTTTTCGTACATTTGTAAGGTGATATTCGAAACAAAAAATACGACTATGAAAGCGATGAAAAAATTCTACAAAGAGTGCCACCTGGCAGCGCGCATGTATTATGATGCCAACGAGGTTTGGAGCGATTTGAAAGTTGGACAGTTGCTGCAACTTCGCCGCGAGGCCGACAACAGTTACGATGCCAATGCGGTGCAGGTAATCTTTACGAAACCTGACGAAAATGGCGAACCCGAAGAGTTTGTGCTGGGTTACATTCCGCGCGACGAAAACACTGAATTGGCGGCATTTCTCGACCTTGGCTGGGGCGAAATTTTCGAATGCCGCATTAGCAGCATCAACGAAGATACGCATTACGAACAGCAAATCCACATTACTATTCGCATCAAGCGCAATCCAGAATTTGAGTAATCTTGCTGATTACGGAATCAGCATTTGCACGGCGTTTGGTACCACTTCAATGGTGAATGGCGAGTCGCCTTCGAGGTCGACGCCATCGGTTTCGGCATCGAGTGTGCCATCGTAGGTAATTTGGAATTTTTCGGTTACGAACGAGTGTGCGCAGGCATGTTCGGGCAGTCGACCCGAGAAGAGCAGCTTTAGTGCCGATGGAATTTGGCTCAGCTTAATCTTCTGCATGGCGGTGATGTGAAATTTGCCGTCGGTGGGTTTGGCATCTGGCACCTGTTTCAGTCCGCCGCCAGAGTAGCAGCCGTTGCCAATGGCGATGGTGAAAAATCGACCTTCGTCCTCCTTATCATCGCTCGTGAAGTGCATTGGCCAAGTTTTCAGTTTCAGTAGCGCAACGAAAACCGCTAGCGAATAGACCCATGCGCTGCCGCCCAAGTATTTTTTTATGCGATTGGTGATGCGCACTACCATGCCATCGAAGCCCCAGCCTGCGCCGTTGATGAAGTAGCGCACGGCATTGCGACCGCGGCGGTCGGTGTACGAAATTTTGCCGATGTCGATTGGTGTGCATTTGCGCTGAAACATCTGTCGCGCTAGCTGTCGGTAGTTGCGTGTGATGCCCCAATAGCGCGCCCAGTCGTTGCCAGTGCCGTATGGAACGAGTGCCAGAGTTACTGCGTTTTTGTCGTCGATAGATGAGGTGTAGATGCCGTTCACCACTTCGTTTAGTGTGCCGTCGCCGCCCACAACTATCAGGTGACGAAAGCCTGCTTCGACCATGGAGCGAGCTATCTCGATGGCATGACCAGGGAATGCTGTGAGTTGTTCCGAAAAGTTGATTTCCGCCTTTTTCAGCAGATAATATATGCCTTGCCAATCTTTTTGCAGTTGGCGCTTGCCTGAATAGGGGTTCACAATCACTCCCCAGCGTTCATCACGAAGACTCATTGGTTATTCATTTTTTTTCAGTGCAAAGATAGCAATTTTTTTCGAATGTGGCTCGTTGCGCTTTACAAAAGGCAAAACGATGCCCCGAACAG
>CAVFDI010000048.1:0-12868 GCA_963621145.1 Paludibacteraceae bacterium | reverse complement strand
CGAATGATTATTCGCCCGCTTTCTCGGATTACAAATCCCGCGCGACTGCCAGGTTCGCGACATTCTACTTTCTGCGGTTGGTCAAAAGTCTTAATCAATTAAAAAAGATGCTTTTTTCTTCGTCGAATATGGGCGAATTGATGTGCAGAAAGCGCAGAATGCTGTGGAAGACATGGTGTTGCGTAAGGTCGTCGATGGGCTTGAGCGGTGTGTTGTCCGAAGTCCAGACGATGAACGGAATTTCGTATTGTTCGCTTGGCGCAATGCTTATTGGCACGCCGTGCATGTAGAGGTTGCCTTCGCCGAGCGATTCGCCGTGGTCCGACACAAAAATCATGGCGCTGCGGCAGCTGTCGAGGTCTTGCAGCAGATTGATGACGCTGTGCAGCAGAAAATCGGTGTAGAGAATGCTGTTGTCGTAGGCGTTGATGAGTTCGTCGTGCGAGCAGTTGGCTAGTTCCACGCTGTTGCACACGGGCGTGAACCGCTCGAAGCGTGGCGGATATTTTTGGCTGTATTGCGGTCCGTGGCTGGTGCTTGTGTGCAGCACAATCAGCGTTTTGGCTTTGTCGCTTGCGTCGATTTGCTCTTTCAGTTTTGCGAGCAGCACCTCGTCGTATTGGCAATTGCTGTCGCATAGCGCTTCAAGGTCGGCGCGTTTCTGGTATTTCTCGATGTGAACAGGCGGCTCGCCCCAGTTGGTGGTGCGCCAAACCACTTCGGCGCCATTGCGATGCAGATAATTTGGCAGAATTTCGTAGAGTTTGCCCGTGTCGTCGTGTTCCAAAATGCACTTTACGCCCGCAGTGGTGTAGGTGGCGCACGATGTCGCCCTGAAAGCGTGCAGATTTTCGGTGACGGCAAGCAGCGGATTGGTCTCTTGGGCATAGCCGTAGAGCGAAAAATTCTGTCGCCGAGCCGATTCGCCAATCACCAAAACCACCACTTCGCGGTCGTTGTTTTCGATGGTGGCATCGGGCAGCAGTATCTCTTCTTCGTTTTCTTGATGTTGATGAATGAAGAGCCGCGCTGTGTTCACGGTGTACGACCACGGCATGACGAGCGCACCAAGCACTTTCGAGTTTTTGTCGATCCAAAGCCAGTTGCTAGCGTTGGCAAAAACCAATACCAAAATCAGTGCCAATGCGCTGCCAGTGGTTGCCGAAAAACGTTTGATGGAGCCGTAGTTCACTCGCGACCAGAAAATGTAGATGCACGGCAGAATGCCGAAAATCAGCACATACAAAATCATGTTGATGTGGAAAAAGCCCGAAGCCTCGCTCCATTGTGTGTTGAACACGTTGCCCATCATGCTCTCGTCGAGAATCACATTGTAGGTGCGAATGAAGTAGACCGACAGCGCGCTCAGCACAAAGGTGATGGCCAAAAGCACCTTGCCAACAATGCGGAAAAGGTAACAAAATAGGTAGAATGCGAAGAAATTTGCCACCAGCACTAGCACGACGAGGCTCACGAAAATGACCCAGCCGTTGAATGTGCCGAAATCGACATTTTGGCTCACAAAGGTGAAGAATGGAATGTGGAAAAACAGAAAGTTCGCCACGCTCATTATTGCGGCAAACAGTGTTAGATTGATGGAACGAAGGTTTTGAAAATGTTTCATATTTTGTGGTTTCTGGTTGGAAAAGTTTCTAAATTTGTCGAAATTGCTAGCGCAATTTCTGTTTTTAGGTTTGTAGGGACGCACTGCGTGCGTCCGCTCTATTATTCATTTTTTATTTTTCATTGTTTATTGCTCCCCGAACCCCTCCGCTTCGCTCGTCACCTTGCAAAGGGGACAGGTTCGCGACATTCTACTTTCTGCAGTTGGTCAAAAGTTTTAGTCTTTAATTAACTTGCAAAAATAGCAAAGAAAATCAACATTGGCAAATTGGGCTGATTTCGGCACATCGGCATTTTTTCGTAATTTTGCACCTCAAAAAAATCGATTTTCGAGCGGCATAATGGTTTCGGTAGAGCAGTTGACAATGGAGTTTGGCGGTGGCGCACCGCTGTTCGACAATATTTCTTTTTTGGTCAATCCCAAAGACAAAATTGCGCTTGTGGGCAAAAACGGCGCTGGCAAAACCACGCTGCTTCGGCTCTTTGCGGGCCAACAGCAGCCCACGCACGGACGCATTGTCAAACCAAAAGATCTGACCATTGGCTATCTGCCGCAACATCTGTTGGTGAAAGATCAGCGCACCGTGCAGCAGGAGGTGGAGCAGGCTTTTGGCGAGATCAGGCAGACGCAGCAACTCATCGAGCGGCTGGGCAACGAGCTGGCCGAGCGCACCGACTACGAGAGCGACGAATATCGCGAAATAACCGAGCGTCTGGCGCACGAAAACGAGCGTTTGCAACTGTTCGGCGCAGCCAATATGCAGGCCGAGATAGAAAAAACACTGCTCGGATTAGGCTTCGAACGCAGCGATCTGGAACGGCAAACCTCCGAATTTAGTGGCGGCTGGCGCATGCGAATAGAGCTAGCGAAGATTCTGCTGCAGCGCCCCGACCTGCTGTTGCTCGACGAACCAACCAACCACCTCGACATCGAGTCCATTCAGTGGCTCGAAAACTTTTTGGCTGGCACACACTCCGCCATTGTGCTGGTGAGCCACGACCGCGCCTTCCTCGACGCAGTAACTACGCGCACTATCGAGATTTCGCTCGGGCGCATCTACGACTACAAAGCATCGTACTCCAAATACAAACAACTGCGTGCCGAACGCCGCGAACAGCAAATTCGCGCTTACGAAAATCAGCAAAAAATGATAGCCGAAACCGAGGATTTCATCGAACGTTTCCGCTACAAAGCCACCAAAGCCGTACAGGTGCAGAGTCGCATAAAACAACTCGAAAAACTGGAACGTATCGAGGTTGATTTGGAAGATACGGCGCGTCTGCATCTGAAATTTCCGCCTGCGCCACACTCGGGCGTGCTGCCCGTTTTTGTGGAACATCTGACCAAAGCCTATGGCGATCATGTGGTTTTGGAAGATATTTCGATGGAGATAAAACGTGGCGAAAAAGTGGCTTTTGTTGGCAAAAATGGCGAGGGCAAATCGACGCTGGTGAAGTGCATTATGGGCGAGATTCCGTTCGATGGCACGCTGCGGCTCGGGCATCAGGTGAAAATAGGCTATTTTGCGCAAAATCAGGCCAGTCTGCTCGACGAGGAAAAGACCGTTTTTCAGACCATCGACGATGTGGCGGTGGGCGACATTCGCACGAAAATACGCGATATTTTGGGCGCATTCATGTTTGGTGGCGAGGCGAGCGACAAAAAAGTGAAGGTGCTCTCGGGCGGCGAACGCAGTCGTCTGGCGATGATTCGTCTGCTGCTCGAACCCGCCAATCTGCTCATTCTCGACGAACCTACAAATCACCTCGATATGCCTTCGAAAGATGTGCTGAAAGAGGCCATCAAAGCGTTCGACGGCACAGTGATAGTGGTGAGCCACGACCGTGAATTTCTCGATGGATTGGTCGAAAAAGTGTACGAATTCGGTCGTCGCAAGGTGCGCGAACATCTTGGCGGCATTCACGACTTTTTGCAAACCAAACGCCTGCAAAATCTGCAAGAGTTGGAGCGCGCGCAGCCTATCGAAAAATCGGTGAAAATCGAGACGGCATCGGACAATAAGCAAAACTACGAACTGCGCAAAGAGCGTGCGCGGCAGGTGCGCAAACAGGAAAAACTTGTGACTGATGCCGAGGCTGAAATTGCAGCATTGGAGCAGAAAATTGCCGAAATGGAGACCGCTTTTGCCGCTGGCCAGAGCGATGCGCAATCGGTCGAAGATTATCAGCGCACCAAACACGCCCTCGAACAAAAAATGTACGAGTGGGAACTTCTGTCGGAAGAACTAGAACGGCTTTCGAACGAGCAATAATCGCATTCCCCGCCCTCTAATCTCTCACCTTTCACCTATAACCTCTCAATCTCCGCATAAACCTCTTGCAAAAATGCTTTGCCGCGGGTGAAATTGATGGAGTCGGGTAGTGTTTGATGCAGAATTTTGTCGGCTTTTGCATCGTAAATGGTTGTGTCGCAGGGAGTTATCATGCCAAAACCATCGACAAACGAGTAGAATGCCCAAGGCTGCGTGTAGGCGCTGTCGAGAATGTTTTTCCCGAAACGATAGTCGCTGTGGTCGATGCCGAGTTGCGCCAAAAGCGTGGGCGCAAGGTCAATCTGCGAGCATATTTTGTCGATTCTCATCGGCTCGCGCACCGCACCGCCCACCATCAGAATGGGAATGTGATAGCGTGCAGCATCGTAGTGCCCGATGGAGTACGGATAGCGAAAACCATGGTCGGCGACAATTACCACAAGCGAATTTTGCCACAAATCGCTGGCACGCAACTGCTCTACAAATGCGCCAAGACAGCTGTCGGCGTATGCCATCGAGTTCAGATAGAGGTCGTCGAAACGCTGCATTGGCACTTCGAATGGCTCGTGGCTGCTCGATGTGAGCGCCATCTTCATGAATGGTTGCGGCGTGTCGTGCAGTTGGTCGGCCATCAGCGCAAACAGCGAATGGTCGTGTGCGCCCCATTTCGAGGTGCGTTCGGCAATTGGAAAATCTTTGTCGCACACCCTTTGCTCGAAACCCGCAGCTACCAAATACGACCGCATACAGGTGAAATCTTCGTCGCCGCCGTAGTAGAATTTCAGCTGATAATCAGCCTTTTGCACACTTCGCGAAATGGTTGGTAGATGTTGCGCCTTGGCTGGCACAGTCATGAGCGATGCCGTTGGCTGACCAGGAAAACCGCTCAAAACAGCCACCACGCCGCGGTCGGTGCGGAAACTGCTGGCATACACTTGCGTGAAAAGCACGCCTTCGTCGCACAATCGGTTGAAATTTGGTGTAACATCAGCTTCGCCGCCAAGTGCCGCCATGGCGTTGGCAGAGCCGCTTTCCCACACTATCAGAAAGATGTTTGGTCGCTCGCAATTCAGAATTTTTTGCGTGCGCTCGGTGTGCTGTGGCAACATTTGCGCAAGCGAATCGGCGGCTACGTCGGCTGCCATGTAGGTGTAGTGCGCCGTGTCGAAAGTGTAGCCGCTGAGCGATTCCATTAGGTTGAATGCTGGATTTATCGCCGCCTGATTTAGCCGCAAATCTTGACTGAAATAGACGCGCCCCGTGTTCATGGTCGAGGTGGTTACGCTGCCGCGAATGGGCAAAAATAGCAATGCAGTGAGCAGAAATAGTACTATAACTGATTTATAATTAGCGGGTTGTAAATTCTCAATTTTTTTGCTGATAAATTTTCGGTAGCAGAACCAAATGGCTGCAAATCCTGCTACGAATGCCACCACAGCCAACAGCCAGACCCACCATTCGGCGCAGGCTAGCACTTCGCGTGGCGATGTGAGGTAGAGAAAAACTGTGCGGTCGAGTCTGAAACCCCACGCAGGGTATGTGCCTACATCGGATAAGAAAATGAGCAGCGTGGCAGTGGCAATCAGTGCCGTGTAGCAGTCGCTAATGCGCCGCACAATGGCGTTTTTCACGAATGGCGATACGCACAAAAGCAGTCCGAACAGCACCGTGATGTAGGCAGCCACCGAAAGGTCGAGCGGCAGCCCATGCCACATCACACGCAGCCAATCAACAAAGCCAATGCCCGACAAATTGCCAACCTCGGCCAGCATGAATAGCGGCTTTTGCACCAGCCAAACTATCAGCCAAAATAGATAAAAACGAACGAAAAGAATGATTCTGCGTTGCATTTCAGATTGCGGTATTTTTTACTTTTTGCAGAAATTTGAGGTTGCCGCCTCTCTAACCTATAAACTATAACCTTTCAGGTTTTACTTAACCTGCAAAAATACAACTTTCGCGCCAATTGTAGGCTTGGGAACGGCTTTTTTTCGTAACTTTGCAGAAATTTTTTTTGCAACAATGTATTTTGACGAACTTGATTTGAACGACGACCTGCTCGATGCGCTCGACGATATGCATTTCGAGACCTGCACGCCCGTGCAAGAGCGCGCCATTCCGCTTATTCTCGACGGCCACGACCTGCTGGCTTCGGCACAGACTGGCACTGGCAAGACGGCCGCCTATCTGCTCCCAATACTCGAAAAACTGTCGCGTGGCGAACACCGCGGCGACAAGGTGAACGCGCTCATTCTGGTGCCGACGCGCGAATTGGCCATGCAAGTGGATCAACTTTTGGCGGGATTTGCCTACTATAGCGATGTGTCGTGGATTGCCGTGTCGGGCGGAAACGATGGCGTGGCTTTTGCGCAACAACAGCGCGCTTTTGCTCGTGGCAGCGACATTGTGGTGGCAACGCCTGGTCGACTGCTGGCGCACCTGCGCTATTGCGAAGCCGACCTTAGCGGTGTGGAATTTCTAGTGCTCGACGAGGCCGATCGCATGCTCGATATTGGTTTTTATGATGACATCATCGAGATAATTAGTCACCTGCCTGCAAAACGTCAAAATCTGATGTTCTCGGCCACTTTTCCGCCTGATGTCGAGAAACTTGCGCGCAATGTGCTGGTCAATCCCGAGGAGGTGAAAATTGCCGTGTCGAAGCCTGCCGATGGCATTACGCAGGGCGTTTATCTGCTTCGCGAAGAACAAAAATTGCCGTTGGTGGAGTGGCTTTTCAGCGAGAAAGAGTGTGGCAAAACGCTCATTTTTGCTGCCTCGAAGGACAAAGTGCGCGACCTCTATCAGCAATTACGCCGTCAGCATCTGCCCGTAGCACAAATGCACAGCGACCTCGAACAGGCCAAGCGCACGCAGGTGATGCTCGACTACAAAAACAACAAGACCAAAATTCTCGTCGCAACCGATGTGGTGTCGCGCGGCATCGACATCGACGACATCGAGATGGTGATCAATTTCGATGTGCCAAAACAGGCCGAGGATTATGTGCATCGCATTGGTCGCACGGCGCGCGCTGGAGCCAAAGGCGTGGGACTGACTTTCGTTACGCCAAAGGATCGTGAGCGGTTCGATAAGATCGAAAAATTCATCGAGAAGACCATTGAACGGCGCGTTTTGCCCGACGATATCGCTAAAATGGCACCGCCCGTAGCTGATGAACCCGCTACCAAAGCGCGCAAAAAATTCCATGGTAACAAAAGCGGAAAAAATGGCGGCAATGGCAAAAAACGCAATGGCAACCATGGCAAACCGAATCACAACAATCGACCCAAAAAAGGCGGAGAGTAAGAAAAGTTTCTAAATTCTTGTCAATTCAATATTTCATGAAAAAAAATCTCGTTCTGTTTTTTGCGATTTTGATTGTCGTCACTTTTGGCTCGTGTGGTGCGCATCAGCAAAAAAACACGTCCGCCGCAGCCGACGATTCTGAAAAAACTGAGCAAAACGTAGCCTTCGAAACTGAACAACTTTCGTTCATTGCTCCGACCGACAGCAATCAGATTGTGAGCCGCGTCACCATCGATTGGCCCACGAACGACGATGCTCTGTCCGAAGGTGTGCGGCAGCACATCAACGACAGACTTTCGCAATTTGTTCCGCCGCTTGTGTCGGACGGACAGTCTGCGCAGCGTTACACGGGCAATCTGCACGATGCCAATGCCATGATGGCTTTCTATGCCAATATCTCTGCCGATTATCTGCAAAATGAAATTGACGAGATGCTGGCAATGGAACTGCCTGTATATGGACCACTTGCGTACGAGGTGAAAATCTTGAAAACCGACGAAACGGCGCATTACATCACCTACACTGCCAATGTTTACTCTTATTTGGGTGGCGCGCATCCGTCGTGCATTGGTAGCACAACCAACATCTCGAAACTGACCAACAGCGCACTCACGCTCACAGTCGATACGGCGCGCACTGCCGAACTGCAACCTATTTTGCGCCAAGGCGTGTTGCACTATTTGTACGAATGTGGCGACAGCACAGCCACGCTCCAAACCATCGACGACTATCTGCTGCTCGATGGCGCGCCAATTCCTGTGCCAGCCTTTGCACCGTATTTGGCTAGCGATGGCATACATTTTGTCTACCAGCAATACGAAATTGCCCCTTACGCCATGGGAATGCCTGCGTTTGTGGTTGATTATGAGACCATTAAACCCTATCTCACACCCGAAGCGTTGCAGATGGTGGCTGATTAACGCATAAGTGATTAAATTTCTGGTTTCTAATTTCTGGTTGAGGCGGTAAGGAATTTGGTCAATTTCAGATTTTAAACTGACGGCATCCAAAACTCTCCCAAATTTTTAATTAAGTAATTGGAAATTAGTTAATTGGATAATTCCGAAACTCCTCACTCCTAATTCCTAACTAAAAAAACTCCTCTCACCTATAAACTATAACCTCAAACCTCTCATCTCATGAAGAACAAATTCTACGTCGTTTGGCAGGGGCGCGAAACGGGCGTTTTTGCTACATGGAACGAGTGCAAGGCGCAGATCGATGGCTTTGCAGGGGCGCAATACAAGGCTTTCGCTACCGAGGCTGAGGCGCGTGCCGCTTTCGGCATGAACTATTGGCAGGTGGTGGGGCAGAAGAAGACCGCTGCTGCGCCGTTGCTCAGCGTGGCGAATGAACGTCCTTTGGCTGGCTGTGTGGCGGTGGATGCGGCTTGCAGTGGCAATCCTGGCGTGATGGAATATCGTGGCGTGATAGCCGACACGGGCGTCGAGATTTTTAAGATGGGCCCTTTTGCCGATTGCACCAACAATATTGGCGAATATCTGGCCATAGTGCATGCTCTGGCGCTGATTGACCAAGGACGACTGCACGCTGCCGCCATCTATTCCGACAGCGTTACGGCGCAGGCGTGGGTGCGACAGCACAAATGCAAGAGCAAACTGCCGCCATCGGCTGCCAATGCTCCCGCCTTCGACCTTGTGCACCGTGCCGATGCGTGGCTTGCTGCTCATCTCACACTGCCCGTCGACATTCTGAAATGGCGCACCGAACTCTGGGGCGAAATTCCCGCCGATTTTGGAAGGAAGTAATTGATTGCTGACTTTTGACTATGACCAACTGCAGAAGGTAGAATGTTGCGAATCTGTCCCCTTTGCAAGGGGGCGAGCGTAGCGGACGGCTTCGGGAAAAAGTAAGTCCACTGACTTGTAGTTTATGATTTTTTTGTATTTTTGCGGTTGTAAATTACACTGAAATTTCTTGTTATGCCACGAAATTCTAAATTGAATGATGCACAACTTAAACTTGTTCAGATGTTTGAGTTCGCTTCTACGCCCAAGGAGGAAAATGAACTGATGTCAGTTCTTAGAGATTATTATGTAAAACGCTTTTCTTTGGTGCAAAAACGCGTGATGAGTACAGGTCGTTTTTCTGCTGCCGAAGTCGATTCGTATGTAAAATCCCACCAACATGGGAAACCTATAAAATGAAGGTTGTTTTAGATACTAATTGCGTTATTCAAATCGTTACTGGGCGAGGATACAAAAGTAATGTTTGGAACTCCTTTCTCGATGGCGTCTATGTGCTGTGTTACACAAATTCTTTTTGAGTACGAAGAGGTCTTAACTCGTTATTATGGTGATGCTGAATTTGCAAAAATTATTGTACAAATCATCATTACTAGTGCAAACACCGAACAGATCGACCCCAGTTTCCATTTTAGGTTAATTACTGAAGATCCCGACGATAATAAGTTTGTCGATTGCGCAATAATAAGTGGTGCAACTTATATTGTGTCTGACGATCGGCATTATAATGTTTTGAAGACGATTTCTTTTCCTAAAACAGATGTAAAGAAATTGCGTGAATTTGCCAAGATTCTAGAGAAAATTAAAGAGAAATAGTTAGTTGCGCGGGATTGGCTAATCAACGGATGCACATGTCGCATTACTGAAAGGCAGTGCGTCGTATTTTTGTAACCTGCAACTTTTCTAATCAGCAATTCTTTCCCCCGTGCACAATTAGAGCGGGGCTTTTTTCCAAAAACTACTCGTGATGTCGGTCATTTGGGTGCCATCGATGCGGTAGAGGCGCTGGTTGGTGGTGGGCTGTTTCAGTGGACCTAGGGCGGCATCGTAGCGACCAATCTTCACATAGTCGAATGCCGTTGGGTCGAACTGGTCGGGTAGGGCATCGCAGCCCGAATACCACGCACTGCGTTTGCCGTAGTCGGTTTTCACCATGCGAGCCAAACGCGCCACTTCGGCAGTGTCGCCATCGCCACCCATAAAGCAGACGCAGGTGATGGCCGAGCGGTAGTCGTCTATCAGCACCGCAAGGCGTTCGGGAGTGAGTAGATCGCCCACATCGCCGCGCAGGTGCGTACTGTGGCAACCAGGGCAGCGATTGGGGCAAAGACTCAAGTTGATGGCCAGTGTTACCTCGTCGGGAATTTCCTGAAAGACAATATCGAAACTGACGTATTTCAGCATCTACGCTTTCAGTTTATCTGGCGCAGCATAGTAGCGCTTGGCGGCCTCTTTTTGGCGTGCCATCGAGAAGTTGCTCACACGTTTCATGTAGCCAATCACGCGCGTCAGGTAGTCAACATCGGTGCTGTGGCACTCGGGACATTCGTGCAGATAGCGTTTGTCGATGTGTCCGCACTTGTTGCAGATGGTGTTCGGAATGTTGAACGTGAAGTAGTTGCAACCCTCTTGTGCAGCCACGCGCAGCAGTTGGCGATATTGTTCTTTGCTCAGGTGCTCGGCCAAGTTGCAGTGCAGTGCCGAACCGCCCGTCAGGTGTTCGATGTATTTGCGTCCGTGCAGACGGAAACGGTCGAGAACATTCAGCTTGTCGTCTTCTACCACATAGAAATAGCTGTTGTAGCAATCGCGTGGCACTTGGTAGCCGTCTTCGCGATCCCATTTGGCATGTTTCACGCCTACATTTTCGGCTGGAATCATTTCGCAGTTGAACATCACATCTTTCGAGCGATATTGTTTGTTGGCTTTTTCCACAATGCCCAGCACGCCTTGCACAAATTCGGTGTATTTCGGGTTGTCGCTAATCTCTATCCCGAGGAATTCGGCAGCTTCAACCAAGCCGTTCACGCCGATGGTCAAGTATTGGCGGCTGATGTTGATGTAGCCAGCATCGAACAGCGGCAGCATACCTTTTTCTTGCAGACGGCGCAGATTTTCGTTGTAGGCCAACTGCACTTTGTGCATCAGGTCGACTATTTCGGCCAGATACGATTGGTAAGGAATGCCGTTTTTCACAGCGTATTGAATGCAGCGGTTCAGGTTCACGGTAAGTACGCTCTTCGAACCAGTCGATACGCCACCAGCACCCAGCGTGTAGCTGAATCCGTTGTCGGTAATCTCGTTGCGCAGGCGGCAGCACGAGGCCAGCGAGTCGGCATTGTCGCTCAGGTAGGTGAAGAACGAATGTCCTTCGGCATACATTTCGGCAGTGAAGTCGCCATACTCTTTGTCTTTCACATCGCCATCTTCGCTGAGCAGTGCCATGGTCTCTACAGGGAAAGTCAGCACGGTCTTGGTGCGCTCTTTGTTGAACCATTTCATGAAGCGTTTTTGCAGCCAGTTGAGCGAGTCCCAGTGTGGTTTTTCGCCATTTGGGAAATAGAAATTGCCAAAAATGCTCTCGAAATAGTAGCGATCGTAGTACGAAATGTTCCAGAACACCGATTGGAAATTGCGTGCGCCAGTAGGTTGATTTATGCTGTAGACTATCTGTTCGAAGCAGTCGCAAATCACCTTGTCGATGGTGCGTTGTTTTTTGCTCAAATCCACCACTTTGTCGGGGTTCAGATAGTAGTCGTCGCCATATTCAAGCCCGATGAAGTAGTTCATGTACATCAAAAATTCCGGTGTGGCGCAAGCACCGCTCAGCATGCTCGAAACGATGAACACCATATTTACAAATCCGCCGCAGAACGATTTTAGGTTCGTCGGAGGCGTGCTGTTGCCGCCAATCGACAGTGTGCCGCCAATCAGCCACGGATACATGGTGATGCTAGCGCAGTAGTTAGCAAGGCTTGTTTCGTCGTTTTTGTAGATGAAGTGCGTGTTGAGCAGTTGCAGATATTTGTCCGACAGCTCTTTGCCAAACATGGCTTTGATGCGGTCGGTGAGCAGACGGCGGTTCAGGCGAATGAAGCTCTGTTTGGGCAGTTCGCCTATGAGTGTTGCTATGTTTTTGTTCGTCACGTTGGCGTTGGCGTCGAATTTGCTGCCAGTGGCGGCGTTGGCGGCTTCGCAATAGTTGGTCAAGAACTCCAACTTGTCGCGTGTTTCGCGGTCTTCGGCGTGCTGATGGCGGTAGAGCATGTAGGCTTTTGCCACTTGGTAGTAGCCTTCGGTCATCAGTGCCACCTCCACTTGGTTCTGAATCTCTTCCACGCTGATACTATCGGTGATGCGCAGATGACCCAAAATGCCTGTCATAATCTCTTGTGTGGCGAAACTTCCCGCAGCCAAAAACGAGCGTGCAATGGCATTTTTAATCTTGTCGATAGAGAAGATTTCGCGCTTTCCGTCGCGCTTGACGATGTAGTTTTCCATATTATTTCGGTGTTTTTTTGGTTCTGATTTTGCCGAAGAGGGTAAAATAATGACCTCAATTTTTTTGATACGGCCACTTGTCATTTTTTGGAGTGAAAGCAGCGCAAAAAAACGAAGGCTTTACGATAAAATGGTACGTTCCGACGTGTCGAACGACCTCGGCAAAGGTACGCAACAAATTTATTTTGACAAGATGTTTCTCGCAAAAGTTATTAACAAGTCGACAAAAAATAGTCTCTCCCGCATGAGTTGGCTATTCGCCGAAAAAAATGTAATTTTGCAATTTGGTCGCAAGAAAGTAAGGGCTGCTCACAGACCTTCACTGAAGCGTTAAACTCATTAGGTAGGTTCTAAAAATTATCTTTGCAAGAATTTTTGAATTATAATCGAGCAGAT
>CAVFDI010000047.1:0-13571 GCA_963621145.1 Paludibacteraceae bacterium | reverse complement strand
ATTTGCAAAGATACAATTTTTTTGCTGAAATTTGGCGGTTATCGAGATTTTATTTTGAAAGTGAAATTTTCTGCCTGTTTGCACGATAGAGAGCGTATGCTAAACCATAGGCTGTGCCGAGAACCACCACGCACCAAACAATTGACATGTAAGTGGGTTGGTCGTGTACTTTCAGAAAGAAATAGGGACCGTCCATCACGCGCAGAGCGTTGAGTGTGATGCCAATAACGGCGTAGAGCATAGTTGGTAGCAGGGCGAGCAGTGCGATGGTTGGTCGCAGGTCGCTATTTTTCTCGAAAAAGATGAGGTTGATAATTGCCAAAATGGGGCAAGCAAAGTGGAAGTAGAACAGGTAGCCGCCCATCAGCATGTCGAAATAGCCCACAGCGCCGCGCTCGGTGGCTTCGTCGGGTGCCAGCACAAAAACTACCACCGTGAAAGTTACTGCCACGCAGCAAGTCGCCACATAGCGGAGCAGTCGCACCCACGCTGGAATGTCGCGACCATGGCGCAATGCCGACCATTGAAAAATGGCCATCGAAAAACATGCCACAAGTAGCAGCAGGTTGCTCAGTTGCGTGTAGTATTGCAGAATGCCGAGGCTTTTCTCTTTCATCAGGTTGAGTGCAAAACCAACCAATTCCATCGCCACAATTACGATATTCAGCGCAAAAGCCGTGCGCAAAGTACGATTCTTCTCCATTTTTTTGCTGATTTTTTTGCTTTGCAAAGGTACAATTTTTTGAGTTGACGAGTTGATAAGTTGATGAGTTTATAAGTTTAATGCATATAATTGGTTGCTCATTCGTCATTCAATGATTCAATGATTCGATGATTTGAGTTACAGTCAATCTTAATTCAACAAAAAATCGTAATTTTGCAGCACTAAAATTGATTTTCAGACCATGAAACTTTTGATTACAGGCGCATACGGCCAGTTGGGCAACGAGATGCGCGTAGCATTGCAGCGTTATCAGCAGTTGCAGCCAATTTTTACCGATGTCGATACGCTCGATATTTGCAATCGCGATGCCATAGAGGCGTTGGTGGCGAAGGAACAGCCCGATTTCATTGTGAACTGCGCTGCCTACACGGCTGTTGACAAGGCGGAAGACGATGAGGTGCTTTGCAACAAAATAAATTGCGATGCAGTGCGCAATCTGGGCGTTGTGGCGCAGGCTCATGGCGTTCGCATGGTGCATGTCTCCACCGATTATGTGTTCGATGGACTAGGCCATGTGCCTTACACCGAAGATATGCCAGTGGCGCCAAATACCGTCTACGGAAAGACAAAATTGGCTGGCGAGCGCGCGTTGCTCGAGGTTTGTCCCGATGCTGTGATAGTGCGCACAGCGTGGCTCTATTCGGGTTTTGGAAACAATTTTGTAAAGACAATGTTGCGTCTCGGTTCTGAGCGCGATAGTCTGAAGGTGGTTTTCGACCAAATTGGCACACCAACCTATGCGGCCGACCTTGCCGAAGCCATTTTGAAGATTGTAACTGCCGAACATTTTGTGCCTGGCATTTTCCATTTCACCAACGAAGGCGTGTGCAGTTGGTACGATTTCACCACCATGATTTTCCGCTTGGCTGGCGTCGATTGCGCAGTCTCGCCCATCGAATCGAAAGATTACACCTACCGCACACCACGGCCATTTTATAGTGTGTTGAACAAAGCCAAAATAAAATCGACCTACGGCATCACCATTCCTTATTGGGTCGATGGCTTGGAGCGCTGCTTGAAGGTGCTGCTGAAATGATTTCAGATTTCATCTGATTTTTGCTCCGCTCGGCGTAGCGCAAACAAGTTTGGCTCTGCTCTTGCTTATCGCAAAAATTCAAATTTCAAATTTCAGATTACCAACTGCAAATGATAGAGAGGGATGTGGCATGCCGCGTCCCTACGTTTTCTTAAAAAAATATAATTCCGCCATTACAATGGTGGGGATTGAGGGGATTTGTTTGTCTTACAAATAGAACCTTAAATCTCGAGACTGTGAAAAAACTTGCATTCCTATGCTTGTGTTGCGCCTTGTGCGGAACACTTTCGGCTGTTGGCGTGGTTGAAAACCGCGGCATGTACAGCACCAATCCCAACAATCAATTTGGACACGAAACCACCATCACCATCGATGGCGACCCGAGCGACTGGAGCGACGACCTGATTATTGCTCAAGGCTCGGCCAACGATATGTGTACCACCTTCAAAGGTATGCACGAAAATAGCGTGCTCGACTGCTACACGCTTTTTGCTGCGTGGGACAACACCAATCTCTACCTCGCTTGGCAAATGGTGAATGTATCGGATGTGCTTAGTTGGGTGCGCGAGGGCGACGGTCCGCTGAGCGATGGCGGGCGCATAGCCGATGTGCCGATGATCGTTGCGTTGAGCATCGACCCAGCAGCCAAAATGACAGGCCGCTTGAGCAACGGCGGTATGCTTTGGGACAAAATAGATGTGGTGTACGAAACGCCTGTCGATCGCATACTGATGATGAGCGGCAAGGCAGGGCAGGGCACACCCGCCATGTTTTTGGCCGCCGATGCTGATGGAAACACCAGTTATGATGCCGCCTACTGCAAAAAATTCAGCAACAATGGCATCAGTTACAAAATGGGCGAAACCTTTGGCGGCAGCAAAAATCTTTGGTACTTGAACGCGCCCGCCGACACCGCCGATGTCTATGCCGAAGGCTCTACTTGGGTCGATTTGAACGACCCGACATCGTATGTTGGGCTCATCAGCAAGACACACAACAAAAAATACGACACTTTCTACGAGATTAAAATTCCGCTCGTTGCGCTCGGTATCGACAAAGATTATCTCACAAAAACTGGCATTGGCGCTATGATTATTGCAACGCGTGGCGAATCGGGAATCGATTGTCTGCCGCACGATCACAGCATGTTGGACAATGTCTATGGCGAGTACATTCATGACAAATCGACCTCGGGCGAGAAATCGGACAGCGACACCATTCGTTGTCAGTTGGCCGATGTTGGTTGCCGCCGCGCTGGAAGTGCCGAAGCACCCGCTCCACAAGTGGCTGTAAGTCTGCCCGATGGCTATGTGTTCCACAGCGAAACGATTGATGTAACGCTCCGTTCGAAAGATGCAACCTCGGCGTCGTATAGTATCGATGGCGCTGCCGAAGTGGCTTTCGATGGCAAAACCACCATCACGCTAGGTAAAGACCTTGCCGTTGGTAAGAGCGTGACGCTGTCGGTTACGGCAAAATCGGAAAAGAGCGATGTAACGGCAAACTACACCTACACCAAAGGCGAAATTTTCCGTGTTGCCACAGGCACAGCCATTGCGGTGAAACCCGCCAATTGGGACAAAATTTACTGCTACATCTACAACGGCAACAACAAAAATGCTGAGTGGCCGGGACTTTTGATGAATCATCTCTCGGGCGACTATTATGCCATGTCGCTGCCATCGGGTTGGACTTCGGGTAATGTCATTTTCACCAATGGCGAAGAGGATGCCGCCAAGGAACAATATCCGAAAAATGGCGGACTTTCGCTCAAGGCTGGCGAGGTTAAACTCTGGGACTGGACGCGTTGGTACGATGTTGCTTTCGAGGCCATCACCGCTTTGAAACAAGTCTCGACCGACAACATGACCATTTGGACCTTGGGAAATGCGCTCTTTGTTGAAAGCGACGAGTCTGCCGACTGCACGCTCTACAGCGTTTTGGGCGCAACCATCGCCAATGTCCATCTGAACCAAGGCGTAACCACAATCTACGATCTGCCTGCAGGAGTTTATTTGCTGAATGGGCAGAAAATAGTAGTGAGTAGCAAGTAGCAAGTAGCAAGTAGCAAGAATAGTGAGGAGTTAGGAATTAGGAGTGAGGAGTGGTGCGGCGGAGGCGCAATGACAGAATTTCAAATTTCAAATTTCAAATTGTAGGGGCGCGGCATGCCACGCCCGACGAATAAAGAATAAGGAGTAAAGACAAAAGACCAAAGGCTTTTCCCACTTCGGGGGAAACGGGAAAGGGGGCGATGAGAAAATTAAGAATTATGAATTTAGAATTATGAATTTTCGCACCCCAAATGCCGCCAATCTTCAAATCTTCAAATAAAATAATTAAGTAATTGGAAATTAAATAATTAGGTAATTAGAAACACACTTTTCCACAATAAAAAAACACACAATTTTTCGGTAAAATGAAGATGAAAAACACACTTCGAATGCTTGCGCTGGCTGGCGCAATGCTGATGGTTGGGCAGAGCGCGTGGGCTACCACCGCATTCCCTAGTCGCACCGACTTTCGCGACGAAACCATCTATTTTCTGATGACCACTCGTTTCTACGATGGCGACAAAAGCAACAACACACAGTGTTGGGACGGTCAGAGTTACAACGAGGGCGATCCTTGCTGGCGTGGCGACTTCAAAGGCTTGATCGAGAAACTCGACTACATCAAAGCCCTTGGTTTCACCGCAATCTGGATTACTCCAATTGTCGAAAATGCTTCGGGCTACGACTACCATGGCTACCACGCAAGCAATTTCTCGAAAGTTGACCATCGTTACGAGTCGGACGATGTGGCTTTCAAAGATGTGGTTGATGCCGTTCACGCCAAAGGCATGAAAATCATTCTCGACATCGTGCTGAACCACACGGGCAACTTTGGTGAGGCTAATCTCTGCCCACTGTTCGAGCGCGATTGGGATGCCGACCAGAGCGACATCGACGCTTGCATGATTCCACTCACAAAATCGAAAGGCGGCAAACTGCCCGACAACTATCTGGATTTGGAGGCTGGCAAACAGTATGCTGCGCGTCTGTCGAAAATGAAAAACACAAACGACGAAAACGGTCAGAAACTGAACTACGACACGCACAACTATTGGCACCATTACGCCGAATTCAACTGGGACGAAGAGAACCGTTGGTGGGGACAGATAGCTGGCGACTGCGTCGATTTGAACACCGAAAATCAGGCCGTGGTGGATTATCTGCTGAAATGCTATGGCGAATTCATCAAACTTGGTGTAGATGGTTTCCGTATCGATACCAGCGGACACATTTCGCGCCTCACATTCAACAAAAACTTCATTCCGCAATTCACAAAACTGGCTGAACAGTACAAAGCTGCGCGCAACAATGGACCATTCTTCATGTTTGGCGAAGTCTGCTCGCGCGACCGCAATGTAACCTACCGCAACCACGACGACCTTTCGCCCTATTTCTACACTTGGGCAGAAACGAAAGATTACGATTGGGACACTAGCACCACTTCGTGGGACAATGTGGTGGTGAACGAAGGCGAAACTGGCGATCACACCAACGCTAAATCGGTGCTGCAATTTGCTACTGATTACAAAGCAGAACATAGCGACGGTCGCACCTCGACCAATGCGCTGCTTAGCGGCAACACCTATCATACGCCAGACTATTCGCAGGCTTCGGGCTTCAATGTAATCGATTTCCCGATGCACTGGAATTTTGAAAATGCCTCGTCGGCATTCAATGTAAAATCGGGCGATAAATACTACAACGATGCCACTTACAATGTGGTTTATGTCGATTCGCACGACTATGCACCCGACGGCGCACCCGAAAGTCAGCGTTTTTCAAAACCACAATCTACTTGGGCCGAAAACCTCTGTCTGATGTACACTTTCCGCGGCATTCCGTGCGTTTATTACGGTTCCGAAATCGAATTCAAGAAAGGTTGCATCATCGACAAAGGGCCGAATATGCCACTGAAAGACAGTGGTCGCGCCTACTACGGCGGCTACATCAAAGGCGACATCACCACCACCGATTTTGCCGAATACAGCAACGCATCGGGCAACATTGCTCAAACACTGAAACACCCATTGGCACTGCATATTCAACGCCTTAGCAAAATTCGTATGGCTGTGCCTGCGCTGCGCAAAGGTCAGTATAGTACCGATGGTTGCTCGGGTAGCCTTGCGTTCAAACGCCGCTACACAGATAAAACCACCGATAGTTACGCTTTGGTAACCATTTCGGGCAATTCTACCTTTACAAACATTCCAAACGGCACGTATACCGATTGCGTAACGGGCGATGTAAAAACCGTAACCAATGGTTCGCTCACCGCAACGTGCAGCGGCACGGGCAACTTGCGCGTGTATGTGCTTACCACAACACTGACCAAAGCCCCTGGAAAAATTGGTGAAGATGGCAAATACATCTACACATCGGCGGCTGCGACGGTAGCCGATCCATCGTGGGACGGCACACAAGAAGAACTCACAGATGGCTCTACAAGTGGCAGCACAAGCCGCGATACCATTTTCACGCCTTGCTTGAATGGCGCTGACGAACGCGTAGTGTTCTTCACCAAGTCGAGCGAATTTGGCAATAAAATCAAGTGCTACATTTGGGATTCATCAAATGGCAACAAAACAATCTGTGGCTCTTGGCCTGGCGCAGCAGCTACATCAATTGGTGGTGGAGTCTACAAATATGTGCTTCCTGATGATGCTGACGCAGTAGGCGATGGTTGGAAGATAATTTGGAACGATGGTAGCAATCAAACGAAAGACCTCGAGTTCAAACTGCACGGTATGTATAGCGGTGATAAGAAAGAAAATATTACTTGCACCAGCACTGTAACACTCGATTGCTCCGAAGCTCCAGAACCGTATGTCCCAGATGTTCCTGAAACTTTGGTACAAAAAGTCGAAAAAGATGCGCTCATAGTGTATGGCGGTCAAGGAATTTTGCATATCTTTGCACCCGAACCGACACAGGTAATCATCTACACTATTAGTGGACAAATTATCGATCGTTTTGAGTCTGCCGAAGGCACAAATTCGATAACACTACCGGCAGGATTCTATCTTGTGAATGGCCAAAAAGCCGTAGTGCATTAATTTTTCAGGGTGACTATCGCGCATGTCGGGACACGAAAATGCATGTTTCGGCATGCGCCTAGTCTTTTCGGAATGCTCGAAGAATTAACCACACGCATCAAATTTGGTGATAAACAGGCGTTTGAACTTGTTTTCAAAGCTTATTATCCGCGTTTGTGCCAGTTTGCTATGCGCTTTCTGAACGACTACGACCTAGCCGAAGATGTGGTTCAGGAGAGTTTTGCCAACTTGTGGGATAAACGAGCCGACATCTCGGGGCGCTCGGTACAAGCACTGCTGTTTGCCATGGTGCGCAACGGTTGCCTCAATCAGCTGAAACATGCTGCCTACCTGCGCCGACAGACCATCGACGAGTTGGTGGCGCTGACCGACACAGAGCAACTCTACAATTTCGATATGGTCGAAGATGCCGAAGTGGGGCTGATGTACAAAGAGTTGCAGCAGCAGATAAACGAGGCCGTGGCAAAACTGCCGCCGCGCTGCCGTCAAGTGTTCGTCGAAAGTCGTTTCAAAGGACTTCACAATCACGAGATTGCCGAAATGCTGAACATAACCGACAAAGCAGTTGAAAAACAGATAACTAAAGCACTTGCATTTTTGTCGAAAGAACTGAAAATGGCATAGTAATCGTCTATGTTCTATGCTCTATCTTCAATTGATCTAAAAAACTGAATGACCGATTATCACAAAATATCACTTGACTATTTCGAAGGACGCATTGCGCCAGCCGACGAGGCTTTGTTGCGCGATTTCCTGCTTCCTGCCGAGAATCGTGAGCAATTTCACGCTTGGGAGAATGAGTGGATGCTGCGTTCTGCCGCCGACGAGCGCACCGAGCGCGCTTGGAATCGCTTCAAATTGCAACAAAATGCGCGCGAACTTGCTAAATCGCAAAAACATACTCGACTGAATTTCCGCTGGTGGTACGCTGCTGCAGCTGCTGTGGCGTTGCTGTTTGGCGTGGTTGGTTTGTGGGCATTTATCAGCGAAAATGAAACCATTGAAACAGAGCCTTGTTATGCTGTAGAGGCGGCGCAAGGACAAAAAAGCAAAGTGCAGTTGGCTGATGGAAGCGTGGTCTACCTCAATGCCAAATCGCGCTTGGAATACGATAGCAAATTCAATGTCGAAAACCGCTGCGTGCAGTTGATTGGCGAAGGCTATTTTGAAGTTGCAAAAAATGCTGATTTGCCGTTTGTGGTGGAGGTTGGCGACGATTATAGCGTTACCGTTACAGGCACAAAATTCAATGTGTCGGCCTATGCCGAAGACGAGCAGATTATCACGTCGCTTTTCGAAGGTTCGGTGCGTGTGGCTTGTGGCGATAGCGTGTTCAACCTGACGCCAAGCGAATCGTTGCGTTACTGCAGTAACAACAGCCAGTTTGAGCATTTTCGTTCCGACGAATCGCCCATGATGTGGGTGCATGGTCAGTTGGTTTACGACGACATTAGCGTGGGCGAGTTGTTCAACCGCCTTTCGCGCCAATATGGCATGGCTTTGGTAAACGAAATGCCCGACATCGAAGATGAACAGTTGCGTATAGCATTGCGCAATCACGAAAAAATTGAAGAGGTGCTTGTCGCCCTCGAACAGGTGTTGCCAATAGATGCGCAGTTGCAGAATGACACCATTTTTATCAAAAATTGAATTCTGTGCTATGAAACGCCATAAAATCGTAATTATTTTTGCCCTTTTGATGCTGATTTTTCAACCAATTGCGGCGCAAAAAAAGATAACAAAACGCTTTGTGCAGACACCGCTGTCGGAGGTTTTGGCAGAGATTGAAAAGCAAACGGGCTATTCCATAATGTACAAAACCAACGAGGTGAACGGCAATAAACTGATTACTGCCTCGTTCAAAGACGCTTCGGCAAATACGGTGCTGAAAAAAGTGCTCGACTTTAATCTGGAGTACAAAATTCAGAAGTCGATGATAGTCATCAGCAAGCGTGCGCCCGTGGTTAAAACTGTGAAACAAGGCACTTCGCAGGCCGATGTTGCCGCCGAAAGTAGCCATGTAAAAACCTACAAAGCCAGCGCGCAGGATTCTGTGCAGTTGCACATCGATAGCATTGTGGCTACCACGCACACACGCATCGAACACCGCATCGACACGGTGCTGAACATCACCACCGAGGTGCTGACAAAAGAGAAACAGCAACCAGCTAAGAAACCAAAAAAAGAGACTCGCAAAGGGCACTATCTGCAAGGCTATCTGGGCGCAGGCTACGGCGGCATCGACTACCGCCTGACCGACGGCAAAAACATCGGTTTTGTGTCGGGCTTGGGGCAGATTGGCTACGCTTATTTCTTCACGCCCGAGTGGGGCATTGGTGCTGGGGTCGATTTTGCAAACTATGCCTCTACAGGCACATCGAATAGGCTGCTCGAATGGCCGGGCGTAACCGACAGCGACGGTGAACGCTACACGCACCGTGCGCAACTGAACGACTGGAAAGAGCGGCAAAAACTGCTAGCGGTGGGCATTCCCATCACAGCGCAATACCAACATTGGTGGAAAACCAACGGCAAAAATGGCGATGACAAAATCGGACTTTTTGCCGATTTGGGTGTGCGGGTCGCCTTTCCGTTTGCAAGCACCTACGCCGTGAAATCGGGCGCAGTCAATCACACTGGCTGGTACGAGGCGTGGCAACTCGAACTCGACCACATGCACGATGATTTCTACGAACAGCAAAGCGCCAAACAGTCGGGCAAATTTTCCACAAATCTGACCGTGGCGGCACTCTGCGATGTGGGCGTGCTTTTCCCGATAAAAAAGCATCTCGACCTAATGCTTGGACTCTATTTCAGTTACAGCCTCAACTCGTGCCACAAAGCCAGCAGCGAGCCGCTCGGATTTTACGATGCGGCTGAAAACCGCTACGACTTTATGAACGCTTACGCTGGTCTGCCAAACTCCACCGAAATTGAGGCGATGCGCCCCTACGCCGTGGGCGTGAAAGTGGGCTTGCATTGGCACATCAAGAAAAAGGAGCAGCCGAAACCAATCGTTTACGAGCGCGTGCTGCAAAACGACACCACAATTTCGTACATCGACCGCTACGACACCATTCAAGTGGTGGAATACGACACCATTTTGCACCCGATCAACGCCATCAAACAGTTGCAGTTGAACTCTATTATCTGGTTCGACCTCGACGACTATACGCCAAAACTCGATCCGCCCACCATGCTCGACGACTTGGCCGACATTTTGGTGAAAAATCCCGATATCATAATCGAGGTGAACGGACACACTTGTGGGCTTGGCGGCTTGGAATACAACAAACGCCTCTCGCTGAAGCGCGCCAACGCCGTGGCCGACATTCTTGTGCGCAAAGGAGTGAAACGCGAACAACTTGTAATTCAGGGCTTCGGCCAAAGTAAACCATACTACAGCGAATCGCACCAACTCTTCTTGGATCGACGCGTAGAAATTAAACCGATAGAGAAATAAGTTTATAAGTTGATGAGTTGATAGGTTGATAAGTTTAACGCATTAATTTCTGTGAAAAATTTTTAGTCCGAACGCTTCAACGCTTCAACGCTTCAACACTTCAACGATTCAACAATCTGAAAATATAATCACCATGAAAAAGAGCATATTATTTTGGCTATTTTTAGGCGCAACTCTTTGCGCATCGGCTGCAAGTATTCCAATTCCAGCGGGTACTATTTTGTATCTCGATGTAACCAACTCCAATTGGAAATCGAATACATATTTTTCGGCCTATTTTTGGAATGATGCCACCGACGGAAACTATGTTTCGATGAGTGCCGTAGAAGGACAGACTGGCATATACAGCGTAACGGCTCCTGCAGGGAAAGCGAGTTGGGCGAATGTGATATTCCGTTGTCATACTGCGCAGCAGCCCGCTGCTGCAACAGGTTGGGGCACAGCAGATGGTGGTCAGACCGCCGATTTGACTTGGACGGGCGAAAATTGTTATTCGAAACAGCGTGACATGTTTGTAAATTGGGAACCCCCATGCGAAACGGAGGTGATTGCAATTGATACCGTGATTTGCAACACCAAACTGCCCATCGACTGGCATGGTTTTACCTTTACGCAAGCAGGTTCGCAGAGCAAATCGATTAAATATAGCGACGGCAAGTGCGACAGCATTCGTTGGGACTATATTCTGCGGACACGCGATTGTGGCTCGGACATCGTACACAACACAATTAGTATTTGCTTGGGCGCAAAACAAACCCTGACGCCAACCAATTCGGGCGATGCCTACGAGTGGAGCACGGGCGAAACAACGCCAAGCATCACCTTCGCCCCTACGGCGGTAGGAACCTATGAAGTAACCTGCCATGTCGGAACTGTTGGCGATGTACAAATTGGCAAAAATATCATTGCAAATGGCGATTTCGAAGATGTTACGAACCAATGCCCATACAATGGATTTACAAGCGATTATGAATGCTATAGTGTAAGTGAAAAGTTCGATTATAATAAATCATATCGTGGATTTTATAAGTTGGACAAAGGTCCAACTTATAAAGTTTCTCCTCATGGTGGCACATACATGCTCACCTGCGATGGCGACGAGAACAAAAAAACGGCATGGTCGGCCAAGACAACAGAGCCAATCGTCCGCGGCAAGCAGTACCGTTTCTCTTATTGGGCGGCCAATCAAACCACAAATCCTGCAAAATTGACATTCTACATAGAGTATAATGGCAAAGTTGCCACGCTTATTCCCGAAACGGAACTCCCACTAGAAAAGACTTGGCACCAATATGGACAGGATCTCAGTTGGACGGCACCCGAAACGGCGGCTTCGGCACGCATCTATCTAGTGGATAATTGCCTCAAAAACAGCGGTAACGACTTTTCGTTGGACGACATTGTCTTTCAACCGCTTTTTGGCGATGAGAGCGCAATGGTGGAGGTGTTCCGCATTGTAGTCGACGACTGCGAACAGCCATGCCCCGATGTAAAACGCGACTCGGTGCATAAAGAGATTTGCGATACGCTTTTGCCATATACTTGGGAGGGACATACGTTTATAGGTCCTGAAACTTTTGAACGAATGGAAAAAAGCCCGCGTGGCTGCGACAGCATTCTGCACATCTACCACCTCGAAACCATTTCGTGCGCAGTTGAGCCAGACGAGCCAGATACGCCTGCTGTTCCCGACACTTTGGAGGTCTGCATAGGCGAGCCGACAACACTAACCGCCACCACCACGGGCGACTACAGTTACCTTTGGTCGCCTAGTGGCGAAACAACGCAAAGCATTACCGTCGCTGTCGATTCCGAGAACGCAACCACCTACACCTGCACAGTAACCCGAGGCAACACCGCCAACCGCGGCAATCTGCTTACGCAAGGCGGCTTCGAGTTTTCGCCGTCGAGCCCTGTTTATAGCGGTGTGAACGAGTTGGGGCAGACCATTTCGTACTATTATCTCAATTTCCAAAACAGTGGCAAAGATATTCCGCAGGGCAGTACCACCACAGCAACGAACGCCAACAATGTGAAAACGCAGTATTTCAGCCATCTTTTGCCACACGAAGGCAGTTGGCTGCTTGTGTGCGACGGCAGCGACAATAGCGATGCGCAAGTGTGGAGCGCCAAAAATCTGAAATTGAACAAAGGCGAAACCTATGCATTCAGTTGCTGGGCTGCGAATATCGATTCGGCATACGCAAGCCATGGCTCTTCGTCGTTGCCAAAACTGAAATTTGTCATCGAAAATGGCGGAAGCAAACAGACGTTGCTCGAGTTTACTGCTCCCGAAACAACTGGCAAATGGGCAAAATACGAAGCCACGTATACGCCAACTGCCGACATCACTTGCAATATCTACATTGTGAATTACACTATCGATTACGAAGGCAACGATTTTGCGCTGGACGATGTGCAGTTTCGCAGCACCAAACAAGATGGCACTGATGTGGTGGCCACCGAAAAATTTCTGGTTGTTGGCAAAGATTGCACCGTGCCGCCAGAGCCGCCCACGCCCGAGTGTCGTGCCGATTTGGTCTATGCCAAATGGAACGATGTGATTTTCTGCAGCAATGCCATGGGTGAATTTGTGGGCTATCAGTGGTACAAAGATAGTGTGAAGATTGATGGCGCTGTGAAACAATATCTCTACACCAAGGATCAAGCGTTGGCTGGCGCAAAATATATGGTTTGTGCTACCACCACTTCGGGCGAGCAGGTATGTTCGTGCAATGTGGATTATTCGTCCATTCCACGCAGTGCCGATAGTCAGCCACAAAAGAGCAATGTCTCGGTTAGTACTACCAAAGGCGTTATCACTGTGGAGCAGAGTGGTGAGAATTTGATGCACATTCGTCTGCTCACTGCCATGGGCATCACCATTTTCGAGGCTGAGACGCAATCGGCTGTCTACACGCTGCCTTTCAACGCTATGGGTGGAGCGTATATCGTTTCGGTTCAAACTGACGAAGGTGCTGTGAATCAGAAAGTTGTACTTACGAAATAATTATTTAATTATTTAATTTCCAATTATTTAATTATAACTTGGTGGTGCTGTTGATGCAGATAATCTGAAATTGATTAACTACCCAAATTAAGAAGAATGAAATTGCGTCGCAAGTTACTTATGGCGTTGCTCCTGTTGGCGGTTTTGCCAGTGGGGGCGCGTTCGCGTTTGCCCAAAAGCCATAAACTCACAGGTTCGTCCATCGAGGCTGGCGTGGGCGCAGGCTGGACT
>CAVFDI010000046.1:0-13910 GCA_963621145.1 Paludibacteraceae bacterium | reverse complement strand
ACTTGCTACTAATTTGAAATTTGAAATCTGAAATCTGAAATTATAAAAAACAATGGAAATTCGAGATCTAGAGCCAAAAGCCTTGTGGAACAATTTCTACAAGCTCACACAAGTGCCGCGTCCATCGCATCACATGGAAGCCATCACCAAATTTATGGTCAATTGGGGCAAAGAACATGGTTTGGAGACCATAGTCGACCCCACAGGTAGCGTGCTGCTGCGCAAACCTGCTACCCAAGGTATGGAAAATCGCACACCCGTCATTCTGCAAGCGCACCTCGACATGGTGCCGCAAAAGGAGACCGACAAAAAGCACGATTTCGTAACCGATCCTATCAGCGCCTACATCGATGGCGATTGGGTTACGGCCGACGGAACGACCCTTGGCGCCGACGACGGCATTGGCGTAGCTGCAGCCATGGCAGTGCTCGAAAGTAAAGAACTGAAACACGGTCCAATCGAGGCGTTCTTCACCATCGACGAGGAGACTGGCATGACGGGCGCATTCGGCATGGAACAAGGCTTACTGAAAGGCGACATTCTACTAAATCTCGACTCGGAAGACGAAGGCGAACTCTATGTTGGTTGCGCCGGCGGACTCGATGCCGACATGACTTGGAAATTCAATCCAGCACCCGTTCCCGAAGACGACATCGCACTCGAAATTGTAGTGAAAGGTCTTAAAGGCGGTCACTCTGGTTTGGAGATAAACTGCGGTCGCGCCAACGCCAACAAACTGCTCTTCCGTGTGCTGAAAGAGGCGATAATGCAGTACGAAGCACGCCTAGCGTCGGTCGAAGGCGGCAACATGCGCAACGCCATTCCGCGCGAGGCTCGTGCCATCATCACCATTCCTGCCGAAGGACGCGACGACATCGAAAAATTGTGCGAAGAGTGGGCAGCCACCTTCAACGACGAATACAAAGTCACCGAAGATGCCATCTTGATCGATGTAAACGAAGTGCCAGTGCCCGATGCTTTGATTCCAGAAGAGATTCAAGACGATTTTGTGAATGCCATCACCGCCTGCCCCGACGGCGTTTTCCGCATGGTTCCCGATGTTGCCGACACAGTTGAGACATCGACCAACCTGTCGATTGTTACCGCCAACAGCACCGACATTGCCGTGAAATGCCTACTGCGCAGTTCGGTCGACAGCCGCAAAGAGGAACTCGCCTCGATGATGGAGAGCGTGTTTGCCTTGGCAGGTGCCAAAGTGGAATTCTCGGGCAGCTACTCAGGCTGGGCTCCCGACATGAAATCGCCCATTCTGAAAACCATGGCCGATGTCTATCAAAAAGAATTTGGCAAGCCAGCCGTTGTGCGCGTGGTTCACGCAGGTTTGGAATGCGGCATCATTGGCGCCACCGAGCCACGACTCGACATGGTATCGTTTGGTCCAACCATCCGTCACCCACACACATCGAACGAAAAAGTACACATTGGCAGCATCGAACGCTTTTGGCGCTTGATTGCCGCCACCCTCGAAGCCATTCCTGTGAAGGGCTAAAGGGTTTCGAAGATTTTAGTAGATGGCAGCACGCGCGTGTTGCTATCTTTTTTGCAAAATTAGAGCCGACATTCTCTAATTTTCGTAGATCAAAAAAAAGTAGTAACTTTGCATTCTAGTTAAAAATATATTTCCAACATGAAACGAACCATCATAATAACAGGCGGTGCAGGCTTCATTGGCTCGCATGTGGTGCGCCTTTTCGTGAACAAATACCCCGACTATCACATCGTGAACCTCGATGCACTGACCTACGCGGGCAACCTCGAAAACCTTGTCGACATCGACCAAAAGCCGAACTACACCTTTGTGAAAGCCGACATCACCGACTACGAAGCCATAGTGCGCGTGTTCGACCAATACAAGCCCGACGGAGTGATTCACTTGGCCGCCGAATCGCATGTCGACCGCTCCATAACCGACCCGTTCGCATTCGTTCGCACCAATGTTTTTGGCACTTGCAACCTACTGCACGCCGCCAAAGAGTTGTGGAAAGGAGACATGGAAGGTAAACGCTTCTACCACATCTCCACCGACGAAGTTTATGGCGCGCTCGAAAAAGATGGCACCTTCTTCACCGAACAGACAAAATATGCGCCACACTCGCCCTACTCGGCCAGCAAAGCCTCGAGCGACCATTTTGTGCGCGCCTATCACGACACCTACGGACTGCCCGTGGTGGTGTCGAACTGCTCGAACAACTACGGTTCGCACCATTTCCCCGAGAAACTGATTCCGCTAGCAATAAACAACATCAAACACCGCCGCCCAATTCCAATCTACGGCAAAGGCGAAAATGTGCGCGACTGGCTCTATGTCGACGATCACGCACGCGCCATCGACACCATTTTCCACAAAGGAAAGAATGGCGAAACCTACAACATTGGCGGCAACAACGAATGGACCAACATCGACCTAATTCGCCTGCTCTGCAGCATCATGGATCGTAAACTCGGTCGCGCCGAGGGCGAATCGGCCAAACTGATAACCTTCGTAACCGACCGTGCTGGTCACGACTTGCGCTACGCCATCGACTCGTCGAAACTGCAACGCGAACTCGGCTGGCATCCGTCGCTGCAATTTGCCGAAGGACTCGAAAAAACCGTCGATTGGTACTTGGCCAACGAGGCATGGGTCGACCGCATCACCAGCGGTGCATATCAAACCTATTACGAACAACAATACGGAAATCGATAAAAAAATCTGAAAGATGAAACGACACCTTTCGTTCACAATGGTTGTGGCAGCCGTGGCACTGATAAGCCTCGGTTCCTGCACAATGCGCAAAAAAATCCCCTATTTCAACGGACTGGAAACGACCGACTCGCTGGTTGGCGCCACACAGCACGAATCGCGCATTTGTCCCGACGACATGCTAAAAATAGTAGTCTCGGCACTCGAACCCGAAGCCGTTGCGCCATTCAACCTGCCCGTAGTGGCATACGCATCACCAAACACTTCGCAAATATACCAAACGCCATCGTTCCAGCCCTATCTGGTCGACATCGACGGCTACATCGAGTTTCCAGTGCTTGGACGCGTGAAAGTGGGCGGACTGAAAAAGTCGGAAGCCATTGCCATGCTGCAAGATCAACTAAAAACCTACCTGAAAGACCCAATCGTAACCATCCAGTTTATGAACTACAAAGTTACGGTGCTTGGCGAAGTGCTACACCCTGGTTCGTATACCATTGGTAATGAGCGCATTACACTAATGGAAGCATTGGGTTTGGCTGGCGACATGACCGTGTATGGTCGCCGCGACAATGTGCTGCTCATTCGCGAAAATTCGAATGGAGCTAAAGAGTTTGTGCGACTGAATCTGACTAAATCGGACATTCTGTCGTCGCCCTACTACTATCTACAACAAAATGATGTGATTTATGTTGAACCAGGCAATATGCGCTACCACCAAACCGTATCGAGCAACGCCACAATCTATTTGAGCGCAATCTCGACAGTAGCAACCATGGCAACGGTTATCATTTCAATCGTAAAATAAAAGAAGTCACCCCAAAATACACCATATTAATTATGGCAGAAAAAATAAAAAATCAAAACGACGAGATAGATGTGATGGCACTGCTGCGTTTGTGCCTGAAAAAATGGTATGTTTTCGCGATAGCCGTGGGCATTTGCTGCGTGCTGGCCGTGGCTTACTACATAACCACCGAGCCGCAATACAAAACCACTGCCACACTCATGCTGCGCAGTCAGGACATGACAAGTCCGCTCGCCAACATATCGATAGGCGGATTTACTGCAGCCGACTTTATGGGCGGCGGACGCAGCGTGGACAACGAGATTGAGGTGATGCATTCGCGCGAACTGCTGCGCAAAACCATCGAAAGTCTGGACATGCGCACCATCAGCAAACGCAAAATGGGCTTGCGCAAAATCGATCAATACGGCAAAAGTCCACTGCTGATGACCTGTCCCGAAGGCTTCGATAGCGAAATGAAAGGCAGTCTGAAAGTGGAAGTAGAGCGCTGCGACGATGGGCAATACAAACTCTGGTTCAAACGCAAAATTATGCGTTCCACCAAGCGCTACAAATGCACCGCCGCCGACATTTCGTCGGTCGAAACGCCATGGGGCATTTTCCATTTTGCAGAGCAGAAAGAGAACATCGTCATGCCAAATGCCGACGATGCGACAGACAGCACCTACACCATGTTTTTCTATGTTGCCGACATCAAATCGCGCATCGACAAGATGAGCGAAGACCTGAACATCGCCTCGGTGAGCAAGAAAAACAACGCCATCAGCATAACCTACACCTCGGGCAATCCCGAGAAAAACGAGCAACTCATCAACCGACTCATCGAACTTTATAACCTTGGCGAACAAGCCGACAACACACATGTGCAGGGACAATCGGTGCGTTTCCTTGCTACGCGATTGAGCCAAAGCAAGCAAGATCTGTTGGACATCGAGCGCGATATTGAAGACTACAAAGAGCGCAACAACATTGCCGACATCGAGGTGCAGGCCAAAATAAACCTGACAACCACCAGCGAATACGAAAAGCAGATAGCCGCAACCGACATTCAATACAACCTCGTCTCGTTTGTCGAAGAATACCTGCACAACGCCTCCGACGACGATCTGATTCCGAACAACACTGGCATAAACGACGAATCGCTCGGCAACATGATGGCGAATTACAACTCGTTGGTACTCAAATACTTGCGCATGAATCGCGCCACCAACGCCACTAACCCAATAATAGACCTCACACTGAACGAAATTCGCCTGCTGCGCCAAAACATTCTGCAGACCATCAGCAATGTGAAAGAGAGCCTCGTCATCACCAAGCGCGACCTGAAAGCCAAGAGCAAAAGCTACGAAAATCAGGTTAGCCAAGTGCCGAGCATCGAGCGCGAATACCGCGAGTTGGTGCGCGAACGAGAAATTCGCCAAACCATCTACATCGGATTGCAGCAAAAATACGAGCTTGCCCTGCTGCAAGAGGCTTCTACCGTAGAGACCATGCGCATAATCGACCCCGTGTACACATTCAACAAACCCGTGAAGCCACAAGCCAAAATGCTGCTGGTAGTGGCAGTTTTGTTCGGATTACTCATTGCCGCTGGATATCTCTACGTAAAAGAAAATTTCTTCAGGTAGGTTCTAAAAATTATCTTTGCAAGAATTTTTGAATTATAATCGAGCAGATTTTTGAAGTTTCGAAGGAGCAGGGTGCCCTGTGACTGAGAAAAGACGAAAAAGATACCAATTAGAACCGAAAAATCAATTGTTTACAATTTTTCCTCAAAAAAAAGAGCAAACTATTTGACAGTCAACAAAAAAAGTAGTACCTTTGCAGTCCCAAAATATTATCCAAACCTTGTAACAAGTTCATACACAATGGTTTAAGGCTTTTTTGGCGTGAATTAGCCCGCGTTAAAGAGATGAAAACCATAGGAAAATGGACAAATTTTGAAAATCAAAAAACAAAAAAAGTGGATACATTAAGCTACAAAACAGTATCGGCCAACAAGGCTACTGTAAAAAAAGAGTGGGTGCTTGTCGATGCCGCTGACCAAACTCTGGGTCGCATGGCTTCGATTGTCGCCAAAATGCTGCGCGGCAAATACAAACCCAATTTCACACCGCACGTCGATTGCGGCGACAATGTCATCATCATTAATGCCGACAAAGTGAAACTGACCGGCAAAAAATGGACCGATCGCATCTATCTGACCTATTCGCTCTACCCTGGCGGACAACGCGCACAAACGCCCGAACAAATGTTCAAACAGAGCCCTGTGAAACTGGTTGAGAAAGTTGTGAAAGGCATGCTGCCAAAGAACAAATTGGCTGCCAAACTGATGGATAATCTGCACGTTTATGTTGGCGCAGAACACCCACACGAGGCACAACAGCCAAAAGTTATCGATTTAAACACTATTAAATAATGTCGAACATGGAAGTAGTAAATGCAGTAGGAAGAAGAAAAGCGGCAGTTGCCCGCGTGTTCGTCGCCCCGGGAAAGGGAAACATCGTCATCAACAAACGCGAACTGAATGCCTATTTCCCATCGGCTATGCTTCAATACATCGTTAAGCAACCGCTGAACACCGTTGAAGCCGCTGAAAAATACGACATCAAAGTGAACCTCGACGGCGGTGGCATCAAAGGTCAAGCCGAAGCTCTGCGTCTGGCCATTGCTCGTGCGTTGGTAAAAATCAACCCCGAAGACAAAGTGGCTCTGAAACAGGCAGGTTTCATGACACGCGACTCGCGCGAAGTGGAACGCAAAAAACCAGGTCGCCCGAAAGCACGCAAACGTTTCCAATTCTCGAAACGTTAATCGAACGAATCAACAATATACACAACTGGGCTACGCGCTCAGTTTGTGTATGTTCGAGATAAAATCTTGTTTAGTATCTAAATCATTTAGACTTGCCACGCGCAACTACTTGATGATTGCTTGACAAAAAGAGTAAAAAGAAGGTAAACAATTAAAAAACAAAAAAAATGCCAAGAACAAATTTCCAAGAACTTTTGGAGGCAGGTGCACACTTTGGTCACCTGAAACGCAAATGGAATCCAGCCATGGCTCCCTACATTTTCATGGAGCGTAACGGAATCCACATCATCGACCTGCACAAAACCGTTGCAAAAATTGACGAAGCAGCCGATGCAATGAAACAAATCGCAAAATCGGGCAAACGCGTACTGTTTGTTGCCACCAAAAAACAGGCCAAACAAGTCGTAGCCGAAAAAGCAGCCGAAGCAGGAATGCCTTACATTACCGAACGCTGGGCTGGCGGCATGCTCACCAACTTCCCCACCATCCGCAAGGCTGTGAAGAAGATGGACACGATTGACAAAATGACCAACGATGGCACATTTGCCAACCTCTCGAAACGCGAAAAACTGCAAATCAACCGTCAACGCGCCAAACTCGAAAAGAACCTCGGTTCTATTGCCGATATGACCCGTCTGCCAGCTGCCCTCTTTGTAGTAGATGTACTGAAAGAGAACATCGCAGTATCGGAAGCACACCGTCTGGGCATTCCAGTGTTTGGCATTGTCGACACCAACTCGAACCCCAACGGCGTTGACTTTGTAATTCCAGCCAACGACGACGCAACGAAATCGATCGAGATCATCATGTCGGCCATGGTTGACGCACTGAAAGAGGGCGCACAAGAGCGCAAACTCGAAAGTGCCGACAAAGAAGGCGAAGCAGGTCCTGAGGTAAAAGAGCGTCGCACACGCGTAAAACGCGCCCCGAAAGAAGAAGGTGCTGCTGAAAACGCTGCCGCTGCTACCGAAGAATAATTTTTTCGCATTCACCGAATGACAATACGGAGAGCGTTGCGAGCACGGGCAAAACGGTGTTTCGTAACGCTCTCTTTTTCAAAAAAAACGAAATTAAACCACTAAAAAATAGAAAATTATGGCTGTAACAATCGCCGATATTCAAAAACTGCGCACCATGACTGGCGCAGGCATGATGGACTGCAAAAAAGCACTCGAAGAGGCGGGTGCCGACATGGAAAAAGCCGTTGAATTGATTCGCAAACGCGGTCAAGCCATCGCTGCAAAACGCTCCGATCGCTCGGCTTCCGAAGGTTGCGTATTGGCCAAAGCCGAAGGCGGATTTGCCGCTCTCGTGGCTGTGAAATGCGAAACCGACTTCGTTGCAAAAAATGCCGACTTCATTGCATTGGTACAAAAAATTCTCGACCTCGCCATGGCTCAAAAACCTGCCAATGTTGAGGCTCTGAAAGCACTCACCATCGACGGACGCACCGTGGCCGAGCTCATCACCGAGCGTTCGGGTGTTACGGGCGAAAAAATGGAGATGGAAGACTACGCAACAGTAGAAGGCGGCACCGCTACCGCATACATTCACCCAGGCAACAAACTGGCTACCATAGTAGCTTTTGCCGAAAAAGATGCCGACTACGACACCATTCACGGCGTGGCTATGCACATTGCCGCCATGGCTCCAGTGGCCATCGACGAGGCTGGCGTGCCACAAGAGGTGAAAGATCGCGAATTGGCCGTTGCCATCGACAAAACCAAAGCCGAGCAAGTAGCTAAAGCCGTTGAAGTGGCTCTGAAAAAAGCAGGCATCAACCCTGCCCACGTCGATAGCGAAGAGCACATCGAATCGAACACCACCAAAGGTTGGATTACGCCCGAACAAGCTGCAATGGCTCGCGAAATCAAACAAAAAGTGGCTGAAGAAAAAGCCGCCAATCTGCCAGAACAGATGATTAAAAACATCGCTGCAGGTCGCATGGCTAAATTCTACAAAGAATACACGCTGCTCGAACAGAAATACGAAGGCGGCGACGATGCCAACAAACAGAGCGTGAAAGAGTTGCTCGCTGCAAAACACCTCACCTGCGTGGCATTCAAACGCCTCACACTGAACGAAGAATAATTCGCTCGAGCAAAAAAAACGGAGTGCGCCAACAAGAAATTGCTGCTGCGCACTTCTTTTTTTCGAAAAAAGATGACCTCGTGCAACGAAACCGCCACGAAAAGCATCTTATATAATATGCGGAATTAGAAATTTGATAAAATGACATTCACTGCACAACAAATTGCCGAGTATTTACAAGGCGAAGTGGTTGGAAATAAGGAAGTTGCCGTTGGCGATTTTTCAAAAATTGAAGAGGGTCGCCCTGGCACACTCACATTCCTTTCGAACCCAAAATACACGCACTTCATCTACACAACCAAGGCCGATGTGGTGTTGGTCGATCGCACTTTCGAGCCCGAGCAGCCCATCAGCGCAACGCTAATAAAGGTGGAAAGCGCCTATCAATCGCTGGCAAAACTGCTGCAGTTGGTCGATTCGGTAAAACCCAAACGCAACGGCATTCATGCCACAGCCGTAGTGCCAGAATCGGCAAAAATTGGCGAAAATGTCTACATCGGAGCATACGCTGTGATTGGCGAAGGCGTGCAGTTGGGCAACAATGTTAAGATTTATCCTCACACAGTGGTCGACAATGGCGCAAAAATTGGCGACGACACAACACTCTACGCCAATGTTACCGTTTACGAAGGCTGCGAAATAGGTCGCCGCTGCATCATTCACTCTGGCGTGGTGATTGGAGCCGATGGATTTGGCTTTGCGCCCGACGAGCAGGGACATTACAACAAAATTCCGCAGATTGGAAATGTGCAAATTGGCGACGATGTAGAAGTTGGAGCCAACGCCACCATCGACCGCTCGACCATGGGCTCGACGCGCATACACAACGGCGTGAAGATTGACAATCTGTGCCAAGTGGCGCACAATGTCGAGATTGGCGACGACACCATACTTTGCGCTCAAGTGGGCGTGGCTGGCTCGACAAAAATCGGCAAACACTGTCTGCTGGCTGGTCAAGTGGGCATTGCAGGACATCTAACAATAGCCGATGGCAATCAGTTTGGCGCAAAAACTGGCGTGAACTCGACCATCGACGAAGTGGGCAAACAGTGGCAAGGCTACCCAGTGGTTTCGGCCATGAATTTCCGCCGCATTGCCGTGTGCCAACGCCGTCTGCCCGACCTACTCCGCAAAGTTGACGAACTGGAGAAGAAAATTCAAGAACTACAAAAGTAAAATTTCTAGTTTCTGATTTCTAATTATTTACTACGAAAAAACAGCAGGCAATAAGTCTTGCGACTTGCTACTTGCTACTTACTACTAAAAAGATGAAACAACGAACACTCGGTGGCAGTTTTACACTGAAAGGCAAAGGTCTGCACACGGGACTTCAGATAGAGATGCGCATGATGCCCGCTCCCGAAAATAGCGGTTACATTGTTCGTCGGGTCGATTTGCCAGGACAGCCCGAGATTAAGGCTGTAGCAGAAAATGTTTGCGAAGCCACACGTGGCACCGTGTTGCGCCAAGGCGAAGCACAAGTAAGCACCGTGGAACATGGTTTTGCCGCGCTCTACGCATCGGGCATCGACAACTGCTTGGTCGAGGTGAATGCGCCAGAGTTCCCAATTCTCGACGGCAGCGCGCGTTTCTACATGGACGAAATAGCCAAAGTTGGCATTGTAGAACAATCGGCCGAAAAAAATTATCTGACTGTAAAAGAAAAACTAGAATACACCTCGCCCGATGGCTGCTCGCACATCGAGATTTTGCCAGCCGACGATTTTTCTGTGGAAGTCGAGATTGATTTCGCCTCGCCTGTGCTTGGTCACCAAACGGCAGCGATTAGCGATTTCACGCAGTTTGCAACCGAAATTGCGCCATGCCGCACCTTTGTTTTTGTTCGCGAAATTGCGCCACTGCTCAAGATGAATCTGATTCGCGGCGGCGATCTGAACAATGCGCTGGTAATTTACGATCAGCCCGAAGCAAAAGCCGAACTGCAACAGTTGGCCGATCTGCTCGGTCAGCCCTGCCCGCATGTCGATTCGCTGGGTTATCTAAGTCCGCTGCGGTTCGACAACGAGCCTGCGCGCCACAAACTGCTCGACCTGATTGGCGATTTATCGCTGGTTGGTCAGCCTATTCGCGGACGCGTGGTTGCTCTACGCCCTGGACACAGCGTGAATACCGCGTTCGGAAAACAAATAAGAAAGCAACTTGGCAATTGATAATTGATAATTGACAATTACACACAACTTTATAACTTTCAACTTTTAAACTTTATAAACTTTACAACTTCATAAACTGACTATGACTCAACCATTTGCAAGCATTCACCCAAGTGCAAAAATTGCCGACAATGTGGTGATTGAACCATTTTGCGTGATCGAAAAAAATGTAACCATTGGCGCAGGCACGCACATCGGACCGAATGTTACCATATTCGAAAATACCACCATTGGCGAGAATTGCCGCATATTCCCAGGTGCTGTGATTGGTGCCATTCCACAAGATTTGAAATTCAAAGGCGAAGAGACCTTCACCATCATTGGCAACAACACCACCATTCGCGAATGCGCCACCGTGCACCGCGGCACAGCCTCGAAGGGAAAAACAGTGATTGGCGACAACTGCCTTGTGATGGCCTATTGCCACGTGGCGCACGACTGCTGCCTACACAACAACATCATCATGTCGAATGCCACGCAGTTGGCTGGCGAAGTGGTGGTCGACGACTACGCAGTGATTGGCGGCGGCACGTTGGTTCACCAGTTCACGCACATTGGCAAACACGTGATGATTCAGGGCGGATCGAAGGTGAACAAAGATATTCCGCCGTTTGTGATAGCCGCACGCGAGCCAATCGCCTTTGCTGGCATCAACTCCATTGGTCTGCGCCGCCGTGGCTTCACCAACGAGCAGATCGACAACATTCAGAACATGTACCGCATGATTTTTCAATCGGAAATGAACGTGTCGCAAGCCATTGCAGCCCTCGAAACCAGCATGCCCGCCACACCCGAGCGCGACGAAGTAATTTTGTTCGTTCGCAACTCGCCACGCGGCATTTTGAAAGGTTACACACGCTAATTTTTCATCAAGAAAAAACAGAAAACGCGAAACTTTTCGGAGTTTTGCGTTTTTTTTTGCGAAAAAAGTTTGCAAGTCAGAAAAAAATCGTAACTTTGTAGTTGCGTCCGTAGAGGGCAATTTTTCGACAAAAAATCATCAAAAACAAACTTAATACTATGGGAGAAAACACACCAACCCCACACATTGGGGCAAAGTACGGCGAGATTGCCGAAACAGTGATTATGGCGGGCGATCCGCTGCGCGCTAAACTTATGGCCGAACGTTTTTTGGAGAATCCAGTTCAATTCAACAATGTTCGCGGCATGCTCGGTTTCACGGGCAACTACAAAGGCAAACGCATTTCGGTGATGGGCCACGGCATGGGCATTCCGTCGATTGGCATCTACACCTACGAACTGTACAATTTTTTTGGCGTTAAAAAGATTATTCGCGTTGGTTCGTGCGGCGCGCGCCAAATGAACATTCATGTGGGCGATATTGTGATAGCCATGGGCGCTTGCACCGACAGCCACTACGCCGATCAGTACGAACTGCCTGGAACATACGCTCCTATCGCATCGTTCGACATGGTTCGCGCTGCAGTTGAGACTTGCGAAAAACTAGGCTACACCTACCATGTGGGCAATGTTCTTGCAGCCGACATTTTCTACAATCAGCATAGCAAACGCGGCAACTGGACCAAAATGGGCGTCTTGGCCGACGAGATGGAAAGTGCTGCGCTCTACATGAACGCCGCTGCATCGGGCAACAAAGCACTCTGCATCTGCACCGTGAGCGACCACATTTTGACGGGCGAAGCCACCACAGCCGAAGAACGCCAAAACACCTTCACAAAAATGATGGACGTTGCGTTCAGCATCATCTAACGAAAAAAATAGAAACAAAAAATGCGGATTTCACAATTGTGAGATCCGCATTTTTATTTTGAGAAATTACGATCGCAAACTGAGCGCTGCAATCACTCTTTATTTTCTGCTGCAGGTTTTCCCATATCGCAACTGCCAGTGAAGATGGCGTTTTGCTCTATCATGAGCGTTTTGGTTTTGATTTCGCCAAACACGCGCGCCGTCTCTTTGAGCGAAAGCAGTTCGCCAACCACCACCGTACCTTCGATGTGTCCCATGATTTCGGCATTTTGGCAGACCAGATGACCTTTGAGTGCGCCTTGCGGACCGATCACCACTTTGCCCTTGCAGTCGAGGTTGCCATCGACCGTGCCATCGATGCGAAAATCGCTTTCGGCCGTTATTTCACCCTTAATTTTTGTACCAAATGCCAACACATTGTGCGCAATTCCTGTATTCGTAACCTCTTTTCCCATAGAGTCAATCATTTTTAGTGTTTTACAATTTGCAAAGTTACAAAATTATTTTGTTTCAGCAAAATGTTTTCTGAAAGCCTATAACAACCAAGTTTGGCACAGGATTTGCAAGTGATTGGTGGCGAATTTATGTTTTTTGAAGCCACAAAGACCATTCGTTTTTATGCCAAAAAACATATTTTTTAGCGCAATAGGAAACTCAAAAACTTTTAAGTTTTCCAATATCTATCTGAATACTAGCCACTTTCGAAAAGTGCAAAAATAAAAAGTTTCGTCAACGGCAAATGAGCGAGAGAAAAGAGTAATTTCGCACCCCGCATGGAAAATAGCGACAAAATAGTAGAGCTTGCGTCAGAAAAATTTCTGAAATATGGTTTGCGCAGCGTCACAATTGACGATCTGTGCAACATTTTGCGCATTTCGAAAAAGACATTTTATGTCTATTTTGCTACAAAAGATGACCTTGTGGAAGCAGTTTTGCACCGTCAGGAGGTGGAATTGGAACAAAAAACGGTGCGCGACTTCGAAGAGATGGCATCGGTGCTCGATGTGCTGGTAGCAAATCTGCAGATAGTGCAACGCACAAAAGAGATTTTGCAGCCGCCACCATTCCTTTTCGATCTGCAAAAATACTACCCTGCCCTTTTCGAGCAGCACAAACAGACCATTTTTGTAGGTATTCAGCAGCATCTACACCATTTTATACAGCGCGGCATCGACGAAAAAATGTTTTGTGCCGACATCGATGTGCACCAAACCTCCATGTTTTTGTCGTATTTGCACCGCGGACTGCTCGATGCGCTATCGCATCCCGACGCCGAACGCGAGGAGTTTACGCTGATTTGCCGCCACGGTTTGAAACTGATTATGCGCGGCATTTTGACCGACGAAGCCAAGCGACTGATGGACGAGAGAATGAAAAATTTAGGTAGGTTCTAAAAATTATCTTTGCAAGAATTTTTGAATTATAATCGAGCAGATTTTTTTTTGGGATTTTCGAAGGAGCAGGGTGTCCTGTGACTGAGAAAAGACGAAAAAGATGCCGATTAGAAACGAAAATTCGCAAAGAGCGATAAAAAAAGCAGAAACTTTTTTGAACCGACCAAAGAAAAAAAATAAAAGCGTAGAATTTTTAG
>CAVFDI010000045.1:10290-13911 GCA_963621145.1 Paludibacteraceae bacterium | reverse complement strand
TTACATTTTTGATGTATTTTATGCCATCTGATTCTTCGAAAGTCCAATCGGCATAGTCGGTTGTAGTGCCAAAACTCAAACCGCTGCCAGTTGCTGCACTTATCAGATAATTCTCTCCATTTTTCAGGCGGAAGTTGTAGCCATCGGTTTCGACGGTGAGTTTTGCTGCGCCAGAGCCAAGCGAAGTGATGCTGTTGCCTTCGACGGTGGTTGCGACGCCGCTCAATGCTGTGCCGCTAGCGGTGTCGGTGAGTGCCATTTGGTTGGTGGGGTAGTAGATTACCACAATGTCGCCATTGTTCAGCTCGGTAACTTTGGTGTTGTTGCCGCCTATTTGGTAGACTGCGTAGAGTGTGCAGTTGCTGGTTGGGTTGTAGGTTGTGCCAGCGGTGTAGAGTGTAGGCCTTGTGGTGGTAGTGCTCACTTGTGTGGTGGCCCAGCCTGCAAAGGTGTAGTCGCTGCATGTGCTAGGAGCGGTGGCGGTTGGCAGAGTTATGCCTTCGCCCACATTGCCCTCGGTTAGCGACGATGTGTTGCAACTGCCCGCTCCAGCGTTGAACGTTACGGTGTATGTTTTTGCACCGCTGCCGGTGAGGGTAACCTCAACGCTTGTGGCATCAGCGCTTGTGAGTGTGAGTGTGGCGGTGTGCGCACCTTCGGCAGTTGGCGTGTAGGTGATGGTAACTTCTTCACCTGCCGAAACGGTATAGGTTGATAGGTTAAACATGCCAGCATTTGTGCCCGAAAGTGCCAGCGAGATGTCGTCCGTGAGGTTGCTGCCGTTCACTGTGATGGTTTGCGTGCTTTCTTTGTCAATTTCTGTTGCGCCAAATGCTACGCTCTTGCTCGAGACTGTGATGCGTGGATCGTTGCTGATGATTTCGCAACCGCAACTGTTTTCTGTTTCGCTAAAATTATCATCGTACGACGACACTATTTTGCTAAAATCGACTGTTTCGCCCTTTTTTGTTCCCCAAATGTATTCTGCCAAGCAAGGATAGTCGATGAATGGGTTGCGGTTTTTTTGGTGTGCATAGATGGCATTATTGCGAATGCGTTCTTTCTCTGATACGGGATCTTCGCGATGCCATTCCATCATCAAATCCAATGCATAATCAGTAAAATCGGCTACACTATTGGTGTATGTGAACATAATTTTGCCATTACCTGCAGCGTCTCGCGTGAAATTGATATCCATGTAGCGCGTAAGCATGTAGAAATATCCGCGGGCTATATCGCCTTTGTAGTTGGTGGTTGCTGTTTCGCGTGGCTCGAAAACTTTTCCAGAATAACCGCTTCGATTCGATGTACCCAATGCACCATATCCATAGTCAGAACATTCGAGTGAAGCATCTGTTTCTCCATATGGAAAGTTGCTTCGTGTGCTGTTGGTTTTTATGTCGGTTGGGTAGATGTGGAATGCATCGCTTACCATTGGTGATTCTTTTTCAAACCAGCTTTGTGGTACTGTGTGTTCTTTGTTCCATTTTTCTCCACAATCCGAAGCAGAAGAACCAGCGTTGCTTGATGTGTATTGTTTAGAGGAGTAGATGTCCTCCAATAAATTGCTAGAGCCATTGTTAAAATCAGATGGCTCGCTGCTTGCTGCATAGCATTGAGTTGGAAGACTGCTATATCCGATAACTGTGTGATTATCGATAATGCTCATGAGCGCACTGCGCAGCTCATCACCACTTTTGCCATTTGCGGCGTCGTAGTAGCCACTGGGCATTTCGCCAGCAAAGATTGCCGCTGTGAGCAGCAAAAATGAGGTAACGAAAGAAATTTTTTTCATGGTATTTTGTGTGTTTGATTATCTTGGAATCTATTTTTGCGGTTTGGCTTAATAGCGTGCAAAGATAGTAAAAATTTTTTTAAAGTAGACCTTGATAGTTTCCTTAAGAGGGGTTGAGACGTTGAAGTGTTGAATTGTTGAATTGTTGAAACGTTGAATTGTAGGGGTGAGCCATGGCGTGTTTGCATTATTCACAGTGGTGCAATTGATTGTGGTCTCCCCGCAATGAATTGCGGGGTTATTGGCGGCTTCCAGGGCTTTCTCTTAATTCTTAATTCATAATTCTTAATTCGCCTCGAACCCCTCCGCTTCGCTCGTCCCCTTGCAAAGGGGACAGGTTCGCAACATTCTACTTTCTGCAGTTAGTCATAGTCTTGGTCTTAGTCATAGTCAAAAGTCATCGTCTTTTATCTTACGATTATTTTTTGTGCTTTGTTGGCGGTTTTTACTATGTAAATGCCTCGCAGAGAGCCGTTTAGAGTTGTTACATTGCGGCCGAGCAGGTCGTAGATTTGCATTTGTTGGTCGCTCCAAATGCGCCCGTCGCGGGCAAAAATGGTGGCGTCGTCGGCCTCGATGTTGCTTGTGGGCGTTTGGCTGATGGTGACTTTAATCTCTTCGCTCATGGTGCCGCCTTTGGGCGTAACTGTGTAGTACACAGGCACTTCGTCGCTCACGGTGGTGTGCACTTGGTACGCTGTGCCGCTCACTTCGGTGGGGAAACCATCGACCGACACTTTGGTGCGCACTGTGCCGCCTGCTTTCAGTTGAATATTGTTGATGTAAAGTCTCTTTTTGCTGTCGGTGTTTGTTATTTTAATTGTTGTTTCGGTGGTTGCTGGAATAGTGATTGTGTAGTCGCTTGCGGAGGTGGTTAATGCCACGGTTTGCGTATTGTTTGTATTGTCGCCGACTACTATTTTTAGCGAAGAAGCGTCTTTGTTGTATGATTTTGCATTTACAACCAAAGTGCCACCTTGGGTCAGGTCGAGATTTGAAATGGTGATTGTTCCCGTTCCGCTGCCGCTGCCAAGGCGCAAACCATCTTTTTCGTCGTAATAACTGCCAGAGAGTGCGAGGTGTTCATTGGCTTTCACTTTTTCGATGGTTAAGCCAGTCTCGTTCACTATCTCGGTTTCGGCAGAGCCTTTCATTTCGTATCGATAGACATCGAGCGTGTACGATTCGACGCCGCCATTGCTCCAGTTGGCTGTGAAGCCCGTAGTGCTAATTTCGCTAGCTGGGTTGGCATGGAAGGCGCATTTGCCCGAAAGGTTCAGTGTAACATTGTACGACAGTTCGCTGCTCGAAATCACAACTGTTGCGGTGTGGTTGCCGAGCGTGGTTGGTTCGTATTTTATGTTCAGCTCGTAGCCCGCCATGGCTTGCGCTGCGCTGATGCTGGTGGTGGCTATTTGGAACTGATCGGAGTTGGTGCCAGAGAGCGTTACGGTTACATCTTTGGTGAGAAGTTCGCCAGTTACGCTCACTGTTTTGGTTACGATTTCGCCCACAGCGGCAGTGCCAAAGTCTATTTTCGAGCCAGTGCGTGGTGCGGTGACGGTTGGTCGAGTAATCTCGTTGTTGCAGCCGCATTTGTCTTCGGCGGACAGCGACAGATAGTCGGCATCGCGCGTAAATTTAAGGTCGGCAAAGTTTACGGGCTGTCCTTTGCGATTGCCCCAAATGTATTCCGCCAAGCAGGGATAGTCGATAAATGGGTTGCGGTTCTTCTGAAAATCGTTCACCGCGTTGGCGCGGTCAATCTCTTTCGACGAGACGGGATCTTGCCTGTGCCACTGCAGCAAAACCTCGATTTCCCAATC
>CAVFDI010000045.1:0-10065 GCA_963621145.1 Paludibacteraceae bacterium | reverse complement strand
ATAGCGCTTGCCGATTTTCAGCGAACCAGCGGTTTTAACAACTGAGTCGACGTTACCGAGTGGATAGTTGCTGCGTGCGCTGTTGGCTGTGCTGTTCGATGGATTCAGATGATAGCAATCTTTGTATGCATCGTTTTCAGCGCCGCCCCACCAACTTTTGGCAAAACTATGTTCCACATTGCAGCCGCTAACAACTGCGCCGGGCGTTGTGAATTCTTCCCAATCGTCGCAATACATGTCCATGCAGAGGTTGGTGACGGTGTCGCGGTCGGAGTAGTAGAATACTTCCCAAGACGAGCCGATGCCTTTGCCGTAGCCCATCACGGTGTGTTTGCGGATTATTTGTCGCAGCGTGCCTTTCAGTATTGAATCGCTTTTGCCATTGGCGGAGTCGTAGTAGCCTTCGGGCATTTCGCCTGCGCTGATGGCGGCGGGGAGCAGTATCGCTAGAAGAGCGGTGGAGAGGAGTGTTTTTTTCATTTTTTCAATTTCAGTTTGTTGAATTGTTGAATTGTTGAATTGTTTATCCTGTTTTCTATAACCTATAATTAAGTAATTGAAAATTAGATAATTAGATAATTAAATTGCAATTTTCATTGTTCGTTGTTGTCCGTTGGCTTGCACGCGCACAAGGTAGATGCCGCGTGGGGCGGAGAAGGTCTCGCTTGTGTTGCATTCGCTGCGCAGTTCTATGGCTCGACCGGCGCAATCGAAAATGGCGACTTGCGCTTGTTCTGGCAGATTGTTCACGCAAAAAGTGTTGCTGCCTGTGGTGTAGCAAATCACTTCGGGCAGTGCAACGGTGGCTACGGCCAAGGCAGGATCGTTTGTGGTTTTTATCACCATGTCTTTGCTAGCGCTCGACACTATCAATCGCCCAAGTGTGGCATCGTAGGTGAATGTGCCGCCAGTTATGTTCAGTTGGTCGGCCGTGGGGTGCGTGCCATCGGCGTAGGTTAGGTAGCAAATGAATCCTGCCGAGGTGGTGCAGGTGTAGTTCGGGCTGAGCGTTGCGCCTGTGTTTTGGGTTACGCTGTAGGTGGTCAGTCCTGATTGATTTTTCAGCATGTTGATGGCCAATTCTGGATAGTCGATAAACGGGTTGCGGTTGCCTTGGTACTCTTCGGCGCCATCGTTGCGCACCATTTCGGTGAGCGAAGGCGGATCCTGCATGTGCCATTTGAGCAGCACGCCCAACGACTCGAACACGCCATTTGAACCTAGCTTGTTGAGCAGTTGCGCATTGCCAAGATAGAGACTGTTTTTGTAACTGCCCATCTGTCCGTACACCACGTAGTCGTACAAAATTACGCGGGCACAGTCGCCACGGTAGGTGCCAAGGTTCGATTTTTTGTAGTTGGTGTTGTCTATCTCAATCGCGTCGGGGTCGTAGTAGCCGCTCGATTCGCCGTAGGCATCGTTTCCGCGGTCGCTGTTCACACTAGTGTTGGTTGGGCGCACCGATTGCATATCGTGTCCCATCGGGGTCTTTTTGTCTGCACCTTTCGATTGCGGCCAAGTGTGCTCGCGGTTGTAGCCACTGCCCCATGCGCCGTTCATTTGTTTGCCGTCGTAGTAGCCGATTATTTTTCCATCGGCATTCAGATCGCGGTCGACATCTATGTAACTATTTTTCAGCGTGTTGTAACTGAACGAACTGTTGCCAATTTGGCTGGTGTTGCCCATCAGTGTGTTGAGTGAGCCGAAGAGCGTTTCGCCCGTCTGACCCGCCAGCGTGGCGTAGGTATACGAGCCTGTGTAGTAGGCATCTTGCTTGGCTTTGTAGTCGGTGTAGGCGGCTTTGCCTTCGTCCGAGTCGATGTGTGCTTGCATATCGATGCCCGCCCACGCTGTGAGCGCGACGAGTAGCAAGATGGCGGAGAATAGTGATTTTTTCATGATTAGAGTAAAGATTAAAGACAGTTGAGAGTTTATAGGTTGTAGTTTATAGGGTGGCTAACTAAATGTTTTGCAGTTGGTTGTGGCAATTTTTTTGTTTTCGGGGCAAATTTACACACTATCGTATTGGCGCACAAATTTTATCGACAGAAAACCAATTTTGAACTATGACTATTGACTAAGACTATGATTTTGCGTTGTCCAATTTTTTTTCTGCAATTGCCTGATAATTAAATAATTGGAAATTAAATAATTAGTTTTTCACGATTGTAACGTCCATGTGCGGATAGGCAAATTCGAATCCACGCTGCGGCAGTTGCGTGTAGAGGCGTTTGTTCAGGTCGAAACGCGCGTTCCAATAGTCGCTCGTCTTCACCCACACGCGTACTGTGAAGGTGATGTCGCTCGCATTCAGACTTTTCAGTGCAACGAATGGGTCGGCAGCATCGCGCGTTTTGCTGTCGAGAATGCGCTTGTCCTGCGTGGCTATCTCTATTGCGGCAGCGGCGAAAGCATCGACATCGGCTCCGTAGGCCACCGACACTTCAATGTCGATTCGGCGCAGCGATTGTGCCGAAAAATTGTCGATGTTAGTACTTGATAATGAGCCATTTGGAATCACTACTATGTGATTGTCGCTGGTCAGGATTTTGGTGCTGACTATGCTCACATCGGTTACCACGCCGCTGTAGCCTTGTGCCGTGATGGTGTCGCCAGCCTTGAATGGTTTGAACGCCAACAGCATGATGCCGCCCGCAAAATTTTGCACTGTTCCGCTCAATGCCATGCCAATGGCCATGCCGCCAGCCGCCAGCAGTGCTGCCAGCGAGGTGGTGTCGACGCCCAGCGTGCCAACCGTGACGATGATGAGCAGCACTGTGAGTGAAATGGAGACGAGCGAGGTTACGAACGAAGCCAACGTGCGCTCGGTTTGGCGTTTGGCAAATATGCGACCAATCAATTTTTTAATGCGAGCAATGAGCCACGCACCAATCAGGTAGATGACGATGGCAGCCAGCACTTTCATGCCGAAAATCAAAATGTCGTGCCACAGATCGGTCCAGAATGCGCTCGGGTCTTCCTGCGCCTTTTGAATGATGGTCTCGGTAACCGTTCGCAACGAATCGGGCTGAATAATGGCTTGCGCTATGTCGGTGGTTTGAAGAAGCATGATTTTCTTAGTTGATATGTTGATGAGTTTTGTTTCGCAATATTTTTTCTGCGCTTGGCATTGCTCAAACGAGTTTGGTACTGCTCTCGCTTATCGAAAAATTTATAAGTTTAATGTATTAGCGGATGCTAATTAAATAATTGAAAATTAAATAATTAGATAATTAAAAAGTCTTTTGTCTTTTGTCTTTTGTCTTTATTCTTTACTCTTTACTCTTTACTCTTTACTCTTTACTCTATAACCTCTCACCTAATTACTCTTTTCCGTGAGAATCATAAACACAATGGCGGCGATGGTAAGCACAATGCCGATGACGACATACGGCGTTATTGGCTCTCCGAATGCCAGCGCGCCCACCACAACGGCGGTTATCGGTTCGAAAACGCCCATCACCGAGGCTCTGGTTGGACCAATGCGTTTGGTGGCAGCAGCCAAAGTGGCGGTCGAAATGATGGTAGGGAATACTGCCAAGCCAACAATGTTGAGCCAAGTGACTGGATTTGCTACGAATTTGCTCGTTTCCACCGCCAGCGAAGTGCCTTGCATGAGCATGTGCGCCGAAAAAACGAGCGTTCCCACGGCCAAGACGTAGAAAGTCAGTACCGAATCGCTCACGCGCGCCACGGCTTTGCTCCTATTGATGATGACGATGAAAATGGCATAGACCAGCGCAGCGCAAAATGTCAGAACCAATCCTTGCCAAGGCCACGGCTGCGCGCCATCGCTGTGGCAGAGAAACAGCACACCAACGAACGTAACCACTATCGACAACCACACTTGCCATGTGGGATAGACTTTCAAGAAAACCATGATGAGCGCCACCAAAATAGGGTAGAGAAAGATGATGGTGGTGGCAATGCCCGATGGAATGTAGCGGTAAGCCTCGAACAGAAACAGGCTGCTCGACGAAAATAGCAAACCCAGCAGCAGCAACCAACGCAGTTGCACGCGGCTCACGCGCAGTGTGGTACGGTGGCATGCTAGTAGTGTTCCGAGCAACACCGCAGCCAGCAAATATCTGAAAAACAGCACCGCATCGACCGTAATGCCGCACTTGATGAGTGGCACGGCAAACAGCGGATTCAGTCCGTAGGTAACGCCCGTTATCACGCCCGCTGTATATCCCCAAATGGTCGATCGCTTGCTCAATTTTTTTTTGATTTTTAGAACTTAAAGCGGTTCTGCGATTTGTCGGTGGCATTCCGAAATTTTAGAATCGCGCTCATTCCTCACTTCTCACTCCTAATTTCTAATTCCTCTCACCTTTTTTCAGCGCAGGGTAACTGATTCTTGAGTGATAAATGCTTTTTAATCGTTCTTTAAATACCACTTTAATCTGCTCTACATCGCGGAAAGTGATAGGCGAATTTTTTAACGAGCCATTAGCAATTTGTCCGTCGATAATGCGCTCCACAAGTTCGTCGATGCTGGCTTCGTCGTAGTTTTTCAGACTGCGCGAGGCGGCTTCCACTGCGTCGGCCATCATCACAATGGTGGTCTCTTTGCTGCCAGGCTTTGGACCAGGATAGGTGAATTTTGCCTCGTCTATTTTGCCATCGGGATTGGCATTTTTCACCATGTTGTAGAAATAGCCCGTCTTGCTCTCGGCGTGGTGCGTCAGAATGAACGCTTTGATGCGCTGCGGCAGTTTGTGTTTGTCGGCTATCTTTGCGCCATTTGTCACGTGGGCAATGATGGTTTGCGCTGCATCTTCGGGTGTCATCTGTTCCAGCGGATTGATGCCCGAAATCTGATTTTCGGTGAAACAGAGCGGATTCACCATCTTGCCGATGTCGTGATAGAGTGCGCCAGTACGCGCTAGTAGCGTGTTGGCGTTGATGCGTGCGGCGGCTTCGGCTGCGAGGTTCGACACCTGCAATGCGTGCTGAAAAGTGCCTGGCGCTTTGCTCGAAAATTCCATCAGCAGTTTGGTGTTGGTGTTCGATAGTTCCACCAGCGTCATGTTCGACAGAAAACCGAACAATTTTTCGAAGATGAAAATGAGAGCGTATGCCAGCAGTTGCAGCAGCGAATTGACTGCAAAAATGGCGAATGTCCACCAATCAATCTTGCTGAGCGACCCATCGCTGATGAGCGCAAACGACAGAAATACAACGGAATACGACAGAAAAACCAACAGTGCCGTCTGCACATACTGCGAACGCTGCGTCATCTCTTTCAGACTCGAAACCACAGTCATGCCAGCGGTTATCTGCAACAGCAAAAATTGAAATGGCTGCGATGCCAAAAACGATGTTATCAGCACCGTGATGATGTGCGCAAATAGGGCAGTGCGCGAGTCGAAAAATGTGCGGATAATGATTGGCAACAGCGCAAATGGCACGATGTAGATGCTCAATTTTGTGAAACGCACCAATATCGATGCCAGCGCTATCATGCCCACCACCATGCACATGATGAAGAGAATCTCGCGGTTCGAGTTGAAAATGCGCGGACGGAAAAGTCGCAGATAGAGGAAGAAAAGCAGCAACAGCCCAACAATCAGCAACACTTTGCCAGCCACTATCCAGCCAGCATCGTGGTTCGATTCGGTCATCTCGGATGTTACAATCTTCAGCGAATTTAGAATTTTGTAGGTCTGGTAATCCACAATCTCGCCGCGGTCGATAATGCGCTCGCCCGCTTGCACCATGCCTGCTGTTGGCGAAATGGTGGCCAGCAGTTCCTCCTTGGCTTGGCTCGATTTGTTGCGGTCGTAGGTCAGGTTCGATACTATGAAACGGTTCAGATTGGCTTCGCGCACGGCTTTCTCGCTCAGTCCGCGCACATTGCACAGCGAATCGTAGGCCGATCGCGTGGTGAAAATGGTCGAAAAATCTACTTTGCTCGCCACCAAACTGCTGTCGATGAGCGACACTTGCTGCACCTTGTATCCGTCAAATTCGCGCCAATCTTTTGTGGGCATAATGCCCGCTGCATAGATCTCTTCGAGTGCTTTTTCGATGCGCCTTTGGTCGGCGTGCGACAGGTTTGTATCGGCATTTTTGAATTTGATTATCTGCTCGCGTCCAGCCTGCTGATCGATGGCAAAATACGGCACAAAATAGCGCATAATGCTGTCCTGCTCGCGCTTCAGTTCGCTTTCGTCTTTGTAGATCGGGAAATCGAATTCGGCAGTGAGCAACTCGTATGGCCACGGCTTCCCGAGCATGAAACTGCGCTCGAATCGCAGCGACTGATGCGGAATGCACAGATAAACCAACGCTACCGATGCTACAAACAGCACGCAGCGCAACGCCGTTCGCAGTGCCTTTTTCGAGAAATCAATTTTCATAAAAAAATCTTTACATCAAACTTGCAAAGATACGATTTTTTCAGATTAGCCACAAGTGGCAAGTTTTGAGTCGCAAGAAACGTGTAAAGAGGAAGGTGGTCTCTAAATTTCTGGCTTGAATGGCGATATCCTTGACTTTTTGCAGTTGGTTATGTTTACCGAAAGTCATCGTCATAGTTAATCGTCAAAGTTTAATTAAATAATTAGAAATCAAGTAATTAGATAATTAAATCAGCCCATTATCCGCAAAACTGTAGTACTTTTTTCCACCAATGATGATGTGGTCGAGCAGTTTAATGTCGAGTTGGCGGCAGGCGTTATCTATTTTTTGCGTCAGCTGTACGTCTTGCTCGCTTGGGTTGATGTTGCCGCTGGGGTGATTGTGGCAAATGGCAATGCACGATGCCAACTGGTCGATGGCGGTTTTCAGCACCATTTTTACATCTACTGCGGTGGTGCTTACGCCGCCTTTGCTTAGGCAGTGCGTGGCTATCACACGTCGATTGCGGTTCATGGTCATCAGCCAAAACTCTTCGTGCGGCAAGTCGGCAATTTTGGGCTGAAAAAAGTTGTTTATGTCGATGCTGCTGCACATCTGCGGGCGTTGCAGCGACTCGGCGGCTTTGCGCCTGCGACCAAGTTCCAATGCCGCCAAAAGCGTTACTGCCTTGGTTTGTCCAATGCCTTTGAAGTTTTTGCAGAGGTCGCTCACGCCAAGTTTGCCAAGTTCGTCGAGGTTGTTCTGTACCGATTGCAGCATTTCGCGCGCCAATTCTACCACCGTCTGCTGGCGCGTGCCAGTGCGTAACAGAATGGCTAGCAGTTCCACATCGCTCAGGGCGGCAGCACCGTGTTGCAAAAGCCTTTCGCGCGGACGGTCATCGTCGGCCCACGATTTTAGATTCGTATGTTCCATGTTTTAGATTTTAGATTTCAGATTTCAGATTTCAGATTTCAAATTGCCGGATCTCACAACTTTCTGCAGTTGGTCGTGGTAGTTGCCATTCATTCAATGCTTTCATCGTTATCGTCAATAGTCTTTGTTTGATTAAACGATTGGAAATTAGATAATTGGGTAATTAATTTCAGAATTTATACCTAAATCCTACACTCACCAACTCTTTGAACTGCATGCGTGGGTCGGAGCCGTCGGAGAGGGTGATGGTGGAGTCGTAGCGCGGATTGAGCGACACGCGCGCCGACAAAAATCTGTTGATGATGAAGTTGCCCACAATCTCCCAATCGAATTCTATACCTTTGTAATTGGTGTAAAACGAAAGATTTGTCTCTACCTTTACCTCGCGAATGAATGCGTGCTCCCACTTCAGTTTTATGCGGCTGCCAAGGTCATTTTTTGTCTTTTTACCATCGGGAATGCCCTGCTTGTCGGCAATGCTTTTGCTCACGCCAGCGCGCACGGTGGTGTCGGCCACATGCAGCATTTTGTACGACAGCGGCAGCAACTGAATGGAAAGTTCCTTGTTGTATTTGAAATCGAGACCGACCGAAAAATCGACTCGCACAGGCGAAAATGGTCCAGTTACACGCTCGTACGAATTTTTCACGTATGTGTTGAATAGCGGCGTCGAAAGCTCAAAATCGGCCGAGTAGAACCATTTTTCGCTCTTGAATGCCTTCACGCCAAGTTTCGAGGTTATTTTTACCAAATCGTCGTTCACACGGAACTTGCGCAGGGTGTCGCTGGCGGCGGTGTTGAAACTCATCTTCACATCCACCAAATTGTCCCACTGAATCATTTCAGATGTGTAGCCCGACTTGAATTTGAAGAAGAAATAGGCCGCCATACTGCTTTCGCCGCCAGTGTACCAGTTGCTCGAGTAGTAGTTTTGCGAAAATTGCATCTGCACATCGCCGCTGTAACTCCACGGCGAGGTTTCGGGTTTTATCTTTGGCAATTTGTCGATTTTCACAGTCGGCACTTCCACCACTTTCACACGCTCTTTCTCCACCTTGTCGCGACGGCGTTTTATCTCGTCGATGTTGGGTAACTGCGATTCGTGATAGGCGTACACATCAGGATTTTCGCGAAAGACAGCGTCGCGCGCTTGACTGCGCAGACGATCAATTTCGCTGCTCGGTTCCGAACGATGCCCCGCCACCCATTCGTCGATGAAAAGTGGGTTGCACTCGGCTTTCTCGGCCGCTCTGCGATGAATGGAATCCATCTCTTCTGCCGAAATCAGCGGAACGCTCGGCAGACTATCTACTACAGTCAGTAGAATTGTATCTTGCTGATTATCAGTGCTATTGAGCGAATCTTCCGACACTGTTTCGCCATCGGCATGTTGTTCGAGCCACGCCTCGAGAGCGGCATCCGAAAGGCTGTCGAGCAAGGCGGCAGGCTGTGCAATGGCAACGCAGGCAGTCAGCCAAAGTGCGGTTGTCAGAAGCCAACGCATCATTCTTCGGTGGTGTCGTCGTATTTTTCGAAAAGAAAATCGTTGTACGGAAAACGCGTCACGTGAATCTGCTTCACACGCTCGTAGAGCAACTGTTTCAGCGCGTCGATGTTCTCTTTCTCGCGAGCGGAAATAAAGATGCAATCTTTGCCCAAACGCGCCATCCACATGCGCTCCAACTCTTCGAGACTGTAATTTTCGCGGCGTTTTTCGCCAAGGTCGTCGGCATCTTGCGGCGTGTGCGTGAAAGCGTCTATCTTGTTGAAAACCAGAATGGTAGGTTTCTGCTCTTTGTTGTTTATCTCCGCCAAAGTGGTGTTTACAACCTCGTATTGTTCTTCGAAATTTGGGTGCGAAATGTCGACAATATGCACCAAAAGATCGGCTTCGCGCACTTCGTCGAGGGTCGATTTGAACGATTCGATAAGGTTTGTGGGCAGTTTGCGAATGAACCCGACGGTGTCGGTCAGCAAAAATGGCAGATTGTCAACAATCACCTTGCGCACGGTGGTGTCGAGCGTGGCAAATAGTTTGTTTTCGGCAAAAACATCGCTCTTGCTCAGCAGGTTCATCAGTGTCGATTTGCCCACATTGGTGTAGCCAACCAGCGCCACGCGCACCATTTTGCCGCGATTTTTGCGCTGCACGGCTTTTTGCCGATCGATGGCGGCCAACTGCTGTTTCAGAAGCGAAATTTTGTTCAAAATGATGCGGCGGTCGGTCTCTATCTGCGTCTCGCCAGGACCACGCATGCCAATGCCGCCTCGCTGACGCTCGAGGTGCGTCCACAGGCGCGTGAGGCGCGGCAGCATGTACTGACATTGAGCCAATTCCACCTGCGTCTTGGCATGAGCCGTCTGCGCACGTTTGGCAAAAATGTCGAGAATGAGGCTCGTGCGGTCGAGCACCTTCACTTTCAGCTCTTTTTCGATGTTGCGCAACTGCAGCGGCGACAGTTCATCGTCGAAAATGACCATGCCAACTTCTTCGTGCTCTACGATGAATTGGCGGATTTCGTCTAACTTGCCTTGTCCTACAAAAGTGCGCGGATTGGGATAATCGAGCCGTTGAACAAAGCGTTTCACAGGCAAAGCGCCAGCCGTCTCGGCCAAAAAAGCCAACTCGTCGAGGTACTCGCGCGAACGCTCGTCGTTCTGTTGCGGCGTTACCAATCCCACCAAAATGGTATTCTCAGCGTATATTTCAGTTTCTCGTTTTTCCAAAATTGCTAGATTTCAAATTTCAGGTTTCAGATTGGGTTGATCGGTCGTTGAAAAGTT
>CAVFDI010000044.1:1826-13990 GCA_963621145.1 Paludibacteraceae bacterium | reverse complement strand
GCTGATTTTCAGGCTTTTACCTTTATGTTGTATTCCCGGTGGGACTCGAACCCACGACCCGCTGATTAAGAGTCAGCTGCTCTACCAACTGAGCTACGGAAACATCTCTATTATTTTCGACTGCAAAAGTACAACTTTTTTCTTTGCCGACAAAATTTTTCGTAAAAGAATTTTTCTGCCTGTAAATCAGCACTTTGCAACGGCCTCAAGCACGTTTTTGGTAATGTAAGCCAACTGTTCTTCGTTTAATTCGGTGTGCATTGGCAACGAAAGTACGCTTGCCGCCAACCGTTCTGCCACAGGAAAATCGCCTGACTTGTAGCGTGGATCCTGATAAGCCTTTTGCAGGTGTAGCGGCACAGGGTAGTAAATCATCGACGGAATGTTGCGGTCGGCCAAGTACTGGCGCACACGGTCGCGATCGCAGCCAACGAGCCGCAGCGTGTATTGGTGGAACACATGCGTGGTTTGTGGCGCAACTGCGGGCGTCAAAATCTTGTCGCAATTGGCAAATGCAGCGGTGTAGTAAGCCGCAGCCTTTTGTCGCGCGGCAATATATTCGTCCAAATGCGGCAGCTTAGCGTCGAGCACAGCCGCTTGAATGCTGTCGAGGCGCGAATTTACACCCACGTGGTCGTGGTGATAGCGCACCTCCATGCCGTGGTTCGCCACCATGCGAATGCGCCGCGCCAACTCATCATCATTGGTGAAAAGTGCGCCGCCATCGCCGTAGCAACCGAGGTTTTTCGATGGAAAGAACGATGTGCAGCCGATGTTGCCCATGCAGCCCGAACGCACACGCCGTCCGTCGGTAAAAGTATATTCTGCTCCGATGCTTTGGCAGGCATCTTCTACCACAAACAGATTGTGCTCGCGCGCCAAAGATAGCAACGCTTCCATGTTGGCATTTTGTCCGAACAGATGCACGGGCGCAATGGCTCGTGTGCGTGGTGTGATGGCGCGTCGCACAGCCTCCACATCCATGTTGAATGTGTCGAAATCGACATCGACCACTACGGGCGTAAGTCCCAACAGCGCAACTACTTCGGCTGTGGCAATAAATGTGAATGTTGGCGTAATCACCTCGTCGCCAGGCTTCAAGCCAAGCGCCATCATGGCAATTTGCAGCGCGTCGGTGCCGTTGCCCACTGGAATCACATGTTTCACGCCAAGATATTGCTCCAAATGCGTCTGAAATTCGGTAACTTTTGCGCCTTTCACAAATGCAGTGCTGTCGATAACTTCCTGAATACCAGCATCTACATCAGTTTTGATTTTCTCGTACTGCGAACGCAGATCTACCATCTGAATCGGTTTCATCTTTCGAAAATTTTGAAGTGCAAAATTACTCTTTTTTGATCGATTTTTGTCTAATTGACCACACAAAACCGCTTTTTATCGCCACAAAATGCAAATTTTCAACATTTTCGGCTGAATATTTGTCGAATTCGCACATTTTTTTCTAATTTTGCAGGTTAGTAATGATAAGTTGAGAGGTTATCGTTTATAGAAATCAGAAATCAGAAAAACATAATGCGTAAAACTATATTTTTCTCACTTCTTTTTTGTGTTGGCACACTTGTGGCGCAACCGCAGCAGTATCTCGAGGCGTTTACGCGTGGCGACTACAAGCCGCATCGTCCTGCCGAGGTCTATCACATGAACGACGGCGCGCACTACACTGCGCTCAGCGACGATGGCAAGCGCATCGAGGCGTTCGACTATGCTTCGGGGCAGAAGAGTTCGACCATTTTCGATATCGATAAAATTGCCGATTGCCCCATCAAAAACATTGCAGGCTACGAATTTTCGAACGACGAAGAGCGCATTCTAGTTCACACGGGCGAAACAAAAATCTACCGTCGTTCTGGCACGGCTGCGTACTTTGTTTTTTATGTGAAACGCAACAAAATTGAGCCTCTGAGCGACGAGAAAAACGAAATTCAGATGGCGCAATTTTCGCCTAACGGACGCATTGTGGCTTTTGCGCGCGACAACAATCTATTCCTAAAAAAACTTGATTTCGGCACCGAACTCGCCATTACTACCGATGGCGAAAAAGGCAAGATAATCAACGGCACGCCCGACTGGGTCTACGAGGAGGAATTTTGCAGAACTCGCTATTTCGAATGGAGCGCCGATAGCAAACTTCTGGCTTTTGTGCGTTTCGACGAGAGCGATGTGGCGGAATATTCGTTCCAGAATTTCACACTCGATTACCCGACGCTCACTTCGTACAAATATCCGCGCGCTGGCGGCAAAAACTCGAGCGTGCAACTGCTTGTCTACGATGTGGCAAACCGCACCACCAAGCAGATGAATTTCAGCGATGATAAAGACATTTATATTCCGATAATTCGCTTTACGCACGATGCCAACACGCTGGCAGCGGTGCGGCTCAATAGGCAGCAGACGCAGTTGGATTTGGTGGCGTTCAATGCGCGCTCGGGCGTGGGACGACGCATTCTGAGCGAGTCGGGCAAAGCGTATGTCGACTACGGAAACCTCGACTGTCTGCATTTCAACGCTGACAACAGTTTTGTCTGCATGAGTGAGCGTGACGGCTATCGTCATCTCTACCTTTTCGATGCCAACGGTACGAAAAAACGCCAAATCACTTCGGGCGAATGGGACGTTACCGCTTTCTATGGATTCGACGAGAAAACTGGCGCAACATATTTTCAGGCGGCAAAAAATCGTCCGACCGAACGCGAGGTCTATTGTGCCCATTCCAAAGGAAAAATCACCAAAATAGGGCAGAGTGGTGGCATCAGCAGCGCAGAGTTTTCACGGAATTTTGCCTATGCCATCTATCAATTCAACAACACCAAAACGCCCCATTGCTACACCATATTAAATGGTAAAGGCAAAACGCTGCGCACGCTCGAGGATAATTCCGCATTGAAAAGCACAGTGGCGGCACTCGACTTGCCCGAAAAAGAGTTTTTTTCGTTCACCACTTCCGAAAATATCACACTGAATGGCTGGATTGTGCGACCGAAAAATCTTTCAAACACCGAAAAATTGCCTTTGGTGATGGTGCAATATAGCGGACCAAATTCGCAAGAGGTGCTAAATCGTTTTTCGCTCGATTGGGAATATTATCTTGCGCAAATGGGCTATGTGGTGGCTTGCGTCGATGGACGCGGGACGGGCGCACGTGGCTACGATTTTCGCACTTGCACCTACAAAAATCTTGGCGAACTCGAGGTGAAAGATCAGGTGGAGGCTGCAAAATATCTTGGCTCGCTCGCCTATGTCGATGCCGAACGCATTGCCATTTGGGGCTGGAGTTATGGTGGATTCGTAACGCTTAGCGCACTGACCAATGGTGGCGGTGTGTTCAAAGCGGGCATTGCCATTGCGCCTGTGGTCGATTGGCGCTACTACGATACGGCCTACGGCGAACGTTTCATGAATCGTCCGCAGGAAAACGACCGCGGCTACGACCATTCGAGTCTGCTCAACAAAGCCGACCAGTTGCAGGGCGAGTTACTGCTCGTTCATGGTACGGCCGACGACAATGTGCATACGCAGCAATCGTGGCTCTACGCCGAGCGGCTTGTGGAGGCTGGTAAACAGTTCGAGATGCAATTTTATCCGAATAAAAACCACAGCATTCTCGGCCCTGCTGCTCGTCTGCACCTCTACACACGCTGCACACGCTTTTTGCAGAAAAATTTGTGATTAATCTGAAATCTGAAATCTGAATTTTTGCGATAAGTGAGAGCAAAACTAAACTTGTTTATTTTGCCGAACGGAGCAAAAATCTTGTAAAACAAAAATTTGAAATTTGAAATCTGAAATTTGAAATAAATCATTTCCTACCATGAAAAACAAAAACGCTCTGGCCATCGCTGTGATGTTTTGCCTATTCTTCATGATTGCCTTTGTTACCAATTTCGCTGGTTCAATGGGCGTCATCGTAAAAAATCAATTCCTTGGCGATAGTGCCAGTGCCAAAGCGCTTTCGCAACTTGGCTCGCTCGCAAACTTCATCGCCTACGCATGCATGGGCATTCCTGGCGGCCTCATTCTGAAGCGCAAAGGCTACAAATTTACTGCACTGCTGGCTGTCTGCATTGGTCTGGTTGGTGTCGCCATTCAGTGGATTTCGGGTCCTGCCGAATCGTTCCTAATCTATGTGATTGGCGCGCTGGTGGCTGGTTTCTCAATGTGCCTGCTCAACATTGTAGTCAATCCTATGCTCAATACGCTTGGTGGCGGCGGTAACACGGGCAATCGCCTGATGCAGTTTGGCGGTTCGTGCAACTCCATTGGCGGCACCATTGCTCCAATTTTGTTGGGTTATCTTGTTGGCGGTCAGGTCGAAAATGCTTCGGTGAGCGATGCCGCTCCAGCCATGATCATTGCCATGGTTATTTTTGCACTCGCTGCAGTCATCATCGGCTTTACAAAAATTCCAGAACCTCACATGGAAACACCCGAAGAGCGCGCCGCTCGCAAGGCTGGTCGTGTGGCGAAAGATGAACACAGTGCACTTTCGTTCCGTCATTTCGTGCTGGGCGCAGTCGCCATTTTCCTCTACATGGGCTTGGAGGTTGGCATTCCAAACACGGCAAATGTCTTTTTTTCGGAAATTGATTGGGTCGGTCCTGTGCTTACGGGAACGATGATTGGCGGCTATTGGCTCTGCATGATGATTGGTCGACTCTGTGGCGGATTGCTCGGCGGAAAAGTCTCGTCGCGCGCCATGTTGGCTTCGGTTGCCTCGCTTGGTGCTGTGCTTTGCCTCTGCGTGATGATTGTTCCAGAAAATGTTACGGTAAATCTTTTTGATAAGGTGATTCCGCTCGCACTCATTTTTGTGATGCTCTGCGGACTTTGCACATCTATCATGTGGGGCGCAATTTTCAACCTTGCCACCGAAGGTTTGGGGCGTTACACCACCATGGCATCGGGCATTTTCATGACGCTCGTTTGCGGTGGCGGCATCATTCCGTTTGTGCAAAATGTTTTGGCCGATCACATCGGTTCGCTGCAGAGTTACGGATTGCTCATCGTCTGCATGCTCTACCTTATTTATTATGCCCTTGTCGGCTCTAAAAATGTGAATACCGACATCAAAACTGAATAATTATCTCACAAAAAATAGCGAATTATCATGGAAAAACCTTATGTAGTGGGCATCGACATAGGTGCCACCACCGCCAAAATTGGCTTGGTCGATATGCGCGGCAATGTGCTGCTGCAAACTGCCATTCGTAGCAACGATACTACTGATTCTCAGCAGTTTATCTCTCGTCTGTGCGATGCAGTGCGCCAACTTGTAGAACCAAAATACAGCCTCGACGAGGTGCGTGGCATCGGCATTGGTGCGCCAAACGCCAATTTCTACAAAGGCACTATCGAAAATGCTGTGAACCTCACTTGGGGCGGACAGCAAATCATTCCGTTCTCCGAATTGGTAACGGCTAGCATTGGTCTGCCCGTGCGCATAACCAACGACGCCAACGCTGCCGCAGTGGGCGAAATGACCTACGGCGCCGCTCGTGGCATGAAAAATTTTATCATGATAACGCTCGGAACTGGCGTCGGCTCGGGTATTGTGGTGAATGGCTCGCTGCTCTATGGCCACGATGGCTTTGCGGGCGAACTCGGCCATGTTACCATGATTCGCAACAACGGACGACTCTGCGGCTGCGGCAAAACTGGCTGCCTCGAGGCTTACGCATCGGCTACGGGCGTGGCTCGCACGGCACGCGAACTGCTCGAAACTACCGATCGCCAGAGCCTTTTGCGCAACATTCCGTCGGAAGATATTTCGTCGAAAGATGTGTTCGAAGCAGCGCAACAAGGCGATGTCATGGCTTGCGAAATTTTTGAATTCACTGGCAAAATGCTCGGTGAAGCGTTGGCCGATTTTGTGGCATTCTCGTCGCCCGAAGCCATTGTGCTTTTTGGCGGACTCACCAAGGCTGGCGATCTCATCATGAAACCCGTGGTTGAAAGCATGAACGCCAATGTGATGCCAATTTGGCGCAACAAAATCAAAGTATTACTCTCGCAACTCAAAGAATCGGACGCTGCCATACTCGGCGCAAGTGCCTTGGCATGGGAATTGTAGCGCGGTTGATAAAATTTTTACCGAAAACGATTGCCGTTCAAGAAAAAAGTTGTACTTTTGCAGCCGAAAATTCTGAAAATAACTAACTCATACACAAAATGAAACAAGGAATTCATCCCGAAAGCTATCGTCCCGTGGCGTTCAAAGACATGTCGAACGAAGAGGTGTTCATCACACGCTCGACTGTTGCTACGAAAGAAACCATCGACATCGATGGGGTAACTTATCCTCTGGTGAAGCTCGAAATTTCGAGTTCGTCGCACCCATTCTACACTGGCAAAACCAAATTGGTTGATACCGCTGGTCGTGTCGACAAATTCATGAGCCGCTACCAAAACAGAACGAGCCGCAACAAAAAATAATTGCCCGTTTTGTCGAGGAAACTCGACGATATAACGCTGAAAATCCGAGCCTTAAAGGGTTCGGATTTTTTTCGCGAAAAAAGTTGCCAAAATGTTTGTTGGATAAAAAAAAAGTTGTACCTTTGCAGCGCAAAACCGAAGGGGAGTAGCGGTCTTGCCTAATAGTATAACGGTTAGTACACCGGTTTTTGGTACCGAGGATCCTGGTTCGATTCCGGGTTAGGCAACAGAAGAGACTTTGAGAAATCAAAGTCTTTTTTGTTTGTGCCAATTTTGCTCCACTAATGTCGTTTATTTGTCCACGAGTGCGCATTTTTGATGGTTCGTGGACAAATAAGGTTTGGTTATTTGTCCGCGATTAGATGCGTTTCTTGCGAAAATTTCTATTTCAGCGAGAATTTGCACAAAAATCTTTTTGAGATAGAAAGAATTTACCACATCATGGCTAAAAGCCAAAATGGAATTGCGTTGCCAGTTGGGTAATCTGTATTGTCGCGTACTACAAAATTGGATTTTTTGCTCGGCTTGTTTTTGCCACCAACCTCTATTGTTTTTCCAATCTCATTTTGTGAGATAAAAAAGTCCCCTTCTTTTTCATCTCTCAATGCTTCCACAGTGTAACCCGCTTGCGTAAAACAGTTTGCTACAAATGCTTCGCGCTCAATACCAGAATCGGCATGCATTACGTTGTAGGCGCATGGGTCGGTAAAAAACATTTTTGCGCCAACACTGCGCGCTTTGTGGTCGTTTTGCAGACGTACTATGCGCAATAAGCCTACATGTTCCATAACGTAGAGCAGTTGGTAAAGTTTCTCGGCTCCGATATTCCAGTCGGCACATAACGATGTAACTTGAACACGCGGCACCGACGAACCAGCGAGTGTTCCAACTATGGCACGCATCAGACGCAAATTGTTTTCTGATATGCTTGGTAAGAAAAACGGTATATCTGTATTCAACACTTTATCCAAAACTGCCATGTAACGCGCTTCAAAATCGCCCTTTTGGTAGAATGGGCGCGTGCCGTTGCGGCGATAGTTCCTGAAATGATTAAGGATGGACGCGTCGGGCTGCAATGGCAAAACACTGTCGCCTAATGTATATTTGGTTGAGGTAATGCCAGTCTCCAAATGCAGATATTCGCGAAAGGACATCAGTGGCATACGCATCGGCACAAACCGTCGCGACAAATCGCCTTCGCCTGCTCGCAAAACTAGTGACGACGAATCTGAAACCCAAAGGATTTTATTCGGGAAATCATCGTACAGCGCTTTCAGATGAATGCTCCAATTGGCGGCATAATGCACTTCGTCGATAATTACGCCCTCGTAGCCTTGCATAAATGCAAACGAAACAACATCGTACAGTGGCTCGTTTATGACAGATGGATTATCTGCCGAAAAATAGAGCAGATGTTTTCCTGTGGCGTGGTGAAGCAGAAATGTAGATTTGCCGCAGCCGCGCGTGCCAGTAAGCAACAGTGCATCTGGTAGTTTTTCGTGTTCGGTGGTGAACAGGCGTAAACGTTTGGGCATGGCTGCCCGTCGCCTTTGCATAGCCATTTCTAGTAGTTCGATTTTTTCTTTCGTCATAATATCCCAATTTTTCGCCTGCAAAATTACAATAAAATTTCTATTTCAGAAAGAAAATGCACAAAAATCTTTTTGAGATAGAAAGAATTTTCCAAAATGGCAAAAAAATCCCACGACCGAGTGGTCGTGAGAAAATGTTTGTGCTAAATAATAATGTTATTCGCAAATTGTTACATCGGCTTGTGTGCCAGCAACCTCGAGTTCGATGGTGTTTACACCAGCAACAAGTGTGTAATTGCCTTGTTTGTTGTAGCACTCGCTTTCTTCGTTATAGTCACTAACGAGTACTGCTTCTAGAGCATTCCAACCACCATTGGTGATTTTGAATCCCTTACCTTCTGGTTGTTGTTCAAGTTTGTAGGTGTAGGTGTCGGTTGTGCCTTCTACCAAGGTCATCTCTACATGTTCGCCCCAGCCGTTGAAGTCGCCACTGATTTTGGGAACGAATGCCGAGCATTTTACATTTACGGTGAAGTCTTCGATAGCAAGTTCTTTGCAAGGATAGTTGCCGTTTTTCCAATCGGCAAGTTTAGCCACGCATACTTTGCTAATCCACTCTACATCGGCTTCGCCAGAGTAGCCAGCTTTTACGTTAACATCGCCGCTAACGATGGTCCATGCAGTTGCATCACCACTCTGGTAGTCCCAACTGAAATTACCATCAGCAGTGAGTTGAACTGGTTTAGCAGCCATCGTGTCTTTGTTCTGCTCGGCAGGAATTGTAGCGTAGTACCATTTACCTTCCAGCTCTTTGCCCTCTTCGGTGTACTTTTGGAATTTGATCATACTTGATGGTTCATCAATATTCCATTCATTGTAAGCACCTGCGAGAACGATAGAGCTACCATCGCAAATTTTGCCGTTAAATTGAATAACGATCAAGCGCGAGCCATCGGTTGGTTCTTCTGGTTCTGGCATTGCATCCTCTTTTTCGATTTCACCTTTTTTGGTTTCCTCGTCTTTTTTGCAGCCTACAAGAGCTACTGTGGCCAGTGCAAGTGTGGCGCACATAAAATACTTCAATGTTTTCATAATGAAAATGATTTAAAGTTGTTAATAATAAGTTAATTAAAAGTCTTTTTAATAGCCTAGATATTGCTGCAAATTGCTATTTGCAACAACATCGGCATTTGGCAATGGATAAACATTGTAGCGTTTGTCTACACCAGCATATTTGCCTTCCCATGTGTAGTCGCCAGATGTAAATTTACCGAAGCGTACAAGATCGGTACGACGGCGTCCTTCGCTGTAGAATTCGCGTTGCCATTCTTTTAGCAAAGATTCTTCGTCGAGCGTGAATGTGCCAGTGCAATGAGCACGATCGCGCAGTGCTTGAATGGCACTTTCGGCTGTTCCGTTCACCGCAGCACCACCACGATATACTGCCTCAGCATAGGTTAAATAGGCTTCGGAAGAGCGTAGGAATGGTATGTTGGTGTCGGGGAATTTGCTGTCGCTACCATATTGCGTGCCATCGCTGTATATGCCAGTCCATTTGCAAATGGTCCATCCGTTACCAAATGTGGAACCATTATCGCCAATTTTTTTCTGGTCGTAAAGTTCGTAGAGTGCAGTAAGGTCGGCTGTGAATGTTGCTGTGTCTGCATCAGAATTGTATTTGTTGCACGATTGGCAAAGCATTGCACGGTCGTCGCCTGCAAGTTTTGGAATAACCGTTTCGTCGGCCCATTTGTAACCTGCGGCTTTGGCTGTGCTTAAGATGTTGAGTGCTTCGGTTTTGCTGAACCACGCTTCGATGAGTGTTGGCGTGCTGCGCCAGCAACTCCACGAGTCGTCGCTACCGAAAGGATTGTTGCCTGCGTCGCGAGTGCCGCTAACTAGGAAACGTGATCCGCCCCAACTTTCGGTTTCTATGCCTTGATAAATCCAGAGAAGAACTTCGGTGTTGTTGGCATTCTTTTGGTTATCGCCCATGAAAAGTTGCGCATAGTTCGATGCCAAAGTGTATTCCGATTTCATGATTTTCGCTGCGTATTCAGCGGCTTTGTCCCATTGTGGTGTGCCAGTGTAAACCTCGGCGTTCAGATACATACGCATCAAAACAAAGGTTGCAGCATTTCTATCGATACGATAAGTGTTCTCTTTTGTCGCTGGAAGTTCATTTTCGAGTTCCAACAATTCATTTTCGAGCCAAGAATAGAGTTTGTCACGGTCAATTTGCTGTGGTTTTTCAGTTGTAACCGATTCTGCAAATGGCACATTTTGGAACATGTCGAGCAGATAGTAGTAGTTCAGCGCACGAATCCAACGCACTTCGGCCACTTGTTTCTGAGTCTTCTCGTCGCTGTTATTTGCAAACAATTCAAGGAAATGGTTGCAAAGTGTGATGTCGAAATAGAAACGGTAGTAAAGACCAGCAACAAGTGAGTTCGAAGAGTTCCATGTAAGGTTGTAAATTTGGTTTACGCCAGCATCGGCATGCCAGTTCCACCAACCGCCATCGGCAGGAAATTCGTTCAGCTCGAACAGCATACGATAGAACGACGATACGCCTTCGTCAATACCATCGACATCGCCATTGCCATCGGCGCCAGTTTGACCCGTGAGCGCAAATGTTGCGTAGCATTTGTTGAACAGAGCGTCTTGGTCGACCGTTTGGTTGGTGCTTGGATCGATAGGTGTTACATTCAAATCGTTCACACAGGCGGTAGTTCCAACTAAGAGGAACGCCCCCATCATTATTTTTTGAACTAAGTTTTTCATAGTTAAATTCCTCCGTTTTTTAGAATTGCAAACTTACGCCCACAATCGATGTGAGGCTACGCGGATAGATGTTGTTGTCGATACCGCCCGAAATTTCAGGGTCGAGGCCGCTGTATTTTGTGATAACAAATGGGTTTTGAACGGTAGCATAGATACGCGCTTTAATTTTTTCGCGATCGAATGTGTAACCGAGCGTGATGTTATCGCAGCGCAAGAATGAAGCATTCTCTACGAATATGTCGGACATATAGTGTTCGCCACCTGCTTTGAATCCGTCGTTCCAACGCATGTCGTAGCATTCGCGCAATACGCCATGATAGCCGCCATTTTGTTCCGAATAGACATTTTCAACCCATTGCAAGTTGCTGGCTTTCACATCGTTGTAGACATAGTTGCCAATGCTAGCGCGCAGCGAGAAACTGAGGTCGAAATTGTAGAATAACCATTTGCTGGTGATACCCATTGTTACATCTGGAGCTGGGCTGTGGTAGATGTAGCGGTCGGATGCGGTAATGCTACCATCACCATCGCGGTCTACGAAATAATATTTGCTTCCACTGGTAACGGGAATTGTTGGGTCGCCTTTGCTGTCGGTAGTTTCTGTTGTTGTTTCGTAAACAAAGAACGAACTTGCAGCGTAGCCAACTTTGTGTGCTTGAATGTAGTTACCCGTGCCGCTCGAAATGCCGCCAGTAGCAATATAGTAATCATCGTTGTCGGCTGCGGTGAGCGATGTAATTTTGTTTTCGTTCCAAGCCAAGTTCACGCCGATGTCCCATTTCAGTTTCTTTGTATCGATGGCAACTGCATTGATCGAAAACTCAACGCCTTGGTTGTAGAGCGAACCTACATTCGATACAACGCGGTTTTTGAAGTTCGTACCAGCAGGAACATCAACCACGTTTATCAGGTCGTTGGTCAGGCGGTAGTAGTAATCGATGCTACCAGTGATGCGCGAACGCAGGAATCCAAAGTCCAAACCTGCATTGTAGGTCGTGGTTTTCTCCCAAGTGAGCAGTGGATTGTAGGCACTCGGACGATAGGTAATGGTTGGCGTGCCATCAACAGCAGTGTAGTAGGCGTGCGATTGGTTTTCGACATAAACGGGCAAATAGGGATAATCGCCTTGGTTAATGTCTTGCTGACCTGTGATGCCATAGCCTAAACGGAGTTTAAGGTCGTTCAACCAATAGACATCTTTCAAGAAAGCCTCTTCTTTAATTTTCCAACCCAACGCTACCGATGGGAATACGCCCCAACGGTGTCCATCGGCAAAGCGCGAAGAACCATCGCCACGAACAGTAGCCGTGATCATATAGCGGTTCAGGGCAATGTAGTTCAAACGACCGAAGAACGAAACCAAGTAACTTTCGGTTGCCGAGGTGTAGTCATAAACGC
>CAVFDI010000044.1:0-1816 GCA_963621145.1 Paludibacteraceae bacterium | reverse complement strand
ATTTTCGTAGACTTGACCACGCAGTTTTGCATCATTATTGGTTGCTTGATAGAAACCGGAACCTTCGCTGTGGTAGGTGTTGTAGAAGTGTTGCCATTCGTAACCTGCCATAATATCGAAGTGATGTTTTTCGTTGAAGTCTTTGTAGTACTGCGCATAGGCATTGAACGAAAGGTTGTATTTCGTCTTGTCTTCCCAGCCTTTCCATCCGTAGTAGTGGTTGCTATACGACCATGGTTCAATGGTGTTACGCTGTTTACCATACGAATAGTCGGCACCGAAATTGGCATGGAAACGCAAATCTTCAAAGCCATGTACTTTGTAATCTGCCTCCAAATTACCAACAAATGCGCCCGAATTAGCACGATTTTTTTGTGCCTCGAGCGTTGCTAGTGGGTTGGCAGTAGTCTGCGCGTTGTTTACGTGTGTGTAAGCTGGGTCGTTGTAGGCTGTAGTCGTTTTGACGCCTTGTTGCCAATAACCACCAAATTGATTGCCGTATGTGTTGTCGTAAACATCGTGAGTCGGATCCATCGAAAGGGCTGCACCAACAACGCCGCCATCAGCATAGCGGTTGTAGATGTACATACCTTTGGCGTTCAGGTTGAACGACAAGTGGTTATCTAAGAATGATGGATTCAGATTGATTGCAGCAGTAACACGTTGCATGTTACTGGTTTTGATTGTACCATCTTGATATGTATAACCCAACGAAGCGCGATAGGGCATGTGTTTTGTACCACCTGAAAGACTGAACGTATGGTCGGTACCAGGAGCCTGACGGTAGATGGCATCTTGCCAATCGGTGTTGGCTGTGCCTAAAAAGGATTTTTGTTTTTTCGAGTGATTGCGATCGTTGGCATATTCGCGCAGTTCGTCGCCACTAAGTACATCAAGTCTATCGACTAGCGAGCCGAGCGAAACATTGCCTTCGTACGAAAATTTGGGAGCAGAGCCAGTAGCGCCTTTTTTAGTGGTGATGATGATAACACCATTCGATGCGCGGCTACCATAAATGGCTGTTGCCGAAGCATCTTTCAATACGGTGAGTGTCTCGATATCGCTTGGATTTACCATCGATAGTGGGTTCGAAACGCCCTGAATGCCGTTGTTATCCATTGCCAATCCATCTATCACAATCAGTGGATCGTTCGAGGCCGAAAGCGATGATCCACCGCGAATACGAATGGTTGCTCCACTACCTGGTGCACCACCGCTAGTGGTGATGTTCACGCCTGCAATTTTGCCTTGCAACATGTCTTGAGCATTGGTTGTTAAACCCTTGTTCATTTCGTCAGGCTTGATGGCGGTAACCGAACCTGTTGCGTCGTTTTTCTTAACTACGCCATAGCCCACAACCACCACATCTTCGAGGATTTCGGCGTCTTCCTGCATGGTAACAGAGAGGTTGGTTTGACCATTCAAGGCGATCTCTTCGTCCTTGTAGCCAACATACGAAATCTTCAAAGTAGCATCGCTGGCTACATTGAGCGAAAAATTACCATCGATGTCGGTGATAGTGCCGTTGGTAGTTCCTACAACCAGCACACTTGCACCGATTACGGGTTCTCCCGAGGCATCTTTTACAACGCCCGTAACGGCTACTTGTGCCATGGCTGCTGTTGCACACAACAGAAACGACAGCATCAAGCCGAGGGAAAGTACTTTGTGCTTCATGTTTTTTTGTATTAGTTATAAAGTTAATGTCGAAAAACACTTGCTACACCATATTATGTTGTGGCATGTAGCGTGAAAATCATTGTTTCTCACAGCGCAAATTTACTAATTGTTTTTTTTACGCACAAAATTTTTTCGG
>CAVFDI010000043.1:12403-15459 GCA_963621145.1 Paludibacteraceae bacterium | reverse complement strand
ATTGACCAAAATCTAATAAAAAAAAATGGCAAAAACTGATAAAGCAAAAAAAGGCGAGCGTTTTGATTTCGCCAAAAACGGGATCGCCGTTGACGAGGTCTAGGAGTTTAAGCCAACGGGGGATCTTGTGCGCGTGGCACCTGATAATAAGGTGAAGTTTCGGTACAAAACTCGCACCATGCAGGACTTAGCGAATGAATTGTGCGCCGACTGCCGCGGCAAGCGCAGCACCGATTACTTCCTATATAAGGGTATGCCACTTAGTGCGTGGCGCGATGTGCTGCAGATGAATAATTTTTTTAAGAAAGATCGAGCCAGCATCGAGCCAACGACTGCCGAAACTGAATAAAAAAATGCTGCGGATGCTGTGTAGAATGGCATATCGCTCATCTCGAGTTTTTTGCGTGGTCGAGTCCCGTCCGCACCGCAAAAGCAAAATCCAAGTCACGAGAAGGCTTGGATTTTTTATATAGGTCAAAAAAGCTGCAAGAAAGCCCTCTATAGCCCCCATCAGTTTAATAAGCTGGTTTTTGTGAACTCCTGGCATCTTTTCTGGCTTATAGTTCCCCAAAAAACTATCCAGCGAATTGGCCGATATACACTTTTTAGATTCGCTATAAATCCTAACGTAAAAATGCCCAGTCTTTACCGCTCCAATTTCACGGCAGACATGCGGGCACGTTCGAAACGTGTGCGGTAGGTGAAACCGATAGTGTAGTTGAAGGTGAATTGCGCGCCGCCCGATTTGCCGTAGCCTGGCACAAACCAGAGTTGTTCGCTATTGCCGAGCGAGGTGTGCAATGCCAGTCTTATGCGCGCCGACCAGCCCATGGTGAAACCTTTTGCCAAATCGACACGCACGCCAGCCAAAAATTCCAGCCAGCCAGCGTACACATTTTTCCCATTCAGAGAAACACTGCCCTGCTCCGCCCAGTAACTCTCCGACATTGGAATTTGCGTCATGTCGTAGTTCACCACGCTCATGCCGTAGCGCAAGCCGATGAAAGGATAGTTGCGGTTCAGTTTTTCGACCTTGTTTTTCGATGTTTTCAGGAAATTGTAGTTCAAGCCGATGCGCCAAAACAGTGCCGACGCACGGTAGTTGGTGGCATTGTCGGCCGTTACATTGGCGTTGGCATAACCAATCTCAAAAATCGGGAAATATTTGTTTAGCAGGTTCACGTCAATCTGCACCTCGCCCGTGTACACGCCCTTGTTCACCGCAATGCCCATGAGCGGCGATGCCACATCGAGATGTGCCGAAAATCCACGAAAAACCACCGAATCGGTCAGCGGCTTATCGTCGGAGCGACGTTTTTGCGACTGCGCTGGAATGGTCAACATCAGCAAAAACAGCAGGAGTGATATGTGGCGAAAGTGACGCAAATTCAAAAGTTTCTGATTTCTAATTTCTGGTTAGAAAAATTTTTACTATGCAAGATTTCAGAATTTATTTCGGAATTTTGAAATAGAGGCGCAAATGAGTGTTTGAGATATTTTCGACGCGAGCATCGCTAATCACTGCCGAATCGATTTGATTTGTGGTAGTGCGCACATCGGTGATGGTGTGATAGACAAAACAACCGCACGCCATCGAGATGAAATTCTGCTCGTTGGTATGAAAAATTGTGAGCGTGTCGATGCCCGTACTGTCGCGCTGCACCACAAACTGCGTGGAGTCGACATTGATGTGGAGCGGCAGTTCGATGCTGCTAACCGACCGCGACGCATAAAGCACAGAATCGCTACCAACGCCTTGCACAGTGAGCGTTTCGGTGATTGGCAACGACGAGAAAACCTCCTGTTCGGAGTTATATTCGCACTTGTAGAGCGCCACGCCAGCCACCACTTTGTTCTCTTTCATGCAGGTGCTGCTGTTGCTCGAACTGCACGATGCAAGTAGCGCAATCAGAACAGAAAAAATCGCTATTTTCTTTTGATAATTCACTCTAAATCAGATATTTACAAAAAGTTCGTCGGCGGATTTGCGTTTTTTCTCTGTTCCGACACACTCTGCCGCAGCATAGCCTATCGGAACAAGCACTACTGGCTCCATTTCGGGTTTCAAGCCAAGCACTTCGGCACATTTTGGCGCGTCGAAATTGCAGACCCAGCACGAACCAAGTCCCTGTTCGGCTGCCGCCAATGCCAGATGTTCCACCGCAATTGCCACGTCGATATCTGCATGATCTTTGCCATCGTTTGGGCGATGCCACGCTTCGGCATGATTGGCGCACGCCACAATGCACAGTGGCGCATTTTCGAACCATTCGCGGTGATAACATTGCGCTAATTTCGACAAAACGGCTTTATCTGTAACCACAAAAAATTGGTATGGCTGACGATTCACCGCCGATGGCGCGAGTTGCACGCAACGTAGCAGATAATCGATTTTTTCGCGCTCCACAGGGCGATTTGCATCAAAATTGCGTAGCGAAAAACGCGTTTCGCACAGTTTCTGAAAATTGTTCATAACGTTTTTACCTCATTTTTCAGACAAGTCAGTGCTAAGTCGGTTGGCGTGGCTGGCAGCGACGAGTAGAGCTCGATCAGTTTTTGAGCCAATTGCACAGCTGGCGCGGTGGGCTGCACTTGAGCCGCTGCAGCATTTATTATCCGCACCATGTTTTCGCGCGCGCTCTTGACCATGGTCCACGCCTCGGGCGAGACATAGATTTGTTGCGCCACATTGTGGTCGAACTCGCTGCGCACCGTTTCGAGCAGTTTCGATTGCAGTTCGAGGTTGGTCATGCCGCTCACATCGAGTCGCATCACCATCGATTCGGGCTGCGTGCGCTCGAGCAACAGCGTGAGGCGTTCGTAGGCACGCAAGCGGACGGGCGTCACTTGGTTGGCATTCAGTCGACGCAGTTCGTAGGCGCGACGGTCGGCTTCGTTGTTCAGCATTTTGCGCAACACTAGCCAAGTGGTAAGTGCCACCACCAACGCAGGCAAAGTGTAGCCGAGTATTTGCAAAAAAATATCCATGTGTTAATTTCAGATTTTTGCCCCACAAAAATTTTTGGTCTCCACCACTATTTGCAACTTGTTTTGGT
>CAVFDI010000043.1:0-12382 GCA_963621145.1 Paludibacteraceae bacterium | reverse complement strand
TCTTAATTCTTAATTCAAAAATCTCCCTAGATTTCTTCGGCAATTTGGTATTTGTTGCGTTCGGGAGCGGTGCGCGAGAGCATTTCGCCCAGGAATCCCGATAGAAACATCTGTGTGCCGAGAATCATCATTGTCAGTGCCAAATAAAAATAGGGCGTATCGGTGACGAGCGGTGCGGGTGTGCCGTTGTGCAGTGCCACAATTTTGATGACACCTACAATGCAGATGGCCACAAAACCGATGAGGAACATCACGCTGCCCCACAAGCCAAAAAAGTGCATCGGGCGTTTGCCGAAGCGGCTCAAGAAATAGAGCGAAAACAGGTCGAGATAGCCATGCACAAAGCGATCGAGACCAAATTTTGATGTACCAAACTGGCGTTTGCGATGTTCCACCACCTTCTCGCCAATCTTCGTAAAACCAGCATTTTTGGCAAGATAAGGAATGTAGCGGTGCATATCGCCATAGATTTCGATATTTTTCACCACATCGCGCTTGTAGGCTTTGATGCCGCAGTTCATGTCGTGCAGTTTCAGCCCAGTAACGCGGCGCGCTGTGGCGTTGTATATTTTCGATGGAATGTTTTTGGTGATGGCATTGTCGTGGCGTTTCTTTTTCCAACCCGAGACAAGGTCGTAGTCCTCGTCCACAATCATGTGGTAGAGTGCAGGAATTTCGTCGGGCGAATCTTGCAAGTCGGCATCGAGCGTAATCACCACATCGCCTTGAGCGCGAGCAAAACCGCAGTGCAGCGCAGGCGATTTGCCATAGTTGCGACGGAAGCGCAGTCCGTGAACATGCTCGTCGGCTTGCTGCAGTGCGCGCACCACTTGCCACGAGCCATCGGTGCTGCCATCGTTCACAAAAATGATTTCGTACGAAAAGCCGTTTTCGCGCATCACACGCGTAATCCACTCGTGCAGCGGTCGCAGCGACTCCTCCTCGTTATACAACGGAATGACTAACGAAATGTCCATGATTATAGTTGATGAGTTTATAGGTTGATAGGTTTAACGCATTGGTCAGAGATTGTGTTTTTTTTCTAATTCCTGGTTTCTAATTTCTAGTTACTGATTACAATTGGTAGTGATCTTCCTGCAATGAATTGCGGGGTTATTGAAGCGCATTTGAACGCAACCAAATTGTCAATTATCAATTACTTTGATTCCATCGTTTTTGTCCTTCTTCACAAAAAACGCCACCACAAACGAGACAAGCACGCCCGCAATCACATCGAGCCAGACATAGGCAATGGTCATGTTGGCAGGTGTGAGTGAGCGACGCACTTCGTTCATTTGCTCGTCGGTAACTTTCATTTGCAACGCCTCCATGGTCTGCATGGTTTGGTCGTAGAGTTGCGGCAAAAAATCGGGATTCAGAAATTTGAAATAGACCAGCCGAAATGCCGCAGCCACAATCGAAGCGTAGAAAAAGAGTTGCATGCCGTAGAGAAATGCCTCGCCATAGCACATCGAGCCATCGCAAGCACGCTCACGGCAATCGACCGAAAGACGGTAGGCAGCATAGGGTGTCAGCAGCACAATGATCCACGAAAAAGCATCGCACACCGCACTCGAACGAGTTTGCAGAAAGAAATTGATGCAAAAAATCAAGCCTAACAAAAGGCCAAAATACATGGCGTGTTTAAGAGCCGAGGGACGCATGGCAAAAGAGTTTCAGTTTAGATAGGTTCTAAAAATTCTACGCGTTTTTGTTTTTCAGTTCGAAAATTACCGATTAGTCACGAGCAATTATCAATTTTGCAAAGTTACAACATTTTTCTCGATCAACAAAAAATGGGGAATTGCAACTGCCCTTCCCCACCCTGTCTCCAAAATTTAGAGACTGCCGTTATTCGTCAACCTCCATGTTGGTTGGGTTGCGATAGTAGATGCGACCTTCCTCGAACTCCTCGATGGCGTCGAGCGTTGGTTTTGGCATTTTCTCGTAGTAGCGCGAAATCTCGATTTGTTCATGATTTTCGAACACCTCTTCCATTGTGTCGGACGCCGAAGCAAAGTCGAGCAATTTCTTGTCCAACTCGCGTTTCAGGTCGATAGCAATTTGGTTCGAGCGTTTTGCAATGATGCGAACGGCTTCGTAAACATTGCCCACAGGCTCGACGAGTTTGTTCATGTCGCGCGTAACGGTGTTCGTTGGCGCTTTCAGTTTTTTGTAATCCATAATCCGTGTATAAATTTCAAATTTCAAATTTCAAATTGATTGCAGCGAAAGTCTTAATTCTCTAAATTCTTAATTCTAAATTCACTTGATGTGTGCTTTCGCCTCTTTCAGCATTTTGTTGGCTTCGCGAATAAATTTGCCATCGGGAAATTCCGATGCGTAGTTGTAATATTCGTCGACCACCTCGCTGAAACGCTCCGATTTTTTCTCTTGTACACTGAGCGATGCCTCTTTGTATTTTGCCTGAAGAATAAGGAAAAGCAAAGCCTCGCGGTGTTTCGTTTCGGGATAATCCTTCAGCGTATTGTTGGCAGTGATGATGGCCGAACGATAGTTGTTGCCAAGATACATGCCAAGATTATAGTAGAGTTTTGCGTTCAGATAGCCTTTGTAGGCCAATTTATCTTCGAGTTCAAAAATGTACTGATAGGCTTCCGATGAGCGTTCGCTCAGCGGATAGCGTTCGAGAAATTCGGTGAGCGATTCGATGGCTTGCAGCGTGTTTGTCGGGTCCAGACGCGGATCGGGCGAATCCTTGTAATAGCAATAGCCCACTTTGAAATTGCACTCCTGCGCAAACTCGCCGCGCGGATAATTTTTGATGTAAGTCTTGTAATACTCGGCAGCCGTGGCATAATCCTCTCTGCCGCAATACGACTCAGCCAACAGGTACAAAACCTCCTCTGAACGACCTGTGCCTTTGTAGTAAGGCGACACATCTTCGAGCAATTCGGAGCATTTGTTGTATTTTTTCTCCAAAAAATAGTTCTTCGCCGCCTCGTATTTTATCTCAGGATTTTTCTCCTTCAGCAGCTGATTGTAACTGCTACACGAGGTTAACAGCGCTGCCACCAGCAATATGTAGACGAAATTTCTCCGCATAATTTTCAAACTGCAAAGATACTATTTTTTCTCTGAAAAAAATAATTTGAGCGATTTTTTGTATTTAGTGGCAAGAAACAAGTAGCAAAAATTGAATGACGCACAAAAAAAATCTTAATTCTTAATTCAAAATTCTTAATTATCTCCACTTTTCACTCCTAACTCCTCACTCCTCACTCCTAACTATTCACTGGCTCCAGCCCTTGTTCAGCCGCTATTTTCAGAAGAAATTGGTAGGCAGCATCGTGTTCGTTTGGGATTATTCCATCGAGAATGGCGTCTTTTATCTGTGTCTTGAAATCGCCAACAATGCGGCACGGCGGCAGGTTGAAGGTTTGCATTATCTCGCCACCATCGACGGGCGGTTGGAAATTGCGAATACGATCTTTCTCTTCTATTTCGCGCAGTTTGCGGCGCACGAGTTTGAAGTTGTGCGAAAAACGTTTCACCTTTTCCATGTTGTTCGAGGTGATGTCCGATTCGCACAGCAACATCAGTTTGTCGATGTCGTCGCCAGCCTCGAAAAGCAGCCTGCGAACGGCCGAATCGGTTACTTCGTCCTCGCTCAAAACTATTGGGCGCATGTGGAGCAGCACCATTTTTTCGACAAATTTCAAAGGTTCGCCCAGCGGCAATTTCAGCCGTTTGAAAATGCGCGGCACTATTTTGCTGCCAATGTAGTTGTGATTGCGGAAAGTCCACCCTTGGCGATCGTCCCACTGTTTGGTAGCGGGTTTCCCAATGTCGTGCAACAATGCCGCCCAACGTAACCAAAGGTCGTCGCTTTTTTGCGACAGATTGTCGAGCACTTTCAGCGTATGCAGAAAATTATCCTTGTGAGCGCGCCCATCGCGTTCTTCAATGCCTTTCATGGCGGCCAATTCGGGGAAGATGAGCGACAAAAGTCCCGTCTCGTCGAGCAGACGAAAACCCACCGATGGTCGCGGCGAGGTCATCATCTTGTTTATCTCCACAATGATGCGTTCTTGCGTGATTATTTCGATGCGCTGGGCATTGCGTTTTATGGCTTCGAGCGTGTCGGGTGCAATGCAAAAATCGAGTTGCGTTGCAAAACGAATGGCGCGCAACATGCGTAGCGGATCGTCGCTGAATGTGATGTCAGGATCGCGCGGTGTGCGCAGAATTTTCGCCTCCATATCGGCCATGCCGCCAAATGGATCAACCAGTTCGCCAAAACGTTCTTTGTTAAGGCAGATTGCAAGCGCATTCACCGTGAAATCGCGACGCAACTGGTCGTCTTCGAGCGTGCCATCCTCCACTATCGGATTGCGCGACTCACGACGGTACGATTCACGGCGTGCACCAACAAATTCCAACTCGTAGCAGCGACATTTCACCTGCGCTGTGCCGTAAGTTTTGAACACCGACAAATGCGCACCACGACCGAGTTTTTTTGCCACAGCCTGTGCCATTTCGATGCCACTGCCAACCACCACCACATCTATGTCGGACGAGGGGCGCTGCAACACAAGGTCGCGCACATAGCCGCCAACCACATAGCATTCCATGCCGAGTTCGTCGGCCACAGAACCCATCAAAGGAAATATGGAGCCTTTTAATTCCATTTGAAAATTTTTCGCTAATTACCCGTCTTTTGTCTTTACTCTTTCGTCTTTACTCCCTCTTCACAATCACCATTTCGCAGTTTTTACAATCAAACGAGAGTTGCAAACTGGCGCTACCACACTGCAAAATGAGCGGTTCGTGCGGCGCATCGGTTGGGTGTTGCTTCGGGCACCAGCCAAAACTGTAGCGCAGACAGTGCTTAGTGCGCATCAATTCGGCATTTGGCACATATTCTTGCTCGAAAGCGCGCTGCTTTACTTCCGCTCCGTGGTGCGTATAAAACGTTTCAGCTTGCTTATTGAACACATTGGTACGATAGTCGAGCGACGACTGCGGATAGGCATGCGTGGTGCGCAGTAAAGGCTTTTCGTGCCTCGGAAAATTCTGCTTACGCAATGCTTCCAAAAGTTGCATCACACTGCGACGGGCAACAGCAATTTGCGACACTGGAACAAACCAAATCTGTTTAGTATTCAACTGAAAATCAGCAAGATAAAAATCCGTTTCGCCCAATTTCTGAAACTGTGTATGCCAAGTTTCGCTCATTCGCTCAGCATTGTTGGCAGGCATTTTTTCTGTTGGGAGCAGAAATTCTGTAGTGTTATCGTCTTCGTCGGTTGCGATAATTTTCAAGCCTTCAGCCGCATCAGAAATGGCGATTTTTACACCGATTTTTCTTTCGGCGGAATTGGCTGCCAACTGCCGCTCAAAAGCGACATCGCAATTGCGAAAAAGCTGCGTGCCAATCTTCAAACGCGGCATTTTCAGCGGAAAAAGTCGCTCGCCTTCTACCCTATTCACCCGAAAGCCAACAAAATCGCCATTGGCATCGAAACCGCAAAGCCCGTCACCATTGTGCATCGGCACATCGTCTGTGAGCGTCAAACTATCGCGACCGAGTGAACGCACTTGCCCGACTGGCTCACCAAGCGATTTTGGCGTGTCGAACGAGGTTATATCATTTTTTCTTCCGCAGAGAAAATAGTCGGTTGCGCCGCGGTAGAAAGTCTTTTGCGGATTTGGTGTGAAAAAGAATGTCGTTTTGCCCGACGAAGCACGCTGCAACGTTTTTCCTTCGAGAATAGAATCGATTTTTTGCCGATAGTAGGCAGTCAAATTTTTCACGTAATCGGCATCTTTCAGCCGTCCTTCAATCTTGAACGACGATACGCCAGCCTCCATCATCGCTTGCAAATGCGCCGATGCATCGAAATCTTTGAGCGAAAGCAAGTGCTTATCTTTTGCCAAAATGCGCCCATTGGCATCAGTCAGCGTGTAAGGCAAACGGCACATCTGCGCACAAGCACCGCGGTTGGCACTGCGCTGCCGCAAAGCCTGACTCAGATAGCACTGCCCGCTGTACGAAACGCACAACGCACCATGCACAAAGCATTCAAGCGCCACATTTGTCTGCTCGGCTATTTTGCGAATCTGCTCCAACGAGAGTTCGCGCGCCAAAACAACCTGTTCAAAACCACATTTTTCGAGAAAAGCAACCTTTTCTATTGTGCGATTGTCGCACTGCGTGCTGGCATGCAGCGAAATTGGCGGTAAATCGCACTCCAAAAGTCCCATGTCTTGCACAATCAGCGCATCGGCACCGAGGTTGTACAAATCAGTTGCAATGTGCTGAGCTTCAGCCAGTTCGTCGTCGGTGAGAATGGTATTGAGCGCCACATAAACACGAGCATAAAATTTATGCGCATAGTCGACCAGCCGTTCGATGTCGGCTAGTGTGTTGCCCGCAGCCTGACGCGCACCAAAACGCGGTGCACCAATGTAGACCGCGTCAGCGCCGTGATTTATTGCCGCAATGCCAACTTCAGCATTTTTGGCTGGCGAAAGAAGCTCTATTTTGGGAGTTGATGAGTTAATATGTTTATGAGTTTTACGCGTGACTGATGGTCAGCGACGTTTTGTTTCTAATTGCTGATTGCTGATTTCTAATTACTGACTGCAATTGGTCGTGGTCTCCCCGCAATGAATTGCGGGGTTATAGAAGCGCATTTGAACGAAATCAAATTGTCAATTAACTGTTATTTCTACATTTTGAAAACGAATGACATCGCCTGCCACTATTTTGGCGCGTTTGCGTAGTTCCACCTCGCCATTGCGACGCACAAGTCCATCGGTTACCACTTGCTGCGCCACGCTACCGCTCTCCACCGCATTCACAGCCTTGAGCAGCGCAATCAGCGGAATGAATGTTTCGCCCTCGCGCAGCGTAAAATCAACTTTTCTAACTGTCATAATCTTCTGATAATAAGCCAATTACCAGCCAAACGGATGCTGACTGAGTGGCAGTCGCGCCAGCGGATGATAGTCGCCAACAAGTCCAATTGGTTTGGCGTTGCGAATGTCGTGAACGATGTTTATCGACTCGCGCGCATCTTCCACGCCAAAGCCTTCGCCAGCCAAAATGCGACGATAACTTTCGGTGTGCAGTTCGGTGAAACCTTGGCTAAATTCGAACTCGTTGCCATCGATGTTGATGGTGCGATAGGTGCGTTTTTCGCCTTGTACGGCATTTTCTGGCAGATTATCGGCATTGATGCTGAGGAAATAGCGCACACGAGCGCGTTCAAGCTGCAGAAAACCAGCGCAGCGGTCGTGCGACATCACATGCACCACATTTTTCGACACTTTGCCAAAAATCCACTGCAGCATATCGTAGAAATGCACGCCAATGTTCGTTGCAATGCCGCCGCTTTTGTGAATATCGCCTTTCCAGCTGGTGTAGTACCAATTGCCGCGCGAAGTGATGTAAGTAAGATCGACATCGAAAATTTTGTCTTTCGGAGCCTCGTCCACCTTCTTTTTCAGTGCCACTATCGATGGGTGCAAACGCAGTTGAAGAATGGTGTTGATGCGGTGTCCCGTCTCTTTTTCCACCTGAATAAGTTGATCCACATTCCACGGATTCAGCACGAGCGGTTTTTCGCAGATTACATCGGCACCGAGGCGCAGACTGTAACGCATGTGGGCATCGTGCAGGTAGTTTGGCGTACAAATCGACACATAATCCAGTTTCTTGTCGGTGTTGCGAATTTTCGAACAGTGACGATCGAAAATCTCAAATTCTGTAAAGAAGTCGGCCGTTGGAAAATAGCTGTCCATAATGCCCACGCTATCGAATTTGTCGTAGGCTGCCACCAGACGGTTGCCTGTGTCCTTGATGGCTCTCAAATGGCGTGGAGCAATGTAGCCCGCTGCGCCGATAAGTGCGAAATTTTTCATTAAATCAATTATCTAATTATTTAATTTTCAATTACTTAATTATTTTCTGTTTGCTGATTTTTTTGATTTTCAATTGTCTTTTTCGACGAATAAATTATCCTTGTCAACAGACGCTGCAATTCATTTACATCTGAAATCAACTCATCACAAGCGGGATAACTTGCCGAAAGTGAGCAAAGCAACAACCAATAAGCGGTCTCTTCCGCTTCCTTTGCAGCAATTTTCATTTTATGAACAAAGTCGGTGGGACTTTCACCATGTTGAGCTTCGCGAATATTTGCGCCAATCGACGTCCCAGAACGCAACAGCTGATTGGCAATAGCGAACTTTCGCAGACTTTCTAGTTTTTCAGTGTAAACAATTATATCTAGCGAAAACTGGAGCGATTTATCCAGTAAAATATTCGGTTTGCGTGATGATTCGGGATTCATTTTATCTGATTTTTACACCATAATTCCCCTAATTAAATAATTGGAAATTAGATAATTGGATAATTAAAGGAGCGTTACCGCTCCATCGCGCAAAACATACCTCTCCCCCGTCGCTGGGCATGTGGCTATGCCGTTTTCGTCGAATTCGAGACGTTCGCCGTGGGCACTGATCCAACCTATTTGACGGGCAGGATTGCCAACCACAAGTGCGTAAGGTTTCACATCTTTTGTAACCACCGAACCAGCGCCAACAAGCGCATATTCGCCAATCTCGTGACCACAAACAACCGTAGCATTGGCGCCAATGCTCGCTCCGCGATGAATGATTGTCGGACGATATTCGCTCTTGCGCGATACGGCACTGCGCGGATTTAGCACATTCGTGAAAACCATCGATGGTCCGAGAAACACATCGTCTTCGCAGATTACGCCCGTGTAGACCGACACATTATTCTGGATTTTCACATTGCAACCGAGGCGCACCTGTGGCGACACCACCACATTTTGCCCGATATTGCAATTTTCGCCGATAACGCAATCGTTCATAATATGCGAAAAATGCCAAATTTTAGTGCCTTTGCCGATAGTGCAACCCTCGTCGACATATGCTGATTCGTGCTTGAAGTAGTCCATTTTTAGTAACAAAAACAAGTAGCAAGTCGCAAGACTCGCCTACTGAAAAAAAACGATGCAAAATTACAAAAAAATCACCAAATCACAGCCAAGCGGAAATGCATGGCCGAAGGCGCAAACGAAGTGTCGAGTTCGTAATCGAAATCGCTCTGAGTGTAGTAGATGCGCAACGTACCAACACCAAAGTCGTAATCAACCGTTTCGGTATAGAAAACCCACTGCGTTGTGCCATCATCTTGCGTTATTTCCACCTCTTTGTGGCGCGAATAGGGCAACAATTGCTGCGTGGCCGTGGTAGTGCCGTAATTGTATTCCACATAGCAATGCACCATGCCGTAGTCGTAGACATATTGCGTTATTTCTGGCACATCGAAATCGGCATAAAAATAGTTGTTGTTGGCCTCGTTTGAATACGACCAACTGCTCGCCTCCAAATCAATTATTTTCCAATTGGCAGTGCCATCGTCGCCTTTGTCGCCTTTGTCGCCTTTTGGCCCTTGTTCGCCCTCGCAACTCACCAATAGCAGACAGACGAGCGGAAGAAAAAGAAGTCGTTTCATAATGAATCTCGATTTATTTCACACTGTTTTCACAAAACTTGCTGGCAGGCAGACATTTTCGAGCGACCGTGCCTCGGCAAAAAGTGTAGCTATCTCTTCGTCGCGGAAGCCTGCAATGCCGCAGCCAATGCGCGTTACGTAGAAAAACAACTCTTTGTGTTGGCGCGCAAATTCCACAAACTCATCGACATAGGGTTTGATGGTCTCCACCCCGCCCTGCATGGTTGGAATGGCGTAACTCTGCCCTTGCAAACCGACGCCCTGTCCCCAAATAGCGCCAAATTTTCTTTCGGCCGTGCATGCAGCGCCACCAGCATGATGTCCTGCAAGATTGCTGCCAAACACAAAAATTTCGTCCGCTTTCAACGCCGAGATAAAGCCTGGCGTGAACATGGGGCGCTCCTGTCCGTTATAGATTCGAGGCTCCATAATCGATATTTTTTTCAAAAATCTAATAAAAAGAGAGGCGTTTTGCTCTCCTTTTACATTCCAGCGCAACGACGCAGAGTGTCTATTTGCGAGTTCCAAAGCCTAATGGCATCTTCGGCTTCGCCCTCTTCGGCAAAATCGGTGATGGTGAGCGTAACATCGCGCGTGAGTGCCTCGTGATGAATAGCAAACTCAAAATAGGTGTCTGCTGGCTCATCAACCCAATGAAAACGAATCAACTCCTCGTCGCTGCGACGAAGCAGACGTGCCTGCTGCTCGTGACCGTCCCAACAAAAGGTAAAATCCTTGCCATCGCGGTCGACGCGGTCGGCAAACCAACTACTCAAGCCATCGGTGGTCGAAACGCATTTCCACAGAATGGCGAGCGACACTTTGCTAAAAACATATTCTATGGTGTACTTTTCCATCACACCTCCTCTTCTTTTACCAGACTATCGTCGTCGAAAGCGAGTGGCATCAGGTCGCGCACACACTTTAATTTATAGATGTACTTTGTGCCATAGAGCAGCACGCTGATATTTTGTCCAAAGCGCGCCTCGACATCGACCAGCACTTGGCGGCAGGCTCCGCAAGGTGTAATCGGTTCTGGCAAAAATTCGCCACCAGCAAAAGTGGCAATAGCCAGCGTGCGTGGCGCAACATTCGGGAAATGGGCGTTGGCATAGAACATCGTAACGCGTTCGGCGCACAAACCCGACGGGAAAGCCGAATTTTCTTGGTTGGCGCCGCGCACAATTTCGCCATTGGCCATGCGCAAAGCAGCACCAACTTGGAATTTAGAATAGGGCGAATACGAACTTTTCGTCGCCTCTTTGGCGGCATCAATCATCTCGCGATCGGCATCGTTAAGTTCTTCATACTGAAGCACTTCTACATCAATTTCAATTTTTTTCTTACGCATTTTCTTATGTGTTTTTCGTGATAAAAGTCTGCAAATATACACATTATTTCCGACCACACCAAATTTTTTTGGTCAAATGGCCTAAAAATCCTATTTTTGCGGCGTAAAAAAAAGCCCCTTTTCACAAAGAGACTTTTCCACAATAATTTTTCAGTATTAGGTTTTAAGGTAAAAAAGATTGGTCATGTATCTTCTTACACTGCAAAGGTACGACCTTTTGTTTTTTGAAACCAAATAAAAAGATATGCTTTACAACATACTTTTTTGAAATTGAAACCATTTCGCCTTTCGAGCGTTTACTTGAAAAATTATCAATCAGTAATCTTCTGAAAAACAACAACTTAACAAACTTACAAATTGTAATATTTGCAAAATCTTACTATCCAAGCATCAAAAATCAATCACATGAAAAACTCTATTTTTAGCAAAAAAACGTTTTTTCTGATTTTCGCGTTCACTCCTTTTTTTCTCGAAGCACAGAATTTTCAGGTTCACTACGACTTTGGAAAGGGTCGAAACTATGTAACTACCACCTTCGAAATGTTCAAGCCCGACAAAATTGGCAACACCTTTATATTTGTCGATTTCGATTTCAATTTTAAGTCGAAAACCAAGGTTACGAACGGCACTTACAGCAACCCAGGGCTTGCCTACATGGAGGTGGCGCGCTGTTTCACTCTATCGAAAAAAGTGCCAATAAGCGTGCAGATTGAGTACAACGGCGGATTTTTTGCGGTTGATAATGGCACATCGGGCGTGGCCATAAACAATGCGTTCCTCGCGGGTTTCGACTATTTTCTGCACAGCGAGGACTACACGCGCACTTACAATCTGAAAGCGCTCTACAAATACATCATGGGCAAGGAACCTGCCTCGTTCCAGCTTACGGCAGTTTGGAGCATCAGTTGGTGGAAAAATAGATTTACGTTCGCTGGTTTTGCCGATTTTTGGTACGAACACAACACCAATATATATGACGCGCACAACAATCTGCTCGAAAATCCGACCGATTCGAAACTAGTTTTTATTGCAGAACCGCAAATTTGGTGGAATATTCGTCCGTGTATAGCCATTGGATCGGAGATTGAGATGAGCGTAAACTACAGTTCGGTGAAAGGATTTAAGTGTTGCCCCACAGTTGCCGCCAAATATACATTCTGATTTTCAGGCAATTGCGATTTTTTTGAAAAAAAAGTGCGAAAAAATTTTGTGCGTCAAAAAAAAGTCGTACCTTTGCACCGCTTTTGAGAGGCAACTCCACAAATGGTGCGGTAGTTCAGCTGGTTAGAATATCGGCCTGTCACGCCGGGGGTCGCGGGTTCGAGTCCCGTCCGCACCGCAAAAGCAAAATCCAAGTCAAAAATATTGGCTTGGATTTTTTTGTGTCGCAAAATTTCTACAAATAGATTTTTTTCAGTAACTTTGCGGTCTAAAAAGTCTTGAAAAAGTGAAATTCCCCATAAAATGAGACGAACGATTTATTCTTTGCTGATGCTGCTTTCGGTGGTATTCACAGC
>CAVFDI010000042.1:0-15544 GCA_963621145.1 Paludibacteraceae bacterium | reverse complement strand
AAAATCGCAAAAACATCTGGTAACTTACCAAATAAAAATATAAAAGCGTAGAATTTTTAGAACCTACCATAACATTTTCCTTTACCAAACAGCTGCACCGAACGAGCGCATTGTCGCTGCGTGGCAGGGTAGTATTGGCTAACGATTTTCCAATCATTTACAACCTTTTATGTACAACATTTTGCAATTAGAAGAAAAGTCGCAAGATGAGTTGTTGCAAATAGCAAAAGGTCTTGGCATTAAAAAAGCAGAATCGCTTGATGCTCAAGGACTTAAATATGCTATTCTCGACCAACAAGCCATCAGCAAGGCGGCTCAAGCACCCGAAAAAACACAACAACCACGCCGTCGCCAGCGTATTGGCGCACAACAGCAAAAAGTGGCGTCGAGCGAAGTCGTGGCCAACAAAGGCGGCGAAAAATCGAACGATGTGAAAGTGGTGCTTAACGATCAGAAAAAAAATAAGCAAAAACGCCAAAAACAGCAAAAGCCGCAGCCGCAGAAACTGCAAAATGCGCCAAAAGTAGAGCAGACACCTGCCGAACAAGTGCCGCAACAGTTGTCGTTCGACGATGTTATTGCCGCTCCCGTTGAACCTATTGTCGCTCCGCAACAGCCTGTGACAGAGCCGATTGCAGATTTCATTCCAGATGAACCCACAAATGTGGCGCAGCCTGTTGTCGCTGAAAAAAATGAAACTTTTGTTCCGCAAGACGAAAAGATCGAAAAGAACAAAAATCAGCAAAAAAATCAGCAAAAAAACAACCACAGTGCGCTCGAAAATGGCGAAAAACCATACGAATTCGACGAGGTTTTGATTGGCACTGGCACGCTCGAAATTTTGGGCGATGGCTTCGGATTTTTGCGCTCGCCCGACTACAACTACCTCTCGTCGCCCGACGATATCTATGTTTCGCAGTCGCAAATCAAACTTTTTGGTTTGAAAACTGGCGATACGGTCGAAGGTCCAATTCGTCCACCGCACGAAGGCGAAAAATATTTCCCGCTCGTTCGCGTTACGAAAATAAACGGCTATGCGCCCGAACTGGTGCGCGATCGTGTGCCTTTCGAGCATCTCACGCCGCTTTTCCCCGACGAAAAATTCAAACTCACCACGGGTCACAACGACTCGCTCTCGGTGCGCGTGGTCGACCTGTTTGCACCCATTGGCAAAGGTCAGCGTGGACTGATTGTGGCACAGCCAAAAACTGGTAAAACAGTGCTGCTCAAAGAGTTAGCCAACGCAATTTTGGCGAACAATCCTGAAGTTTACATGATTATTCTGCTCATCGACGAGCGCCCCGAGGAGGTTACCGACATGGCACGCAGCGTGAAAGCCGAGGTGATTGCTTCCACTTTCGACGAATCGGCCGAGCACCACGTGAAAGTGTCGAGCATGGTTCACGAAAAAGCCAAACGACTTGCCGAATGCGGTCACGATGTGGTGATTCTTCTCGATTCCATCACGCGGCTGGCGCGCGCCTACAACACGGCTCAACCCGCGTCGGGCAAGGTGCTTTCGGGCGGTGTCGATGCCAACGCGCTGCACAAACCCAAACGCTTTTTTGGCGCGGCTCGCAACATCGAAAATGGCGGCTCGCTCACCATCATTGCCACGGCACTTACCGACACAGGCTCCAAAATGGACGATGTCATCTTCGAAGAATTCAAAGGCACGGGCAATATGGAGTTGCAACTCGATCGCAAACTGGCTAATAAACGCGTCTTCCCAGCGGTCGACATCATGGCATCGAGCACGCGCCGCGACGACTTGCTGCAAAACGAATTCACACTGAACAAAATGTGGATTTTGCGCAACTATCTGGCCGACATGAACTCAACCGAAGCCATGGAATTCCTAAAAGAGCGACTTGAACGCACACAAACCAACGAGGAATTCCTTATTTCGATGGGCGATAAATGATTTTCGCATTGAAGGTTATTTAGACTGAGTCTAAATAAGAGAGGCGTGGCTAGATTTTTAGTTATCGTCAAAAAGTAAAATGGACAACCAACTTGGCTGTCCATTTTTGTTTTCTATCCGATTGACTTTTATTCCACTGGCTTGATGTAGGCGCGGCGGCGTTTGTGCTGCAGCGTCTCGAAATATTCCCAGTTGGCGAGATTCTTGCTGTTCGTTTCGAGAATGGAGGTCGTTTCGGCGTATTTTATGCCATATTTCTGGAAATATTGCAACTGATCGTAGAAAAATAGTGCGTTGATGCCGCGGTTTTGCCAATCGGGGCGGACGGCTATCAGTAGCAGGTCGAACACTTCCATCTTCTTGGCTTTCAGCATTTTAATGATGTGATACCAGCCAAACGGGAGCAGTTTTCCACCGCTGCGTCGCAGGGCAGGCGATATGTCGGGCATGCCCACGCCAACGCCCACAATTTCGCCTTGCGCATTGGTTATGATGGTCACAAAATCGTAGTTTAGCAGCGGAAAATACATCTCGGCGTAGTAGCGTTTTTGGCGTTCGCTCATGGGCTGATAGTTGTAGAGCGGCGTGTAGGCATCGTTCAGCACATCCATGTATTCGTAGTTCTGAAAACGCTTCATCAACTGACGTGCCGAATGGAATTTTTCCACTTTCACGCCGTAGCGTTCCATAGTTATTTTTGCCACGCGCTCCATCTTTTCTGGCATTTTTTCGGGCACAAACACGCGGTATTCAATCCAATCGGCCTCTTTTGTCAGACCAAATGCCTCGAAATGGCGGGCATAGTACGGAAAATTGTAGAGGCTAGCCATGGGCGAATCGTACTCAAAACCCTCAATCAGACAGCCCTCTTTGTCCCAATCGGTGAAACCAACTGGACCGTTCATTTCGGTCATTCCTTTGGCTTTGCCCCAATCGTTCACCGTCTGCAGCAGCGTGTGCGACACTTCTAGGTCGTCGATGAAATCGATCCAGCCGAAACGCACATGTTTGTAGTTCCAATGTTCGTTGGCGCGGTGGTTGATGAACGCAGCCACGCGTCCCACGGCTTTGCCATCGCTGAAGGCCATGAACAGAGCAAATTCGCACAAGTCGAGCGCAGGATTTTTCTTTGCATCGAACGAATTGACTTCGTCGAAAATGAGCGGCGGACAATAGTTCGGCTCGCCCTTGTACAAATCGATGCCAAATTGCACAAATTGACGCAATTCGCGTTTGGCTTTTATTTCTCGAATCTCAATCATTTTAGTAGCAAGATATGAGTAGCAAGTAGCAAGAAAAGTTAGGAGTTAGGAATTAGGAGTGAGGAGTGGGGCGGCAGAGCCGCAATTACAGATTTCAGATTTCAGATTTCAAATTCAACAATTAGGAACATAGAAACTTAGAAACAAAAATTGCGATAGCAATTTTGAGAAACTAGAAATCAGAAATTAGAAATCAGAAACTAATCACGCTTTCAGTTTGGCGATGGTTTCAATCATATTTTCGGCACCAAAAACTGCGCTGCCAGCCACTAGGCAATCGGCACCAGCGTCGTAGAGTCGGTGCGCATTTTCAAGATTCACGCCGCCATCTACCTGAATGAGTGCTTTGGCGTGGTGACGATCGATCATGGCGCGCAGTCGGGCGATTTTGTTATAAGTGTTTTCGATGAATTTTTGTCCGCCAAAACCAGGATTTACCGACATCAGCAGCACCATGTCGAGGTCGTCGACGATGTCTTCGAGCAGTTCCACGGGCGTGTGCGGATTGAGCGTAACGGCGGCTTTCATGTCGGCTGCGTGAATGCGTTGCACGGTGCGATGCAGGTGCGTGCAGGCTTCGTAGTGCACATTCATGGTGATGGCGCCAGTGGCTTTCACCTCGTTCACAAATTTGTCGGGCTCCACTATCATCAAGTGTACATCGAGCGGCTTCTGGCTGAGTTCTTTCACATATTTCAGCACAGGAAAACCAAACGAAATGTTCGGCACAAACACGCCGTCCATCACATCGATGTGAAGCCAATCGGCATCGCTGCGGTTTATCTGGTCGATGTCGCGCTCCAAATTTCCAAAATTGGCCGACAACAACGATGGTGCAAGCAATCTATTCATATTGCAATTAACAATAAAAAATTAACAATGAATAATTCAATGGTAACAACAGCCAATTGTGGTTGGTTGTGGAAACCTCAATTTTCAATTTTTCAAATTTTCAAATCGATAACTAGAAACCAAAAACCGCGCGCAGCGCAATTTGAAATCTTTTTAATCCAACTTCAGCACTGCGAGGAATGCTTTTTGTGGCACTTCTACGTTACCAATTTGTTTCATGCGTTTTTTGCCGCGTTTCTGTTTTTCGAGCAGTTTGCGTTTGCGCGACACGTCGCCGCCGTAACATTTGGCAGTTACATCTTTGCGTACCTGTTTCACCGTTTCGCGCGCGATGATTTTCGCTCCAATAGCGGCCTGAATGGCAATGTCGAACTGCTGGCGCGGCAGCAAATCTTTCAATTTTTCGCACATGCGCCGCCCAAAATCCACCGCATTGTCCTGATGGGTGAGCGTAGAAAGTGCATCGACCTGTTCGCCGTTGAGCAGAATGTCGAGTTTTACCAATTTCGATGGACGGAAACCGTTGGCATGGTAGTCGAACGAGGCGTAACCCTTCGAAATCGACTTCAGTTTGTCGTAAAAATCTATCACAATCTCGCCCAATGGCAAGTCGAAAAGTATCTCCACGCGATTGCCCGAGATGAATTCCTGTTTCACCAGTTCGCCGCGTTTGCTAAGGCAGAGCGTCATTATCGGGCCAATGTAGTTTGTTGCAGTGATTATGCTGGCGCGAATGTACGGTTCTTCGATGTGATCAATCAGGGCTACATCGGGCATGCCTGCGGGATTATGTACCTCAATTTTTTTGCCGTGCTTGTCGTAAACCAGATACGAAACATTTGGCACGGTGGTTATCACGTCCATGTTGAATTCGCGGTCGAGGCGCTCTTGCACTATCTCCATGTGCAGCAATCCCAAAAATCCACAGCGAAAGCCGAACCCCAACGCTACCGAACTTTCGGGCGTAAAGGTGAGCGAGGCATCGTTCAGTTGCAGTTTTTCGAGGCTGGCGCGCAGATTTTCGTAATCTTCCGTCTCGATAGGGTAGACGCCCGCAAAAACCATCGGCTTCACCTCTTCGAAACCAGCGATTGCTTCAGCGCAAGGACGTTCCACGTGGGTTATGGTGTCGCCCACTTTCACTTCGCTCGATGTCTTGATGCCGCTGATGATGTAGCCAACATTGCCCGCCGTCAGTTCGCGGCATGGCTGAAGATCCATTTTCAGAACGCCAATCTCGTCGGCATCGTATTGGCGACCCGTGTTGAAAAACTTTACGAAATCGCCTGTTTTCAGCGTGCCATTCACCACTTTGAAATAGGCAATGATGCCGCGGAAACTGTTGAATACCGAGTCGAAAATGAGACATTGCAGCGGTGCTTCGGTGTCGCCTTTGGGCGCAGGAATGCGCTCTACTATGGCATTCAAAATTTCTTCTACGCCAAGGCCCGTTTTGCCGCTGGCGCGAATTATCTCTTCGCGTTTGCAGCCGAGCAAGTCCACAATTTCGTCCTCCACCATGTCGGGCATGGCACTGTCCATGTCGCATTTGTTCATCACGGGAATTATCTCCAAATCGTGTTCTATGGCCATGTACAGATTGCTGATGGTCTGCGCCTGCACGCCTTGCGATGCATCGACCACAAGCAGCGCACCTTCGCATGCTGCAATGCTGCGGCTCACCTCGTACGAAAAATCGACATGTCCTGGCGTGTCAATCAGGTTCAGCGTATATTCCTCGCCTTTGTAGGTGTATTTCATCTGTATGGCGTGGCTTTTGATGGTAATGCCGCGCTCGCGTTCGAGGTCCATATCGTCCAGTACTTGCGCTTGTAAGTCCTTGGCTGCCACCGTTTTAGTATGTTCGAGCAGACGGTCGGCCAGTGTGCTTTTGCCGTGATCGATATGTGCTATGATGCAAAAATTGCGTATGTGTTTCATGCGGTCTTTGGGTTCGGTCGAAATGAAATGCAAAGTTACGAATATTTTTTCACAGCCACAAATGCCAAGTTAGAACATAGATTTTCACTGCAATGATTTGTGCCTTTTGCTCATTTATTCCTTTCTTTTCTATGTGCTATGACAAAAATCTGTGAAAACCACAAATTTTTGCCGTAGGATTTCGGAAAGTGGCTGTGGAAGGGAGGTTTGCATTACTAAAATGCTACCAAAGTGGTGCTTTGTTGAGCAAAAAATCGTGCAGTGTAATGATTTGCACACCTTCGTCGTCGGTCCAACTGGCTTGATAGTCGTTGCCGAGTATTATTATCTTGCGAAAATGGTCGGGAACATTCACCAGCGGACGCTGTTCTTGTATGGTTTTTGCCCTATCTGGAAGTGCCAAAACTGACTGAATATAAACGCGTTGCGGCGGATTGTTCACTACAAAATCGACTTCGAGCGTTTTGCGTTTACTCTCTTTTTTCTTGTCTTGCTCCCAAATGTTTACCATGCCAACATCAACCGAGTAACCGCGCAAACAGAGTTCGTTGTAAATAACGTTCTCCATCAAATGCGTGTCCTCTTGTTGCCTAAAATTGAGCAACATGTTGCGTATTCCGATGTCTTCGAAAAAATATTTCGTTTCAGTTCCAATATATTTTCGCCCTTTCACATCGTAGCGCAATGCTCCATCAATAATAAAAGCGTCTTGCAGATAGTGCAGATATTCTGAAATGGTTCGCGAGGAGATGGACAATTTTTCTTTGGTTTTGAATGTATTTGCAATGCGTAGTGGATTGGTGCTCGACCCAATCGACGAAGCAAGCACTTGCACCAAATGTTCCATTCCTTCGGCATTTCGTAGTTTGTTATGCTCTATTACATCTTTCAAATATGTGGCTTCGTAAACGGTTTTCAGATATTGTTTTTTACTTTGCTCCGAGTCGAGTAGGGCAACTTGTGGCAATCCACCGTAGCGAAAATATTTTTGCAATGCTTGACGATAGTCGCCGCCAACGCCCTCGAAATATTCGGCAAAACTCAGTGGGTGAATGCGAATTTCCCAACCTCGTCCACGAAATTCAGTCACCACATCCGACGATAAAAATTTGCTATTGCTACCCGAAACATATACTTGCATATTTCGGCGATGCATCAGACTGAGCAACACGCCAACAAAGTCGTCGACCATTTGCACCTCGTCGAGAATGACATAGCAGGTTTTGCCGTCTTTTGGATCGTTGGCATCGATAAATTTCAGTAATGTGTCGGGTTGCGTGAGGTGCGCATTGCTGCGATCGTCGAGCGAAAGTTCGATGATGTGCTTGGCGTCCACACCATGTTCTATCAGGTATTGATGAAAAATGGTGAAAAGAAGGTACGATTTGCCGCAACGCCTGATTCCAGTTACGATTTTGATCATGTCGTGGCATTGTCCATCGATCAGTTCTTGCAGATATTTGGTTCTTGGAAAATTCATTTTATGAAAAATTTTTGTGGTTTCCACAGATATTTGGCGCAAAGTTACGACAATTTTCTGAATGCGCAATAATTTTATGATAAAAAACTGTGATTTCCACAAATTTTTGCCGTAGGATTTCGGAAAGTGGCTGTGGAAGGGAGATTTTTCGCTTGCTTTTGAAAAAAAACGAACAAAATTTTTGTTTTACGAAAAAAAGTTGTAAATTTGCATTCGTTGCTGTTTCACGGAATTGGCATTACAGAAGCCACAGTTAGCGGAACAGCAATTTCGCACCTCGACATTTGTTGGGGTGCGTTTTTATTCATCGAATCATCGAATGTTTGCAGTTGGCCAAACTTGAAACTTGAAACCTTTAATTTTTTTCCCGCAATCTGTTGAAAACTTTATTTCGCCCTCTCGTCAAATTTTTGTATCTTTGCAGTCTAAATGCGCTGTTGCGCAATTTCAAATTCCAAATTTGAAGATTATTGCCCCTTGTTAGCGTAAAAATCAAATGACTTTTGAAACCTTCCAGACTGAGAAACTATTTTGATTATGGCCGAAGATAAAGACAATGAATTGGATGAAAATGGCGTGAACGACGCAACCGAGACAAACGAAACTGATGCCGCAGAGCAGTCCGTAGAGCCTGCCGAAGGCGACGACGCACTGCAGCAACACTCCGACTACAAGCGTCCCGACTTGCTCGACGAGGAGTCAAAACGACACCTTCCGGGCATGTACCAGATGTGGTTTTTGGACTATGCCTCGTATGTGAACCTCGACCGCGCCATTCCGCACATAAACGATGGCTTGAAACCCGTTCAACGCCGCGTGCTACATGCCATGCGCCGTGCCGACGATGGTCGCTACAACAAGGTGGCTGCCATTGTGGGCGACACCATGCACTATCACCCGCACGGCGATGCCTCCATCTACAGCGCATTGGTGAATTTGGGTCAGAAAAATCTGCTCATCGATTGCCAAGGTAACTGGGGCAACATTCTCACAGGCGACTCGGCGGCGGCTCCACGTTACATCGAAGCGCGCCTGTCGAAATTTGCGCTCGAGGCGGTGTTCAATCCTAAAACTACGCCGTGGAAACCTTCGTACGACGGTCGTAGCCAAGAACCTGTCTTTTTGCCAGTGAAATTTCCGCTGCTTTTGATGCAGGGCTGCGAAGGCATTGGCTTGGGCTTGAATTCCAAGATTTTACCGCACAATTTCAACGAACTGCTCGACGCTTCAATCGCCATTTTGCGTGGCGAGGAGTTCCAACTTTTCCCCGATTTCCCCACGGGCGGTCAACTGGATGTGAGCCGCTACAACGATGGCGAGCGCGGTGGCGTGGTGAAAATTCGTACGCACATCGAAAAACTCGACAATCGCACGCTCGTAATTCGCGATGTGCCTTATGGCGTGGCAGTGCGCGATCTTATCGAATCGATATTAGCAGCAGCCGAAAAAGGCAAAATCAACATAAAAAATGTGACGGATAGCACCTCGTCGCAAGTCGAAATTACGGTGCATCTCGAGTCGAAAACCTCGTCGGACAAGACCATCGACGCGCTCTACGCCTGCACAAAATGCGAGGTAAGTTATTCGCCAAACTGCTGCGTGGTCGACAACAACAAGCCGTGTTTCATCTCGGTGAGCGAAGTCTTGCGTCGCAACACTGCGCAGACGCTCAATCTGCTTACGCAAGAACTGAACATCGAAATGAGCGAGTTGGAAGATCGTTGGCATCAGATTTCGCTCGAAAAGATATTCTTCGAAAAACGCATTTATAAGGTTTTGGAGCAAGACTTTGACTCGTGGGACGACCAAATTACCGAAATTGAACGCAAATTTGACCCATATCGCAAACTTCTGCATCGCGAAATCTCGCGCGACGATGTGCTGAAACTGTGCGAAAAACCTGTCCGCAAAATTTCGAAATTCGACATTAAAAAGGCCGAAGAGGACATCGCTTCCATCGAAGAACAGATGAAAAAGGTGCAGTACAACCTCGAGCATATAGTTGACTACACCATCGATTGGTTCAAACATCTGAAAGAGAGATATGGCAAGAACTATCCGCGCCTGACCGAAATTCGCAATTTCGAGAATATTCAAGCCACAAAAGTGGTAGAAGCCAACGAAAAACTCTTTGTCAATCGCGACGAAGGCTTCATTGGCACCGCTTTGAAAAAGGACGACAATGTGGAATTTGTTGGCAACTGCTCCGACATCGACGACATCATCGTATTTTTCAAAGATGGCAAATATAAAGTGGTGAAAGTGGCCGACAAACTCTATGTTGGCAAAGGCATAATTCATGTGGCAGTGTTTGTGAAAAACGATCATCGCACCATCTACAATGCCATCTACCGCGACGGACGCGCTGGCTACTACTACATCAAGCGTTTTGCAGTGAATGGCGTAACGCGAGCCAAAGAGTACGATCTGACGCAGGGCAACGAAGGTTCGAAAGTGGTCTATTTCTCGGCAAATGCCAATGGCGAGGCCGAAACCGTGAAAGTTACGCTGAAACCGACCACACGCCGCGTGAAAAACTTGATTTTCGAGAAAGATTTCTCCGAAGTGGCCATCAAAGGGCGCCAATCGATGGGAAATATACTCACAAAATACGATGTTCACAAGATTTTGCTGAAGCAGAAAGGCGGCTCCACGCTTGGTGGTACGCCCATTTGGTTCGATGCCGATGTGCTGCGGCTCAACATCGACAAGCGCGGGCAGTATGTGGGCGAATTTTTCAATGGCGATCAGATTTTGGTCGTTACAAAAAATGGCGAATACTACACCACCAATTTCGATCTGAACAATCACTACGACGACGATGTGCTACGGCTCGAAAAGTTCGATGTCAACAAGGTTTGGAGTGTGGCTCTCTACGATGCCGAACAGGGTTACGCTTACATCAAGCGGTTCTTGTTCGAGGCGCAAAAAAATCGCACTTCGTTCCTTGGCGATAGCAAACTTTCGCGACTTTTCGCCATTTCCGATCAGGTTTATCCGCGTTTCAAAGTGACGATGGGCGGTGGCGATTCGTTCCGCGATGCGTTCGAGGTGGACGTGGAGAGTTTCATTGGTGTGAAGAGTTTCAAGGCCAAAGGCAAGCGCATCACCACGTGGAATGTGGAGACGGTGGAAGAACTCGAACCGCTGCGTTTCCCCGAGCCTGCACCGCAAGAAAATGCCGATGAAACCGCCGAAAATACGCCAAACGACGCTGACGAAAATGCTGAAAACGAAGTCAAAAACGATGAGCCAACAAAGGCCGAAAAAACTTCGGAAGAATCGGTAAAAAATGTCGATGGCGTTGAGATTGTTACGGTCGATACCACCAAAAAGAACGATTCCACCGAGAAGAAAAACGACGAAGAGGATCGTAGCAAAGAAATTGACAACCTCACTGGTCAGATGCGGCTTTTCGACGATTGAGTTAACACTTAAAGTGACAGAAAAATCATGATTCTGAGAATAGAAAGAGCGCACGCACGCCGAAAAATTGTGTTTTTGTCGGCACTTGTAAGCACCACACTTTTGATGGCGCAGTCCGAAGCCGACAAAATTTGCGGACTCTACTATGTAGTCGATAAATTCACCTCGGGCGAGCAGTGCAAAGTGCGCATTTATCGCACCAACAAAGGCACTTACGAGGCGCAAGTGGTGTGGATGAACAAGCCTTATAACGACGATGGCACGCTGCGGCGCGATGTGAACAACCCCGATCCTGCGCTGCGCAATACGCCTTGCAATCGCGTGGTGATGATGCGCAACCTGACTTACAATGCTGACGAAAAAGAGTGGCAAAATGGCGAGGTTTATAACCCGCAAAATGGCCGATTCTATCGGTCGTATATGAGTTTCGAAAGCGATAAAAAACTGCGCGTTCGTGGCTATTGGGGCATTTCGCTCTTGGGCTTGACCATGTATTGGGACAAAATAGAGTAGAGCCGTGCTTCCACGCGATTTCATAGATCTCATTTCCCCGATTTTTGCCGATGAAATGGCTGATTTTGAGGCTGCCGTGGCGCAACCTCCAGTGGTGAGTGTGCGGCTGAACAATAAAATTCCGCTGCCGCAATTTGCTGATTGTGAACCAGTTGCGTGGTGCGAGAGTGGACGTTATTTGACAGAACGCCCAAATTTTACGCTCGATCCGTTGTTGCACGCTGGTGCCTACTATGTGCAGGAGGCTTCGTCCATGTTTTTGCAGCAGGCGTTGAACCATTTTGTCGATAAAAACGCCCGAATGCTCGATTTTTGTGCGGCGCCAGGCGGCAAAACCACGCTCATTGCGCAGCATTTGCCCGATGGCGTGCTTGTGGCGAACGAATTTGTGCGGCAACGCGCCTATATCTTGGCCGAAAATGTGCAGAAGTGGGGTAGCCCGCAAGTGATTGTAACCAACAACGCCACGAGCGATTTTGCCGATTTCATCGGAGTTTTTGATGCTGTTGTGGTCGATGCACCTTGCTCGGGCGAGGGCATGTTTCGCAAAGATGCTAATGCCATCGACGAGTGGTCGCTGCAAAATGTGCAGCAATGCGTTGCGAGACAGCGCCAAATACTTGCTGATGCTTGGAAGTGCCTGAAAACCAACGGAATACTTATCTATAGCACTTGCACCTACAATAGTCTGGAAAACGAAGAAAATGTGCGGTGGCTTTGTCAACACTACGATGCCGAGGTGCAGCGCATTCCGCTTGGTGAGGCGTGGCGTGTTACCGAAACTGCCGAGGGTTACCATTTCTATCCGCATCGCACGCGTGGCGAGGGACTTTTTCTTGCTGTAATTCGCAAAAAACAGACGGAATCATCGGCAAATTTGCGCACGAAAACCACGCAAAAAAATCTTGCAGCGACTGAATTTGCCAATTACCTAAAAAATGCCGATGAATACGCACTTTTTGAACTGCAGAATGGTCTGAAAATTGCTTTTTTGCAACGATATTCCGATTTGTTGCAATTTTGCATGAAACGGTTGAATGTGCTGCATTTTGGCGCGCCGTTGGCTGAACCGAAGGGCAAAGATTTGATTCCGCAGGCTGGTTTAGCGTTGAGCAAAGTGCTGAATGTGAGGAATTTTGCCACAGCTGAGGTCGATTTGCCCACGGCATTGAGTTTTTTGCGCTGCGAAGCCATCAATCTGCCTGTCGCGCCGCGTGGCTTTTTGCTATTGACCTATCAAAATTTGCCGATTGGTTGGGTGAAAAACATCGGTAACCGCTGCAACAACCTCTATCCGCAGCCATGGCGGATACGGCATCTTTAAATTTCCAAAAATAGAAATCTGGGAATTTGCGTTATTCGTTCATCTCGTCCATCTGTATGCGGACTGATTCGGCGTGGATTGCTTCCATCAGGGCATGAACGAGTTCGGAGCTGAGACCGATTTTTTGTCCGTCGGCAATGCGGCGCGCCAAAACTTCGTTGTAGCGACCAGTCTGCAGTGCCGCAATTCCGTTAGCTTTTTTGTAGGCTCCGATGGCGGCCGACACACGCATGCGTTTGGCGATGGTTTCGAGCAATTCGCTGTCGATGGCATCAATTTGTCGGCGTAGCTCGTCGAGTTGGGCGGTGGGTTGTGCGGTGTTGCGAATTATCAGATTTTGCAGAATTGTTTGCAACTCTTGCGGCGTAATTTGTTGCTCGCTGTCGCTCCAAGCGGTGTCGGGTGCGCTGTGGCTCTCTATCATCAATCCGTCGAACTGAAGATCCATGGCCTGTTGCGAGAGTGTGGTAACGAACTGTCGTTTGCCGCCCATGTGGCTTGGGTCGCAGAGGAGTGGCAGATTGGGCAGTCGGCGGTGCAGTTCTATGGGAATGTGCCACAGCGGTTGGTTGCGGTAGAGGCTCTCGTCGGTCGACTGAAAGCCGCGATGCACCGCAGCAATGCGTCTGATGCCAGCGCCGTGGAGTCGTTCTATTGCACCAATCCACAGGTCGATGTCGGGGCTGATTGGATTTTTCACCAGCACTGGAATGTCAGTCCCACGCAAGGCATCGGCTATCTCTTGCACGGCAAAAGGATTCGAAGTGGTGCGCGCTCCTAGCCATAAAATGTCGATCCCGCTCTCGATGGCTTGGCGTACATGCTGAGCCGTTGCCACTTCGGTGGCGATGTAGAGTCCCGTTTCCGATTTTGCACGGCGCAACCACTCCAGACCTTTGCTACCAACGCCTTCGAATCCGCCAGGTTTGGTGCGCGGTTTCCACAGTCCAGCACGCATTATGCGCACGCCAATCTGTGCCAACTGCTGCGCTGTAGCGAGTGTTTGTTCTTCGGTTTCGGCACTGCACGGACCAGCAATTACCAGCGGACGGCTAGTAACCACATTGGGCAGATTCAATGGCAGAAAGTCCATTCTACGGGTTGAAAGTCTATAGGGTGTTTGGAACGTGTCCTCCCTATTTTTTTAGAGAATTGATTCGATTTTTTCGACCAGTTTTGTGCGCGGAACAGCACCGATGAGTTGATCAACTTTTTCGCCATTTTTGAAGAAAAGCAGGGTTGGTACGCTGCGAATGCCAAAGCGTTCTGCTACTTCGGCTGCCTCTTCAACATCGGCTTTGCCCACTAGCAGGCGACCTTCGTAGGTGTTCGACAACTCTTCGACAATGGGACTAAGCATGCGGCACGGACCGCACCATGTGGCATGAAAATCGATTAGCACTGCGGCGTTGCTCTTAAGCAATTCGTCGAAATTTTGATCGGTAATGTGTTGTGTCATAATTTTGGGGATTTATGAAAGATTTCAGATTTCACTGATTTTTGCTTCGCTCGGCATAGCTCAAACAAGTTTGGCTCTGCACTCGCTTACCGCAAAAATTCTTAATTCTTAATTCTTAATTCAAAATTCTTAATTGACCTTTTAGACTTTATGCAGCAAATGTCCCATGCGTTCTTTTTTGGTGCGCATGTAGAATTCGTTGTAGGGGTTTGGATCGATTTCGATTGGCACATTTTCCACAATCTCCAATCCGTAGGCTTCTAAGCCAATGCGTTTCACGGGATTGTTGGTCATTAGGCGCATTTTCGACACGCCAAGTTCGCGCAGAATGCTCGCTCCAACGCCGTAGTCGCGCTCGTCGGCTTTGAAACCGAGGTGCAGATTGGCATCGACGGTGTCGTAGCCCTCTTCCTGCAGTTTGTAGGCCGCAATTTTTGCCATCAGACCGATGCCGCGCCCTTCCTGATTCATGTAAACTACCACGCCTTTGCCCTCTTTTTCGATGGCGCGCATGGCTTGGTGCAGTTGCTCGCCACATTCGCAGCGGCACGAACCGAAAATGTCGCCTGTGGCGCACGACGAATGCACGCGAACCAAAATCGGCTCGTCCTGTTTCCATTCTCCTTTTATCAGTGCAATGTGTTCCAATCCGTTCGATTTTTGGCGGAAAGGAATCAGTCGGAAATGACCATATTGTGTAGGCATATCAACCTCTTCGCCGCGCTCGATGAGCGATTCTTGCTGCAGTCGGTAGGCTATGAGGTCGCGAATGGAGATGATTTTCAGATCGTATTCTTTGGCTATTTTTTGCAGTTCGGGCATGCGAGCCATGGTGCCGTCTTCGTTCATTATCTCCATCAGCGCGCCAGCAGGGTAGAGACCAGCCAGTTTTGCCAGATCGATGCAGGCTTCGGTGTGTCCAGCGCGACGCAGCACGCCTTTGTCCTGCGCATAGAGCGGATTGATGTGTCCGGGGCGACCGAATGTTTGTGGTGTGGAGGCGGGATCGGCCAAGGCGCGAATGGTGGCAGCGCGGTCGGCAGCCGAAACGCCCGTGGTGCAGCCTTCGAGTTTGTCTACTGTAACAGTGAATGGCGTTCCAAGCACCGATGTGTTGTCGGCCACTTGGTGCGGCAGGTCGAGTTCTTTGCAACGCTCTATGGTGATGGGAGCGCAAAGCACGCCACGCGCATGTTTCAGCATGAAATTGACCTTTTCGGGCGTTATTTTTTCGGCGGCAATAATGAAATCGCCTTCGTTTTCGCGGTCTTCGTCATCGACAACAATCAGGAATTTGCCCTGACGAAAATCGTCGATAGCCGATTCGATGTATGAGAAATCTTTCATCGTATTTTAGATTGAA
>CAVFDI010000041.1:0-15567 GCA_963621145.1 Paludibacteraceae bacterium | reverse complement strand
GTGATGTTGAAACCGAATGCAAATTTCGAAGTTCCTGTTTTGATGTCGATTGGCAACTCGTAGTAGCCGTTGATGTCGGCACCAAAAGCATGACCTGTGTGGTAGTTGTCGTCGGTTTTCGCACTCAAATCGGAGCAGATATAGCGGAACACCACGCCCATCGAGAAATGTTCGCTAAGCATACGTTCGTAGCCTATGTCGAAAGCCAATTCGTAAGGTTTTACATTTATTGCTACGGCATCTTTGCTTTCGCGCAGGGCAATTTCGCCAAGCGAGAAGAACCGCAGCGACGACGAAACCGTACCAGCCAAGCGGCTTATTTGGTAGTAGCCCGAAAGGTACGCCAAGTCGATGTCGCTCACGCCAAGGCTGCGCAGCCACGGTGTGTAGTTTATGGTGAAACCTGCGCTGCTTTGCATTTGTGCGTATTTCGACGAGTTCCAATGTTGCGAACTGTTGTCGGGAACGGTGGCAACGCCCACGTCGCCCATGCCGCCTGCAACGGCGTCAGGACCAATCGAAAGCGATGGTACACCTGTGATGAGTGGGTTCAGTTGGTCGCTCAACCCATCGGTAGTTTGTGCCGATACCGCCAACGAAACAATCGCTGCGGCACTGAAAATTGCTAATTTTTTCATTTTAGGTAGGTTCTAAAAATTCTACACTTTTATATTTTGGCAAGTTCCTAAATGCTTTTGCTGTTTTACTTTGCGAATTTTTGTTTCTAATTGGCATCTTTTTTGTCTTTTCTCAGTTACAGGACATCCTGATCCTTCGAAAATCGTTACAAATCTGCTCGATTATAATTCAAAAATTCTTGCAAAGATAATTTTCAGAACCTACCTCTATAAATTTGTTTTTCGCAAAGTTGCTCTCTTTATAACGTTCGTTTTTGTGTTTTATTGTGCAATCCCCCTCTTATCGCCTAAGGAGATTTTTTTTGCCATTTTTCTATCGAAATAAACTAATTAAGTAATTGGAAATTAAATAATTAAACAATTATTTCACCATCAACTTTAGCGTTTTCGAGGTGCTTTCGCCGCCTTCTACCTGTATGCCGATGCGCACCACATACACGCCAGTGTTCAGTTGGCCAACAAAATTCCATGTCATTTCGGTCTGATTGTCGTACACATACGCACTCTGACTGCCCGTGTACACCACTTTTCCCATCAAATCGGCCACGGTAACCGACATCTTCAGCGGCTGCTCGGGGCGGTCGTGAGTGTAGACAAAGGTCACCTGCGAACTGGCTGGGTTTGGATAGAGATAAATGTTTGATACTGACGGATTTAAGCCTTTTTTTACCACAAAATCGAGTTCGGCAATCGACGAATTATTTTGCAAATCCCACACGCGGAAAAACAGGTGATGTTTGCCCTCTTCTAGATTGCTGAACTGATAGCGCACTTCGCCGCTGCGGTACTCGTCCATGTCGGTGCTGTAGTAGTTGTTGAGCGTGGTTTCCATCAGCGGATCGTTGTCGAGTTTTAGCATTATGTTGTGACCAAAGCCGCTGCCAATGGCGTTTATGCCGCTCTCGTCGTGAACGAATGCCACAAATAGTGGCGATTCGTTGGTGGCATCACCCGACCGAAAATTGGGCGTGTTCAGGTAGATGGTAACTTCAGGGCCTTCGTCGTCGGGCGTGGCATTGGCATCTTCGCCGCCAATGGTGAACGACTCGTAGTAGCCGTTGCCTTCGAGTTTCTGCACGGTGTCGACGGCATAGTAGACTATGCGCCCGCTGCCGTAGTTGTAGCGAATGTCTTTTGGCACAATAAATTCGGTGGTGAATTGCCCGTCGGTAACTTTCGAACTGCCCACAAACAGCGCATTCGAGCGGTCGGTGAAGGTATATTTTTCGCCTGCAGGATTGTCGTTGTTCAGCGTGGTTACTCGTTCCGATTTGTCGAAGACATTGATGGTGGCGTAGCCGTTGAAGCTCTCGTCGATGTTGCCACTTTGCTGCTCTTTTTCGAGGTGTGCGTAGATGCGCACGCGGCTCAATGCCTTGATGGTGTCGCTCTTTGTGCCGCTATTCACCATGACAATGCTGTCGGTAACTATTGTGTGGGTCGATGGATAAGCCAACTCCACAGCTGGATCGCCAATCAGCATAAAACTCATCTTGTTCGAGTCGCCGCCGCGCGCGTTTTTGGCGCACCGCATCACATCGCCAAGGCAGAATGGTCGGCCGTTTTCATTGCGCATAAGCATGTAGCGCGCAAACTGCAGATTCAGAAGAAAATTTGGCTCGGCATACACAGTTCGTGTGGTGCTGAACAGCGCAATGGCTCCGCCGTGATTGTTGCTCATCAGCAGTTCGCCACCGCTTGGGTCGTCGTTGCCATCGAATCGGCTAAAGTCGCATGCAGCGGTAACAAACACGGGCAAACGATCGTTGTACATGTTCACTATGCGGTCGTGCGTAATCAGCCCTTCGTTGCTCCAAGTGGTATGACCAGCGTGCCCCATGTAGTTTATCACCAACGAACCATTTTTTATGTAGTTGTCGAATTGTTCCAACGCCAGCGGATAACTCTCGCCCGAGGCTGCCACTTCTTGGTTGTACGAGTCGAGGAAAAGTTTGCGCACCAACACGTCAGGATAGTTGCGCAGCGTCAGGTTGGCTACGCTGTCGGCACAACGTGTATGCAGATTATTGTCGCCATCGTCGGCAACGAACACGAGTTGATTTTTCCATGCGCCCACTTCGCGATTTTCGATGTAGCCTATGGTTTTGTCAATCATATCTTGTGCCTCGGTGAGGTTGCGCGCAGGCAAGCGTCCCACGCCAATGTCCATTTTTTCTGATGGAAGATTTATGCCCTCGTTGTCGTCGAGCAGCGCAAAATAGTCGTCGCAAACATACGATTCGGTTTCGTGAACCGAGTTGTACGCCTGAAAGGTGAGCAGTTTGTCGTAATCCTCTTTCATCGCAATTTTGCGATTGTCGTACACGCCGCTGCCCAACAGCAAAAGGTAGCGCGGCATCTCGTCGTCGCTGGCGGCGCGGTCGTAGAACAGTTTCATCAGGCGGCGATAGGCGGTTGCATCCTTTGTTCCTGACGAAAATTCGTTGTAAACTTGCTCTACATCAACCACTTGCACCGCCATTCCTTGCGCTTGACGATGTGCTTCGGCCAAGCGTTCGCCTTCGCTCAAAAACTCTTTTGGTGCCAAAATCACCAAATCCATCTGTGGCAATCCGTGCAGATTTTGGTTCTCTATCGCGCCCACTATGGTCGGCTGCAGCAGTGTGGCATTGGCAGGATTCAGCGCCACATAGCGATGATAGGTGGCCATGCTGTCGACAAAGGTAACCTGCCCGTTGGCGTAACTTGTTGGCATTTGCACCATGTTTTGCTGGTCGGTGATGTCCCAAACCTGCGTCGATGCCGATGCGCCACTCACAACGTAGCGTTGCACAATTTCGTAGTCGGTCGAGTCTATATTGCTGAAATAGAGCGGGTTGTTGCCGTCAATTTTCAGTTGGCGCTTTATGTTCACTTCAAAATAGTTGAGCCACGACATGCCGCTAGTATTCGAAACATAGTTGAGCGTAACGTTGCACGTATTGCCTGCGTCGGGTGTGAATTTGATGGGCGACGTGGTGAGATCGGTGCGTGCGTCTTCGTAAATCGTTGAACCGTTCATCGATGCTAACGTTAAAAAGCCCGCCAGTTTGCCGTTAATGCTCACATTCATCTTGTCTGATGTGGCAGATTTTGTGGCGGTGCTGAGGAAAAGATAGGCGGTTTCGGCCACAATGTTTGGCAACGTTTTCGGAAATGTGTAACTCGATTTTGCGTTGTTAAACTCTTCGCCATACCATTCGCGCCCCGAACTTGCTAGGTTTCGCAGGTCTTCTTCGTGCAAAAAATAGTCGGTGAATGTGGTGATGTCGCTTGTTGGCGTGGCGGTCAGCGGCTCTTTCATCTCGATGCGACGCCCCGTGCCAGCGTCGGAGGTTACAAAGTAGTAGCCATAGTTTGAATAGGGATTTTGTGTGTGCCTAAAAAATCCCGCTGCCGAGTATTGCCACGAGGTTGGACCTTGTCCGTAGAAAATGATGTAGTCGCCACTGCCAAAAACACCGTCCGCACCCTTGTGTTCGTAGATGGCAACTTCGGGCAGATCGTCGATGTAATCTTTCGAAAAATATTCGTTGAGCATGGCGCCACCGTAGCCAAAAATGCGCGCCTTGGTCGGGTCGATGCCCATGTTTTTCAGTTCGTCGTAGGTCAGGCGATAGAGCCCATTTTTTTGAACCGATATTTTCACAAACCGTCCGCTGCGCAAAACTGAATTGCTAGCATAGCGCGCTGTAGCGGAGGTTTCGCTGCTCTTTTGCAGATTTTTTCTGATGGGCTGCTGCACAATGTCGAACGACAGCACTTTCTTTATCTCGCCCTCGTTGGTGCGAACGAACGGGAATATTTGCAGCGCATACGATTTCTGTTTTCGGCAAGTTAGTGTCAACTGTTCGAAAACGATTTCAGTAGGAATTGCGCCCATGTTCGCTTGCGCTACGGCTTTTTCGTTGCCCGATAGGGTAGTGTACACCACATTTTCGATGGTTACTGCGGCAGCGTTTTGCAGCGACACCTCTAGCGATGGCAGTTGCTTGCAGCGCGCATACACGCCATCTTTCAGCACCAATGCAGCCATTGCAGCGCTGTCGGTTTTGAAAGTATCCACAGCCAACCACTGCAACTGCACGCTCTGTGCCGACAGACCGACCGTCAGTGCGCAAATCAATGCTAATGTTCCGAAAAATCGCCTCATATTTTTGGGTAAATCGTGCAAAGTTACTCTTTTTCTGCCAAAAATCGACTCATTTTGCTGTTTTTTACAATTAAAACGCGCCAATTTTGCATTTATTGCTACAAAACGCTTGCAAGTGTCAATATAAATTTCTATCTTTGCAGATTAGTCGCAAGTTGCCGCAAATTATTTTTTTTTGAAAACGAAAACTTTCAACTTGCCTTGCTGACCATCTGTAGTGCATTAAACTTGTCAACTCATCAACTCTTCAACAAAAAATGGACGACTTCAGCACCATAATATACATTGTCGTTGCAGTAATATACATTGTCGTTGCAGTGATTGCCATTGCCAGTAGCGCCATTAAGACTGCGCTCAAAAACAAAAAAAATGCGCCACGTCGGCCGCAGCCGCAGACTTTCTCCGACGATTTTCCGCATTTCGACGAAGAACCGCAGCCCGCGCAGCAGTTCGATTTTGAGCCAATGAGCGAGCCGCAACCTGTTGTGGTAGAAATGCCAAAGCCAGCGCCACAGCCAGCCAAAGCCGCCGAAAGCGAACGCACTGTGAAGCACCATGCTGTGCCAACTACCGTCATCGACGACGATGCGCCCGCTGCTCCAGTCATCGATTTTCAGAATATGGACGAGGTGAAACGCGCCATTGTGGCAAACGAAATTTTCACCAGAAAATATTGCTAAACGACTATTTTGATGGCGTGCTATTTTGCGCCACGAGATGATAAAATCAGGATTTTTGGCGAAAGTCCGAAAAAATTAACGTGATTTTTTGGCGCAACCGAAAAAAAGTTGTACCTTTGCAGCGTTGAATGAGGGGTTCCAACAGACCATGTTGGAATTCTTCATTGTTTTACTATAAAAAAATTGAAAAACACAACCTTTTAATTTTAAAATCGCTATGGCAGTAGTTTACATGACCGAAGAAGGTTACAAAAATTTGTTGGCGCAAATTCAGCACATGGAACAGGTTGAGCGCCCAATGATTTCGCACCAGATAGCCGAGGCACGCGACAAAGGCGACCTTTCGGAAAACGCCGAATACGATGCCGCCAAAGAGGCTCAAGGCATGCTCGAAATGAAAATTTCGCAACTCAAAGAGCGCGTGGCAAATGCCCGTGTAATAGACGAGAGCAAGCTGAAAACCGACGCAGTGCAGATAATGAGCCGCGTGCGTGTGCGCAATCTCGGCAACGGACAAGAGATGGAATACACTATTGTGAGCGAGAGCGAAGCCAACTTCCGCGAAGGCAAATTGGCAGTAACCACGCCCATTGCCAAAGGTCTGCTCGACAAGAAAGTGGGCGACATTGCCGAAATTCAAGTCCCCGCTGGACTCCTGAAACTCGAGGTTGTCTCCATTTCGATTTAGTTGCAAGAAACAAGTCGCAAGTCGCAAGATTTTTGAGCAATGCGATTGCTGTTGTTTTACGCATAACTAGAAATCCAGAAATTTTTTGATATGACTATCTTTTCTCGCATCATCAAAGGCGAAATTCCTTGCTACAAGGTGGCTGAAGACGAGCGTTATTTCGCTTTTCTCGACATTAATCCGCTAGCCAAAGGGCATGCGCTGGTTGTGCCAAAGGTTGAGGAGGACTACATTTTCAACCTCGACGACGACACGCTGGCTGGGCTCGTGCTTTTTGCTAAACGCGTGGCAAAAGCGCAACGCGCTGTGCTGCCGTGCAAACGCATTGGTGTGGCTGTGCTTGGCATGGAAGTGCCGCACACGCACATTCATCTGGTGCCGCTGCAAAACGAGGGCGATATGAATTTTGCCAACCAAAAACTGCACCTCCCCGACGACGAAATGGCGCATATTGCCGCCGAAATTGCTGCAAAATTTGAGTAGCGCGACAATTTTTTTTAGAAAATCGCTTGTCGGTTCAATAAAAAAGTGTACTTTTGCACGCTCAAATTTCGAAAGAGCGTGATGGCGGGATAGCTCAGTTGGTTAGAGCGTCGGATTCATAACCCGGAGGTCCCGAGTTCAACTCTCGGTCCCGCTACAAAGCAAGTCAAATGAAAATTTGGCTTGCTTTTTTTGTGCCAAAATCACAATCAAAAAATCTTGCACAACGAGATATTTTTTTTCTCACGCATTTCTCACGCCAAATGCACGATTTTGCACGACTTTTGGTTCGAGGTAAAGGTACGAAAAGAGGCGAGATGGCAATAAAAAAGCGCACAAAATATGCCATTTTGTACGTTGAATAATTAGATTTTTAAGTCGAAGGGCGATGGAGTAAATTTCTCTCATCGCCCTGATAGTCGGAGTTAGGCGACTCGAACGCCCGACCTCTACGTCCCGAACGTAGCGCGCTACCAACTGCGCTAAACTCCGCCTTAACTTTAGTCGGGATGACTGGATTCGAACCAGCGACCTCGCGCCCCCCAGACGCGCGCTCTAACCGGGCTGAGCTACATCCCGCTCTCTTTTCGGGGTGCAAAAATACTGCTTTTTGTTCGATTGACAAAATTTTTCGCAGAATTTTTTTGAAAAAACAGAAAGACAAGGCATTATTGAAATACGCAGCGCAGGACTTTTTTTGACCTATAGGTCAGAATTTTTAGAACCTACCAATAGTGTTTTGAAGCCTAATATAAATTGCAGAACAGGATTTTTCGATTCTTAATTGACTTCACTTCTAACTTCTAACTTCTCACTTTTTTTACATCCACAAGTTGTTTATCAGCATCCAAACCACGTAGCGCAGGGCTTTGCCAGCGAGCATAAAGAGTGCAGTGAGCCAAAATCGGCTGCGCATGAAACCCGCCGTTACAGCCAGAATATCGCCAATGAACGGCACGAACGAGAAAAAGGCAATCCACTCGCCGTGGCGATGAAACCACGCTTTGTAGTGCTCCACTTTTTGGTGGCTCACATGCAGATATTTCTCAATCCATTCGGTTTTGCCAAGATAGCCCAACCAATAGCAAGTGAGCGCGCCAAGCCAATTGCCCAGCGTAGCTAAACCCACACACGTCCAAGCATCGAGACCGCCGTAGACCATGGCCGAAAATACCGCCTCGGAACTGAACGGCAGCACCGTGGCCGACAAAAACGAGGCTAAAAATAGACCCCAATAGCCATATTTTGCGAATTCGAGCAAGAAAAGTGAAAAAGTGGAAAGTGTGTAAAGTGTATAAAGTAGAAAGTGTGGGCTGATGTGCCTCAACTAATTATCAATTATATTCCGAATAGCGACAGCACGCGGCAGGCGGTGCATCCAACAGCAAAAATGATGAAGACGGCGTTGGAAAATTTGGTGTGAGTGTTGGTGAAGTAGAATGCCACTATCAGCGTAGCAAAAAGCAATGGCAGCAGCAGTCGTGTACCATGCCAACCCGTGAAGAATGCCAAAATGAGCGTCAGCACCAGCGCAATGCAGTCGAACACGTAGTTGAGCCGCACATTCAGATTGAAAATGGTGCTTGCCGACACATAACTGCTCACAGCCACCAGCGTGGTTAGCACCAGCAAAGCGATTAGTCCCCATTCGCTCCACGCCAGCATCGGAATTTTGGTAACATCGGCAAAGAGTGGCACTGTCAACGCATCTTGTAGCGCGGGCCACATATCGTTCAGCAAAAATATCTCGACCACAAGCAGCGCCGTAAGTATTTGTCCCACCACAAAAGTGATGAGCGTGCGTACCGAGATGGTTCCGAAAATTATTGTGCCGATGATGATGAGCAGAATGAGCAGCACATACATACGGTCGAACATGGCGGCAAGAGCCATGGCCACGCCAATGTTGAACGCCTCGGCAACGCACTCTTTTTTTGCGCCGTAGGTTCGTAGCAGTTGCGACACTGAGTAGAGAAACAGCGCGAAAGCCACCGTCGAAGCCGAGAAAAATTGCAGATGGTTGATGCACGCCACCAGCGGCAGCATCACCGTGAAAGGCATGGCGCTGCGGTTGGCAAGAATGCGACGGCGTTCGCACACCACCTCGAGCCAGATGGCAATGAACAGAATTACCCAAAACTGCACAAAACTGGCCCAAAACGCAGGCAGCGAGAACCACACAAAATGGTCGAGAAATTTGAAATCGCGATATTCGTAGGGGTACGGAGTTCTGCAAATGTCGGGCAAAAACCACAGCACAGCCGTAGCCATCACTACCGCGAGGCGCAGCAGTAAATTGGGCGATTGCAGTTGTTTCAAAATTTGCATGACAAAGCGATGATTTCCGTGTGCAAAGTTACAAAAAAGTTGAATAGTGCGACGAAGTGAAAAGTCTATAAAGTGCGTGGCGTATTGCAATTAGCCCTACAGTTTCACAATTACTCTACCGCCAAGCAGTTCGGCGGCTTTTTTCTTGATTCGGTTTAGCTGATCGAGGCGCTGCAAAATCTGTTCCATAGCAGCATTGTCGTGGTTGTCGCAGGCTTTTTTCAGGTCGATTGTCGTACGATTAATCTCGTCCATAACAAGTGCTGTTTTGTATTCCAAAATCACATGTTGTAACTCTTCGCAAAGTTCCTGAATGCGTGCTTCGTGCTGTTTTTTGTCGTAGCGATTGCGGCGCTCTTGCGACGAAGCCAACTCGCGCTCGGTGGCGCCTTCTACCTTGGGCGCGTCTTCGTCGTCGGTAAACATGCGGCTCACGGTGTAGCGGGTCGAAAGCAAATCGGTTACAAAACTGCTAACCTCGCCTACGCCATAGTTCACGTCGAAAAATCGCGGACTAAACGCTGGTTCGGTGTGGTGCGCCGCAATCTCGAAAAGCACTGTGCGGCACAAAGGATCGCGCAGCGTAATTTGATCTACCTCTAGCAACTCGTGAACGATGTAGCGGTTCACAGTCCATACGCCGTCTTCATCTTCGAAAATCTGCTCGTTGCCGTAGCGCAGGGCAAACTGCAAAATGTTCCTTTCGAGTTGCTCCAGTTTTGAGAGTTTCTTTGGATCCGATTTTGGGGCGATAGGGGCATTTTGCGGTATGTCGTTGGGCGAATAGGGCACATCACCAAAATCTGGCGGCGGCTCGGGCATTTGGTCGCGTTGCGAAAGGCGTTCTTGGCGTTCGCGTTCTGCTTGTCGCTCCTTCTCCTCCATCTGCCGTTTGACGAATTTTGCAACATCTTCGTTCAGCGTATCTATCTCAATATCAAGCAGATTCGAGCAGATTTTCAGAAATTCGTAGCGCATCATTTTGTCCTGAATGGCGGCCAATAGTGGCAGCAATTCCTCTTTCACGAGCGCAATTTTTCGCGTGGGGTCACCATTGCTTTTTGCTAAAATCTGGCGACATTTGTAGGTGGCGAAATCGGTTTTGTTTTCGTCGATGTAAGCCATCACCTCGTTGGCGTTGTGTTTTCGACAAAAATCGTCGGGATCTGAGCCTTCGGGCAGGCGCACAATTTTCACGCCCAGATTGGCCTCCAACGCCACGCCAATGGCTTGATTGGTATCTTTTTCGCCAGCCGCGTCGGAGTCGTACATCAGCACTATCTCTTTGGCTTGCAGGCGTTTAAGTTTCATGGCTTGTTCCATGCTCAAGCCTTTGCCGCCCGAACATGCCACCACATTTTCTATGCCGCATTGGTGCATCGAAATCACATCGAACTGACCCTCGACCATGTAGACGCACTCTGCCTTGCTGATGGCTCTTGAGGCCTGATAGATGCCAAAAATCTCTTCATCTTTCTTGAAAATGGGCGATTCGGGCGAGTTGATGTATTTTTGGTTCACGCCTTTGGTCTCGCGCGACATCACACGCGCCGTGAAACCAATCACCTGACCGCTGCGCGAAAACCACGGAAAAACCACGCGATCGCGGAAGAAATCGTAAAATTCATTTTTTCCCTCTTTGCGCCTGATGAGTCCGCATTTTTCCAAAAAATCGAGTTGATAGCCGCCTTTTTGCGCTGCGTTCATCAACAGCGACCACTCTTCGGGCGCATAGCCAAGGCGAAATTTCTTTATGGTTTCGTCCGAAACGCCACGCTCGTGAAAAAAACTCAGCCCAACCGCCTTGCCTTCGTCGCTCTCGTGGAGCATATTTTCGAAATGCTTGGCAGCAAATTCTGTAACGGTCAGCAGGCTTTCGCGCTCGTCGTTTTGGGCTTTTTCCTCTTCGGTCTCTTCGCGTTCTTCTATTTCGATGTTGTATTTTTTTGCAAGATAGCGCAGTGCATCGGGGTACGACACATTTTCATGTTTCATGATGAATTTTGCCGCGCCGCCGCCTTCGCCGCAACCGAAACATTTGAAAATGCCTTTCGATGGATTTACACTGAACGACGGCGTTTTCTCGTTGTGAAACGGGCAACAACCCCAATAGTTTGCCCCGCGTTTTTTTAGCGTAACAAAGTCCGACACCACACCGTAAATGTCTGCAGCGTCCAAAATTTTTGCAACTGTCGCACGGTCAATCATAAGAGGGGTTGAATTGTTGAAGTGTTGAATTGTTGAAGTGTTGAATTGTTGAATTGTTGAAGCGTTTTTTACTTTATTTCGATGTAAAATGGCATTATTGCCAATACGCCTTGGCGCGTTTTTGCGCTTTGCAACATCTGCCAATAGCGGTAGCCGTCGCCCAATTGGTGCTGCACGATGTTCATTTCGAGGTCGTCCATCAGGCAGGCCATCCAATCGCGCTTGGTTGGATAATTTTTGATGTTGTATTCGGTCAAATTGGCTTTTTCGGCTGCAATGCGAATGGCATCGTCTAGATTACCAAGCACATCGACCAAACCGATTTTCAGCGCGTCTTCGCCGCTCCAAACGCGTCCTTCGGCAATCTTTTCGATGGCTTCGGGCGTGGTGTGGCGACCGTCGGCACAGCGTTTAACAAACAGTTTGTAGCCGCGCTCCACCGAATTCTGGAAAAGTCGCCTTTCGCCTTCGGTAACTGGGCGGAACATCGAACCAAAATCGGCGTATTCGTGTGTTTTCACGCCATCGGAACTAACGCCCACATAGTCAGTCGCTTTCTTGATGTTCGGCAGCACGCCAAAAATGCCAATCGAACCCGTGAGCGTGGTTGCTTGCGCCACAATGGTATCGGCGCCGCACGACATGTAGTATCCGCCCGAAGCGGCATAGTCGCCCATCGAAACAATGAACGGTTTCTTGGCTTTGACCAACTGCGTGGCGTGCCACATCTGTTCCGATCCGTAGGCACTGCCGCCTGGCGAATTCACACGCAAAACTACGGCTTTCACGGCATCGTCATCGGCCAAATCTGTCAATGTCTCGGCAATTTTTTCAGAATCCATGGCATCGTTACCATTGCCGTCTATCTCGCCTGTGGCATAGACTACCGCAATTTTTTGAGCCGAATATTTTGTCTCGTCAGGCAGATTTTTCATCGTTTTCAAATCAGACGAAGCATAATTTTTGCCAGCTAACGACTCGATTATCGATTTCATCTCTTCGCGATAGACTAGCGTATCGACCAAATGATGATTGTACGCCACATCGGCATCGGCAAAGAAGTCGCCACGGTTGGCAAAATCGTCGAAAACCTCGTTTGGCAGATTGCGCCCTTGCGACATATCGTTGCGCAGCGAGTTCCATAGCGAGGTAGATAATTCGTTCATTTGCAGACGATTAGCGTCGCTCATTTCGTCACAAATATATGGTTCAACAGCCGATTTGAAAGTGCCAACTTTGAACACTTGCATTTCGACGCCGAATTTTTCGAGTGCTTTGTGGAAAAACATTGTCTCGAACGAAAGACCCGTCAAACCCATGGTTCCGTGCGTGTTCAGCGCGAGTTTGTCAGCCACAGTTGCCAGAGCATAAGTGCCGTTGCCGTAGTCGTCGGCGTAAGCCACAATCCATTTGCCCGTGGCTTTGAAGTCGGCCAGCGCCTGACGAATTTCGCAAAGCGATGCGGGCGATGCGCTCAAACTGCCGATATTCAGGTAAATTCCTACTATATTTGCGTTGTTTTTTGCTCGGTCGATGGCCGTCAGCACCTCGTCGAGACCAATGGTGGCGCCGCTATTTTGAAATTTCGACATTAAAAATGCCATTTCGTTGGCTTCGTTGCGTTCGATGAGTGTGCCGTCGAGCGAGAGCTCAAAAACTGTGCCTTTGTCGACCGATGTGGGCGCGTCGCTCATCATCATCATCGAACCCAGCAGGCTTGTGCCGATAATCATCGTTAGCACGCCAAAAAGCACCAAACCGACTAGCGTGGCCAGCGTCATTTTCAGAAAATTCTTCATTTTTTGCCCGATTTGTTTCAAATTTACAACCTTGCAAAATTAGAAAATTTCAACCACATTTCGCGGTAATGTTGATAAATTTCTTCGGCAATAATTGTAGCACGCCATCTTTCTAATTGAGTGATTAAAAAATTGGAAATTGAGTAATTAAAAAGTTGTATCTTTGCACCGCAATAAATCTACACAAAATGACTATTCCAGAAAATCTGAAGTACACCAACGAGCACGAGTGGATTCGTGTTGATGGCGATGTGGCGTATGTTGGCATCACCGACTATGCACAAAGCGAGTTGGGCGAAATTGTGTTTGTCGACATTCAAACCGCTGGCGAAACGCTCAAGGCTGGCGACACTTTTGGCTCGGTGGAGGCTGTGAAAACGGTTTCTGACCTCTTTATGCCCGCTTCGGGCGAGGTTTTGGAGGTGAATCCCGCTCTCGAATCGCAGCCCGAGTTGGTCAACTCCGATCCTTACGGCGAAGGCTGGATGGTGAAAGTGGCCATTTCGAATGCTGACGAACTTGCCAACCTGCTCGACGCCAAAGGCTACGCCGCGCTCATCGGCTAATGCAAGCCATTCTGTCACTTGGCTCTAACCTTGGCAACCGAGCCGAAAACTTAAGTCGTGCTACGCAACTGCTCACCGAGCGCGTTGGCACGCTTGTGGTGTGTAGTGCCATCTACGAATCTGAGCCATGGGGATTTTGCAGCGAAAACGCTTTCGCAAATAGTGTGCTGATAATTCAAACTGATCTCACGCCACAAAAACTGCTTGCCGAGACGCAAGCCATAGAGCGGCTGATGGGGCGCACCGAAAAATCGCACGCTGGGCACTACCACGACCGCATTATCGACATCGACCTGATAGACTGCGACGGACAAATGTTGCAAAGCACCGATCTCACACTGCCGCACCCGCTCATGCACATACGACCGTTTGTGCTGCAGCCCCTCGTCGAAATCCTACCTCAATGGCGACACCCAATTTTTGGCAAAACTGCAAAGGAGTTACTCGAAAATCATCCAATGATTCAATAAATCAATGATTCGATGATTTTTTTCCAAACTGCGGATCGATGTGGCGAAGAACAAGGTGGGTTACAATCACAGTAGCAATGCAGCACGCTATCACCATCCAAAAGAAATTGGCGTAGCCGAGCCGTTCCTGCAAATAGCCCGCTACAAGTCCAGGCAACATCATGCTGGCCGCCATGAAAGCGGTGCAGATGGCGTAATGCGCAGTCTTGAATTCGCCTTCGGAAAAATACATCATGTAAAGTGTGTAGGCTGTGAAACCAAATCCGTAGCCAAACTGCTCCACGGCTATGGCCAGCGAGATAAGCACAATGTTCGACGGTTGGCACATGCTGAGATATACAAAACTGAAGCAGGGCAAAGTCATGCACGCCGCCATGAGCCACATCGATTTTTTAAGGCCGACGCGTGAGGCAAAAATGCCACCCAAAATGCCGCCCACAGTGAGCATAATTATTCCGATAGTGCCATAGGCAATGCCCACTGTTTCGGTGCTGAGCGCAAGTCCGCCTTCAGCCACAGGCGCAACCAAAAACGGATTTATCATCTTCAGCAAAAAGGCCTCGGGCAGACGATAGACCAGCATAAAAACGATGGCCAACACCACGCCTGGTTTGCGAAAATAGGTGGCAAAAGTGCGTCCAAACTCGTGCAAAATTTCGCTGGCGCGATTGGCAGAGGCATCTTCCACATGCGGACGATCGCTTGCAGGTTTTGGCACAAAAAATAGATGCCAAATGGTTATCAAACCAAAGAGAACCGATGTGATGAGCAACGTCATTTGCCAAGCAAAAGGGATGTTGTTGGTACGCGTTTCGAGCAAGCCCGCAATGGCAATCAGCACACCTTGCCCAAACAGCGACGAAATGCGATAGAAAGTAGATCGAATGCCTACAAACAACGACTGGTCGCCAGGCGAGAGTGCCAACATGTAGAATCCATCGGCGGCAATGTCGTGCGTGGCACTGGCAAAAGCCGTTATCCAAAAGATGATCAGCATGACGGCAAAAAGCGAAATTGGCGTTTCGTGCGCTGCAATAACTTCGTCGGCAGGGTGCGGAATGGCGAGCGTGAGTCCCACAAATGCCGCAGTGATGATCATTTGCATCGCCAAAATCCACCAACGTTTAGTTTTGATGATGTCGACAAACGGACACCAAAACGGTTTGATGAGCCACGGCAAATAGAGTAGCGAAGTGTAGAACGACATTTGTCCATTTGGCACTCCCATGCGCGTGAGCATCATCACCGACACATTGTTGACGATGAAATACGGCACGCCTTCGGCAAAATAGAGCGTCGGCACCCAAAGCCAAGGCGAGATGTTATCCTTCAATTTTTTCATTTGCAGGTAGGTTCTAAAAATTCTACGCTTTTATATTTTTCTTTGGTAAGTTACTAGATGTTTTTGCGTTTTGGCTTGCTCTTTGCGATTTTTCGTTTCTAATCGGCATCTTTTTCGTCTTTTTTCGGTTACAAGACACCCTGCTCCTTCGAAAATCAAAAAAATCTGCTCGATTATAATTCAAAAATTCTTGCAAAGATAATTTTTAGAAC
>CAVFDI010000040.1:0-15719 GCA_963621145.1 Paludibacteraceae bacterium | reverse complement strand
TGACTTTGACCAACCGCAGAAAGTAGAATGTCGCGAACCTGGCAGTCGCGCGGGATTTGTAATCCGAGAAAGCGGGCGAATAATCATTCGACCCTACAATACAATCATTGAATTATTGAATGATTGAATTGGTTGTTCATCTGTGGCGCGAACACTCCTAACTCCTAACTAAAATTTCTGATAGAACAGTTTCGCCCACTTGTCTTTGCGTTTGTGGCGTCCCTCTTCGGAGTATTTCAGCACATAGATGTTGTTTGGCAGCAGTTGCGGCAGCACAATGCGGTTTTCGAGCGTGCTTTCGATGGCGATTTTTTCAACCAGAATGCCGCGCACATCGTACACAAAAATGTAGCGATCGACGTCGGCTTGCGGCACATACACCACATATTCGCCATTTTCGTACGCCACAGTGAGTTTGCTACCACTGCTGCTGGTGCCGTCGAGCGTTTTTATGAGCAGCGGTTCCGAGAGTTCGGTCAGGTGTTCCTCGCAGCCTTTGTTCAAATCGCTGCACTGCACTTGGCAATAGTACTCGGTGTTTGGCTGCAGGTCGGTGATGTAGACCATCGGCTCGGCATTGCCAAGAATGGAGAGTTCGCGCCCTTGGTGAAGATAGATAATTTTCTCGTTGCATTTTGCCGTGAAAGCATCGACAGCCGCCCCGCCTTTGCCGCCTTTGTGCGTGTAGGTGAGCATTATGCGCGTGTAGGTGGTATCGGACGCAAAAGTCTTGGTCGCTTTGGTGGTTTTGCCAATCTCCACCGAATCGATAACAGTCCACGCCACGCCATCGGCAGAGATATGCACTCGGATGCGACCGCCAATTTCGGGATCGTCGTTGGTGGTGTAGTTGCCGCAAACCCAGAACGAGAACTCGCTCACTGGCGACACATAATCTTGCGAAACGAGCGTATCGCCCGTAGTTTGGAACAACAGGGCGCGTGAGCCTTGGCTCTTTACCGATGTGGTGGTGCTATTGAAATTCGACGACCAACCACTCTCTGCCACAGCCGATTTGTCGCTGAAATCCTCGAAGCTCTGCATCGTTTCCGAAGGTTCTTGCACTTTGCGATAGACCGTGACGTAATACTCTTCGGCATCGTCCACTGCGCCCCAATGCGCCATGAAAGAATAGGGCGTAACATCGCTAACCTCTTCCATCACTGGCGTGGTAACATAGGTCGGGCGTGGCGAAGTGCCAGTAATGCCCATTATTGCCATCGACGACGAAGTGCTTACCGTGATAGTGCCTACCTCCACATCGCATTTTTGAGCGTACGGATTGTAGTGAATATAGATTTTACGATTGTAGGTAGAATCGCTCAGAATGGTATCGGTGAGGTTTCCGCTCCAGACTTCGCCATCGAACGAGAGTTCGAAGTAGTTTTTTGTAGAAATGGTAACTTTGTCGCTTGGTATCAACCCTTTTCCATCGATGCGTACCGAATCAAGACCAATCGAAACCATGCGGCGTGTCTCGCTGTCGTACGACGAGTTGAGCAGATCGATGCTGCTCGGCTCGAAAATGAAACTGCTGGCACTATCGGAAATATAGACAAAAGAAACCATATTGCCCGTTTCGCGAATGTTCATTAGCGGCTGTTCTAGGTCGGTGCCATCGTGCAAAACTGGGCGACAAATCATCACACCGCGCGAGCCAGGATAGGTGTCGCTGGCCGACGATACAGTTGGTTTCGAATTGTATGCCTCCACAATATCGACGCGGAGATTGCTAGGATCATTATTTGGCGTGTTGTTATTCCACGAACCTGCGTCGTAGTTGATGTGAGTGACGAGCATTCCCACGCCAGGCAACGATTTTTCGGGTGCATCCCAACCAACATGCTGACGATTTTCGATCATGAAAAATTCGCGTGGCGATGGACTTGCGCCATTCAAATTGTGCGCCGTTGCGGCAATCAGATAGGCCTGATTCGATGTGGCGAGCGGTTCGAGCATGTGCAAACCTGGATTTTCCAACTGTGTAGGTGTGAGCCAACCCAAGAAGAACCGCTCGTACGACGAATAGGTAGGCGGTGTACGACTGCTGTTGTTATACGCGCCAGCATCCATCACATCCCACGAACCAACAGTATAAGCATCGTTATTGCTAGTGTCGTAAAGGTCGGGGAGACCAAGCACATGACCAAATTCGTGTACAAATGTGCCAATATTGCACATGGTTGAGCCAGAATTCAAGCGCAGTTCGGAGGTACAAGCGTAGTCGTACACAGTTTTTCCGCAATACTCGGCACTTCCCCAAATTTTCGAGCGATGCGGCCAAATGGTATTTTCACCACCATATTCCGCCTCGTTGTGACCAGCATAGTAGACAAACACATTATCTAAAACACCATTGTTGTCGGTGTCGTATATCGAAAGGTCGACGCCAGCATCGCAGGCTTTCTCCACAGCCTGAGTTATCATGACCGAAGCATACACATCGTTTCTATTCGAGGCATTACTACCGTAAAACTCCATCGTTTCGGGCAGCGTATATGGCCCATAGACATCGAAAATTGGGGTGAAAGCGCTATCGCTAGCGGCAATGAAATAGTCGCGCGCCGAACCAGTGCCACCGTTTTCGCTGTAGCCACTCTCGTTGAGTAGCGCAGTGAATTTTGCCTGCGGATCGGAAAGTGTAAATTTCAAATCGGAGAATTCTACCAAAATGACAAGGCTATGCGGCGAACCTTTCAGCGGATACGATTTGGTATGTGCCTGCTGTTGCAAAGCACGTTGGCGCGCATGCTGGCGTTGCACGGCGGCTGGCATCTTCTCGACCCGCTGCAGCGAAGCCACAAACTGCCGTTCGGCGGCAGAGCGTTGTTCCGCATTGTGAGCCACCACGCCCGACAGTTGCAGTGCATCGTCGGCAGCAAAAGTGGCATACTGAAAACCGCTGGCACTTTCAGCCACCAGATAGCCATCGCCGGTTGTGGTGTAATGCGCCATCTCGTCGCCATGGAGCGACACCTGCAGCGTGGTGCCATCGGGCTGAGTAACATTTATCGGCTCGGGCATGGCAGGAACGGCTTTCGCCGCAATAGTAGCGAGCAACGCAACAAACAAAACCAAATACTTTTTCATTTTTCTTCCTAAATAAAATTCTCTGATAATTCAAACGCCAAATTTACAAAAAAATTTTGACCTATAGGTCAAATTGCAGGATAAAATAGGGTGTAACTATTAGATATACAATTCATTATGCGGCTCAAGATGTCTTGAGCCATTTTTCGTCGCACGAGTTGCCTCAATAGGTCATTTTGCAGGATAAAAATTGCTGTAATGACCGAATTGATCTATCTTTGGAGCGTTCAAGATACCCTTAAAAACGCTCGAAATGTATAAAATTCTATGTCTTGTATGTCGTTCATCGAAGGTGATAAAAAACGGCAAACGAAACGGTGTTCAATTGTATATCTGTGGCCATTGCAAACACCAGTTCCGCAACTTGAAAGTCATCTCGAAAGACAACCTTTGGAAGATGTATTCTGCCAGAAAGCAGACTGTATTGGAGATTGCCGAAAGTGTCGGCGTCAGTGAATCAACTATTAAACGACAACTTTGCACGATAGTGAAGGAGTGGAAGCAACCAGCATTATTAGGCGAAGGCTATGTCCATATTGATGCCACTTATTGGGGACGCAATTGGGGCGTATTGGCGGCCATCGACAGCGCTTCTGGTCGGCCGCTGTACCTCGCATATATCAGTCACGAAAGGGTTTCTGACTACTTAGAAGCAATCAGTTCGATAGAAGAGCGTGGCTACACGATAAACGGCATAATTCTCGATGGTATCAGACCTCTTTTTAGTGAATTAGATGGTCGATACAACCTTCAGATGTGCCAATTTCACATGAAACAGATAATTAGACGATATCTTACTTTAAGGCCTAAACTACTGGCTGCCAGAGAATTGAATAGGCTGATTGGAGAGATTGTCAACTACAAGAAAGATGATTTTGAACGACAGTATGCTGATTGGAAAAATAGGTGGAAGGATACACTGAATAGACGCTCCACCTCGTCAGTAACAGGGCGGCAACGCTACACCCACAGAAAGTTGCGAACGGCGATGTATAGTATTGACTTTTTTCTTCCGTATCTGTTTACATATCAGCACTCTAAGTGCGCAGGAATGCCGAATACAAACAACAGAATAGAGGGTACTTTTACTGATTTGAAGAAGAATTTGAACAATCATAGTGGTATGACAAAAGAGAGCAGGAAACACTTTATAAGTGGCTTTTTCTTGGACAGATTAGATAGTTCTAACGCATACGAGTAGGCAGGGATGTCCAATTGGACATCCCTGCCTACTCGCTCTCTTTTTGTCCCCCCCAAAAAACTATCCTGCAATTTGGACCTATACGCCTAAAAAGCGTCGATTTACCCACATTCGGTCGCCCCACGATAGCCACAAGATTTCCCATAATTGTTTCAAATAAATTCGATAATTATCAACTGCATTTTCAAACCCATAAAGGTACGAATTTTAGTTGAAAGTGGGAAAGTTTATAAAGTTTGTAAAGTGAAAAATAATTTCTGGTTTCTGGTTTCTTATTAGAGGATTTGAAAATTTGAAGATTGATTTAACCCCACAGATCCTTATTGATGAGTTAAACTTTTCAATTCATCAACTTCTCAACGACCGATCAACTCATCAACTCAATCTGAAATTGTCTTCGTCTTAGTCTTAGTCGTCATTTGTGCCAAATTGCGGAAAAAAACTCTGCCAAATTGCGGAAAAACTTGAACGAAACAACAAAAAGGGCGCAGTGTGCTGCGTCCTTTTTGATGATTTGTTGATTTGGTCGAAATTTCGCTATCAGAACGGCTGAACGAGGATTTTGGCCGATGGATCGTTGCGGCGTCTGCCTTTTTCTGACGAATATTTCAACAAATAGACATTGTTGACTGGCAACAGAGGCAGTTTTACTCTCTCTCCGGTGTCGCCTACTTTTATGTCTGCCAGCAGCCGCCCATCGATGGTGTAAACATAGAGGTGATGGTTCGCTCTGACAGAATCCAATTGCACCTCGTAAGTGTTGTCCAATAGACGAAATACTTTAAGCGATGGATTAGTAAAAATGCAAATAGCATCGGCAGTTTCTACCGAAATTTCGTTCGAAAAATCGGTAATGTTTTCGTAATACTCCGTTTTGTCTGTCGCTTGCAAACGATAACGATATTCGGTATTGAAATTCAAATCTTCAACACTGTATCTGAGCGAATCGACAAATTGATGCCGCAGTTTGTACTCTACATTTTTGGCAAAATAGACGGTGAAATCGTCGAAAAGTACCTTGCCGTCTTTCTTTTGATAGGTGATGCGGAAGCGCGTATAGGCGTTGCCTGCAGGCAGAGCAAAATGCACCGTTGTGCGTTTGGTGGCGGCGGTTATAACCAGCGAATCGACAGGCGACCAAACCGAATCGAACGCCTCTATTTTGAGCAGACTCCCAGTAGCACTCATGCCGTGCAGCCAAAAACCGATACTATCAATCGGGAAAATGTAGCGTTCGGTAACGAGCGTGTCGCTATTTTCGGTGAACACAAGCGATGGCGCAGCCTCGCTAAATATCACGGTGTTCACCACATCTAACGACGACTCCCAATCGAGTGGCACAGAGTCAGATGTAGAGTAGTTGTCGAAGCCCTCGACAAGCGTGCTTGTGCCTTCGCTCACGGCATAAACCGAAAGATAGTAGCCAGTGGCATCGAAAGCCGCATCCCAATGCGCCACAAACGAACTACTTGTGGTGTCGGTAGCCTCTGTTGCGACTGGCACTTCAACCAACACGGGGCGCGTCGATTTGCCCGAAATGGCAATTTCGAATGTGGTATATTTGTCTTTGACAAGCAAAATGGTGTCGCGATCGGTAGCACCAAACGAGGCAATTTCCGGGAAATAGCGCACCAACAGCGTAGCGTCGATCAACGAATCGGCACTCTGCGCAAAGGTGAGCGAACTGCCCCACACTGGCGTTTTCGCCGAATCAGCAATGGCAATTTGGAATTTTTCGCCCGACTTGAGCGAAACTTTTAGTGGTTCGTCTATCCAACGCCCACGCACCGCCACGCTTTGCGAGTCGGACGCTACTTGTTGAATGGTAGTGAACATATCGAGCGACGCCGGGAACTCGTCGTACGATGGAAAACCATCGCCACCGCCATCGTAGCGGAACGAAACGATGCCATTTTTTTCTTCGATATAAGTCAAGGCTTGCCCAATCTCCTCGCCACTGTTCAGCACAGGACGATAAACTGTTACATTGCGGCTGCCCGGATAGGTGTCGCTGGTGGTGTTGAAAGCCGATGGATAGGCAGCCATAATCGCCACGCACATGTTCGTTGGGTCGTTGTTCACGGTGTTGTAGTTCCACTTGGTGGAATTGTAGTTCACGCGCGTTACCAGCAAACCGTGCGCTGGCAAGTAGGTGTCCCACCCTTTTTTCTGCCGATTTTCGAGCATAAAAAACTGGTTGGGCGATGGGCGTGTGCCGCTCAAATTGTGCGCACGCGTTTGAGTGATGATACACGCCTCGTTCGATACCGTCAGTGTGTCGAGCGTTACAAAAGTGGGGTCTTTCAGCAATTTAGGTTTGAGCCAGCCCAAGAAAAACCGTTCGTAGGCCGAATAGGCGGGAGGCGTGCGCCCATTGTTGTTGTAAGGTCCATAGTCCATCACATCCCAACTGCGCAATGTGGTATGTTCCGAACCATCGGTAGGATAAAAGTCGGGCAAACCAAGCACATGACCAAATTCGTGTACAAAAGTGCCAATGCCGCACATGGTCAAACCCGATTTACCGCGCAATTCCGAGGTACAGGCGTAGTCGTCGATATAAACGCCGTCGATTTTTAGGCTTTGCAGTGTCGAAATTTTCCAACGATGCGGCCAAATGGTGTTGTCGCCGCCGCCTTCGGCCTCGTTGTAACCAGCATAATAGACAAACACATTGTCCACAACGCCGTCGCCATCGGTATCGTAGTCCGCAAAATTAACACCGAGCGTGTCGGCTTTGCGACAAGCGTCTATTATCATCTGACGAGAGCGTTTGTCACCACTCTTGTCATTCTCGCCGTAATAGTTGTAGGGATTGTCGAGTTGTACTGGCCCTACTACCACAAATTCGGGTGTGAAATTACCATACGAGTTGTCGCTGAAATAGTCGCGTGCCGATCCTGTGCCGCCGTTTTGGCTGTACCCTTTTTCGTTGAGTAGCGCAGTAAATTTTGCTTGTGGCTCTGCTATCTCAAATTTTTTGTTGGTAAACTCCACCAAAATAACCAAACTTTGCGGACTCCCTTGCAGTGGGAAACGCTGCGGTACATCTGCGCCGTTTGCCATGCGTGGCGCGGCTTTGGGCTGTGGCAATGTTTGCGAAAGGCGTTTTACCAAACGGCGGTCGCGCAGCGAGCGAGCGTGCGCATTGCGTGCCGTTACGCCACTGGCTTGCAAACGGTCGCCAGCGGCTTGGGCATATTCGTACCAACCATCGGCGGTTTGTACCACAGGGCAGCCGTCGGCAGTCTGCATATAGTGTGCGTTTTCGTCGCCTACGATGCGCACCAGCAGCGGTGTGCCGTCGGGTTGTAGCACCTCGAAAGCCTCGGGCGAGGCAGGAACAGCCCCTAACAACAGCGGCACTGCCAACGCCGCCCAAACCACAATCATCCGTTTAGCAATATGTTTCATCATTTGTCAAAATAAATCTGTAGCAAAAGTACGCTTTTTAGCGCAAAAATCCAGCAATTTAACTTTTTTTATTTAGGGGATTTCTGTAAATTCCTTTGTAGTGATTTTTGAATTTTGGGCTAGCAGATGTTTGGCTTGAGCGAAAGCGCAATGCGGTGGTATTGTAATTGAGTGAAAGTCAGACAGATGCAGTCCAAAAACAAAAAGCGCACAAAAGTATTCAAAAAAAACCATTATTTGTTATTTTTTTTACAAAACGGGGAATTTACAGAAGTCACCTTAAAAAAATGTGGGGGCGCGCTCAGCACGACCCCACAATATCGACAATGCTTAAGCAACTATTACTCTTTCACAAATTTGGCGGTGTGTACGCCATCGGCATCTTTGATAGAGATGAAATAGATACCTTTCGACAAGCCCGATACCGATACGCTATTCTGTACATGCGACAGCGACAGTATCTGTTTGCCCGTAACATCGGTAACCGTAGCCGTAGCGTCCGAAGTCAAATTGTTGATGTAGATCACCTCTTTGGCTGGGTTCGGGTAGATCGACAACTGGCTATCGGCTTTTGCCGTCTTGATGGCGGTGTCGTTTTCTGGATCCACTGTTTCGTTGGCATCCTCATCGGTAAATGTTATATTTGGGAGCAAGGCTATAGAGAGCGACGATCCGAAAAATGAATACAGATTGTACCACCCTTCTTCTGCGCCAAGTTCATCTGCACCTTCAGTTGTGAGATAAGCTCCACCATGATAACCACTAACTTGTGCGATTGCCAAATTGAGCCAATCACGACCATCTTCCGTGTTCAAAATACCATCGGGGCGCGCCAAATCCAAACCAATATGGAAATCGCCTGTTACTACTACTGCTGGCTCTAGTTTTATACCAACAAGTGTATTTTCTTCGATAGCCTCGCTACCAAACAACTCACGGTATGTAACATCGTAATAGGCAAATTGTGCGTGTGGGTCTGGGGCACCTTCTCCATTATCTGCCATAAATTTGATGCGGATTTTACTGTCGAGGTTACTCTCTTGAACATAATAACTACTAACCCACAGTGCGATAGAATCGATAGAGGCATTCTGTCCTTCGGGCAAATAATACCCCTCGGAAAATGCAGAGCAATAGCCGCCTTGCAACGATACGAACGAGGATGCGCTAAGTTCTGCTCCAATGGCAACATTCGACCACAGATGTGCTTTTGTATCATCTTCCAATGCTACAACAGTAAATGTTATAACTGTATCGATACTAACCGTAGCATCAACCGATGCAAACATCTTGACTTTCACTTCAAAGTCGCCTATGCCAGTTACCAAGAAATAGTCGGGATAGTATTTGCCCTCAAGCGCAATGTTTCCTTCTGCATCGACAAACAACGAATCTATACTGCCAGCGATGGCTTCGATAGCAATAGAGTCGCAGAAACTTGTGATAATTTGAGCATAAATGCTTGTGTCGGAAGGCGAGATAACTGCAGCAATGGTTTTACCATCTTCCAGCAAATATGTTGCAGCGCCGTCAAACGAAACTCCATCAAAGCGTGGGTCGTTAGGTTTTTGCTCTTCGGTCGATACCGTAAAGTCGTCAACACCTATAGCATTTACATCGGCAACGGCCGTAGCATGGTGAATTCCGAAATAATACAAGCCGTCTTCAGTCGGCGTATACTCCACTTGTACCAAAGTCCAAGTCGTAATAGACTCTTTGATTTGAATCAAGGCTTTAGTTTGTGCCTCTATGGTGCCATCGGTTCCTATGGTAATGGCCAACGAGTCCAAGTTCCCTTCATAACCAGGTACATAAACATAGGCCGAAACATAATACTTTGTGTCTTTTTTCAATGATACTGCAGGCGAAATAGCCCAAGCATCACGAGGATTCTCTGAATCGTAGCCAGAAATCAAATAGTAATCGCCACTAACAGCCGATAAAGCTTGTAGCGAGCCAAGACTCATATTAAAAGCAGCAGTTTCACTGTTATCCGTAATTGTCCATTCGTCTTCGGTTTCAAACGAAGAGAAAAATACAATGGGATCAACTTCAGCCTTTTGTGCAGGGGCTTTAGCCACACGCTCATTCGATGCTTTTTCGCGTATTACGCACTTTGCATCTCTACCTATTGCCAATACAGAACCTGCACAGGCAACCAACAAAAACAATAAAGAAATTTTTGTTTTCATACTCTAAAAATTTAAATTAAACAATAAGTTGTTTTTTAATATACTTTCAATGTTTCTACAAACACACCCGATTGGTTTGTCGATTCGAAATGACGCACTGCAATATACACATCCGAAAATTCGTATTCGACAGGTATCGGCAATGTTTTGACTATTTTACGCACGCTATCCAATTTATAGTCTGCCGTAAATCGCAGTGAATCGAGAACAAACGCTTTGTCGCAGTTGTCGGCCGTGATAAGCTCATTTGATATGAGCAACGCAAATTTATCGGCGTATGTGTTTCCTTTGGTCGAGGGATAGATTTGATAATCGATGTTCATGTCAAAACCAATGTCAAGTTTTTTGGTAACAATCAGATTGTCTGGTTTATAGGTTTTACCAAGTTCCCACGAATAAGAACAAAGACCATTCTTACTATCTTTAGTTGCAAACTTAAATTGCTGTCCATCGCCATCTTTATCGATAAAGGAAAAGGATTCCTCCCAAGTTTCTTGTTTTGTAGTGCCACTAACATCAAGCAATGGCTGTGCCACACCAGTTGTTTTAAACAAAATTGGGTCAGAAAAAGCAATGCCATTTTGATTGACTGCATATATCGCATAATAGTACTCGTGTTTAGGCTGTAAATCTCCGACAACGAGTTCTATATATTCCGCCGCGGTTGTGTCTTGAACAATATATTTTTCATTGATTACACCAGCCAATAATGCATCTTCTATCGAACCATATTTGTCCACAAGCGTGTCGATACAATAGATTATGCCTCTTTCGAGAGCAGAGTTATCGGGAATTTTGCCCGACATTTTAACTTTGTTCATCCACACCACAGCATCGTTGGCGACAAGCCCTCTCGGCGTTTTACTGGAATCGATCGCCGAATCGTAATCTCTCTTCACGGGCGATTTTTCGCAGGCGACAAGTGCGGCAAGCAGCAACAGTGCTGGCAACATTATTTTCAAATTTATTTTCATAGCACAATTCCTTTTTTTTATTTTTCAGAAAAACATTGTTATACGCAACCGCTGTTTACGGATTTTGGTCGTTGTCTGTTATTTCGGTATTTTCTTGCAACTCGCTAAGCGGAATTTGATAGGTCCAGCGTACATCGCCAGCATCTACTTTGATGAATCCGTCGGGTTTGCGGTGGTTGCTGCCATCGTAAGTGCGGTCGATACCGCGGTAGTTGCGTTTCAGGTCGAAATAGGCAAAGCCTTCGCCCCAAAGTTCGATGCGGCGTTGCAGCAGCACATCTTCGACCGATACCGAGGTGGCATTCCAAGCGGTGTCGCGCTTTGCCATCAGCGGTTTCAGTGCTTCGGCAGCCCCTGTTTCGTTGCCTTGGCGTGCTTTGGCTTCGGCCTCTATCAGATACATTTCGGCAGCACGCATATAGGGGTTGTCCATGGTCCAAGTGCCGTCCCAACCAAATTTAACATTAGCATAGGCACCTTGTGCGCCTGGTTGCGACTGTGTTTTATCGCCACTGTCACCATTGAACCAGCGTTTGCGGAAGTCGGTTTCGGGTATCTGTTCGTAGAGGCGTTTGTCGATGGCGCGCGGTGCATAGCCGCCACCAGCGTAGCCTGGCGCAAGGTTCGAAATGTGCGAGTACCACGAAGCATAGATGAGCGATGTTTCGGTGGTAACATCGAAGCCCCACATCCACTCCTTCGACTCGATGTCGATAAAGCCGCCAGAAACGAGTTCTGCCTCTTCCATAATGGTGTAGCCAGCGTAAGCCAACTGGGCATGTTCGGCGGCTTTGCTCCAATCGCCGACAAGCAGGTAGTAGCGTGCCAACAGACCCTCGATTACACTTTTGTCGATCTGCACTTTGTTAGAGCGTTTCACGCCTTCGAGCATCTTTTCGGCCTTCAATAGGTCGGCTTCGATAACATCGAGCACTGCACCGACTGTGTTACGGCTGTAGATCGACTCTTTGTCGGTTTCGTTCGAGGCAAAATAGAGCGGTACACCCAATTTGCTACGATCGATAGACGCACCCGCAGCCGTAGGTGCTGCCGTGAATGGGTTTTGGAATATCTGAATCAGATACATATAGGATAAGGCGCGAATGCCAAGTGCTTGTCCGTAGCAACTACGCAATGTTTTGGCAGTGTTGGTAGTCGCATCGCCGTTGGCAATATCGAGATCGACCAAAGCAATGACGCCATTGGCATTGTTAATCATAGTGTAGAATATGGTCCACACCGAATAGGGACGGCGGTAGTTGTTCATGCGGAACTCGAGTTGATAATCGTAGGTAAACCAATGTTCTTTGGCTTGTACAATATCTTCGGTCATCATGTCGGTTGCATGCAGTATCGACCCAATGCCGATTTCGTCGTGGTTATCACTGCTGTATTCCATATACATGGTGGTATAGAGTCCATTGACACTATTTTGGAGCGTCGAAGGATCCGATGCGATGAGCTCGCGATAGCGGTCGGCCGTGATGGTCGCTGTATCTTCGACCGACAAGTAGTCGGCCTCGCAGGCTGTCAGGAGTGCTGCAGCCGAAATCACCAAAAGCAATTGATATTTTTTCATGACTGTCGTTGTTTTTTAGAGTTAGAAACCAATGGTGATACCACCCGAAACTGTAGCCATGGCCGAATAGACATAGCCCGTAGCACCCGAGAACGATTGGCGTGGGTCGAGGCCTTTGCGCGCCGAAGCCAAAGCAATGTTGTCGGCTACGACATAGAGGCGCAGCGTTTTGATTTTGGCCTTTTCCATCAACTTTTTCGGGAATGTGTAGCCCAGTGTGATGTTGCGCAGGCTGAAATAACTTGCCGAAGTGAGTGTGGCATCGCCTTGCAGACCGAGGTCTTGCGAATTTACGCCCACACGCGGCACATTGGTGTTGGTGTTGGTCGATGTCCAGCGTTTGAATATGTCTTTGTGCCAGTTAGCACCATATTCGCCACCGCCCATCAACGAGCCGTAGAAACTGTCGTACACATAGCCGCCTATTTGGAAGGCCGTCTGTATGCTCAAATCGACACCGTAGAACTCCAGTGAGGTGTTCAGACCACCATAGAGGTCGGGAATGGCTGTCTTGCCTAGCACTTTTTGCGAGGCGTTGGCTGTTTTGTAGGCGTAGCGCGTACCATCTTCCAACTGACCATAGGCCGATTCGTCGAAAGCAATGCCGTTCTCGACCGCAGTCTCTTGCGCTTTCGCATAGTCTTCTGCTGTAACTTCGTACATCGGCAGACCGCTCGAAGCCTCTACACCGAGGTAGTGGTAGTCGTAGAAGTCGTAGATGCTACCACCCACCGAGCGCCAGTAACTGCCAGAAGCATAGCCGCCATCTTGGTCGATAAGCGACTGTTTGTCGGCTGGGAGGCGCGTAAGTTGGTTTTTGTAGTGCGTCAAGTTCAAATCGACTGTCCATTTCAGGTTACGCGTTTTCAGCAAGGTAGCACCAAGAGTTACCTCCACGCCGATGTTGCGCATATCCATTTCGTTGGTGTACATATAGGCAGGCGAACCTACCGAAGGCGGCAGCGGTTTGGCATAAATCATGTCCTTGGTCTCTTTGATAAAGAAATCGGCTTCGATGTCCAAACGGTCGAACAGACCCAATTCAACGCCCACATTCAGGTTGTTACTCTTCTCCCAAGTGAGGTCGGGATTGCCGCGGTTCGACAGAACGGGCGATTTTTTACCACCGTCGGTCGACTCGGCATAAGCGTAAGTGTCGATGTATGGTGCAGAGCCAAGACCCACATTGTCGTTACCTTGTGTGCCGTAACTGGCTTTCAGTTTCAAGTCGTGTATAGCCTCAACGCCCTGAAGCCAACTCTCCTCTTTCATACGCCAACTGGCACCAACCGACCAGAAGTGTCCCCAACGCACTTTTGGTGCGAAATAAGAAGAACCATCGGTACGATACGAGGCTGAAAGATAGTATTTTTCGGCGTAGTTGTATTCGAAGCGGCTCAAGAAACCTTGAATTTTGTAGGCCGAGGTGTACGATGTGAGTCCATCGATCGAACCTGCGGTTTCAAATTCTGGGTTGGTCGAATCGTAGAACTGCGATTTTTGACCGCTCAGTACCTCACTCTTGTCCATTTTGAACTCGTGACCGAGCAACACATTGATGCTGTGCACACCGTCGAATGTATTTTCGTAGGTAAGCAACTGGTTGGTATTCAGCGCTATGTAGCGTTGTGTCGATTTTGTGCCGCGACCATTGGCAGTTTTGGCATCGCCACCTATTGGTGTCATAAACTCGGTAGAGTTGATGTTGTAAACATCGTAGGCAGCGTTCACTTGCAGTTTCAGTCCTTTATAGAGCGTGAAATCCAAGCCGCCACGCAGGTTCAAGTTGTCCCACACCGAACGGTAGATGTTGGCTTCGTTCGTTGCCAATGGGTTTTGGTTCGATGCATAGGCGCGCGACATATAGCCGTTGTCTTTGTCTTCTTCGCCAAAGTCGTAACGGCGTTTGCCATTAGCGTCATATTGTGCCACACCATCGCGGTTGTAGAGATACACAGGATAGATTGGGGCAATACTCTGCGAGAACATAAACAGGTTGCTGTAGCCCGATGTGCCAGCCGTTGGCGAATCGCTCGAGGTGTGTGTGTAGGCTGAATTGATGTTCACTTTGAGCCATTTGGTTACCTCTTGTTCCAATTTGGCGCGCACATTGAAACGCTCAAAACCAGAGTTGGAGATGTAGCCATTATCGTTGAGATAGCCCGCCGAAATGTAGTAGTTCGTCTTGTCCACACCACCGCTGATGCTCAAGTTGTACTCTTGGCGCAAGCCTACTTGGAACGGCTCTTTCAGCCACGAATCGGTCCATTTCAACTCTTTTGCATTGGGATTCAAGCGACCAGTGGCGTAGTTTACCACCTCGGCATCGGGAATACCCTTATAGATATTGTAGCCCAATTTATTGATCAGGTCGTTTGAGGCCGCAATACCCGAAGCCAAATACGACGAGCCACTGTAATAATAGGAGTTGCGAATGGATTCCCACATCATCTCGTAGTAGTCGCCCGGGTCGGTAATGATGTCGTATGCGGGTACACCACGCATATTGCCACCCACGCGTGCTTCGAGATTGACATTGATTTTGCCCGATTCACCTTTTTTAGTCGTAATAAGGATTACACCATTCGAGCCGCGCGCACCATACATCGAGTTGGCGGCAGCGTCTTTCAACACGGTGAGCGAAGCGATATCTTGCGAAGGAATAGAGTTCAACGAGCCTTCGTAAGGCACACCATCGACCACGATAAGCGGCGATTGCGAAGCCGAGATAGAGCCCACACCACGAATGCGGATAGAGGCCGATGTTCCCGGTTGACCCGAACTCGATACCACCTGCACGCCAGCCATTGCACCATCGAGCGATTTCGACACATCAGAAACCTGCATTTTGGCTATTTCGTCGCCGCGTTTCGACTGTGCAGCACCCGTAAAGGCTTTTTTCGTGGAGGTGCCGTAGGCGACGGAGATGACTTCGTCAATCATCTGGGCATCTTCCTCCAAATGAATAGTCATGCCATTTTTTGCAACCACCTCTTGGGTTTTCATGCCGATGTAGGAGACAACCAGCACATCACCAGCCGATACGGGCAATTCGAACGAACCGTCCACATCGGTGATGGTGCCGTTGGTGGTGCCTTTCACCACAATAGATGCGCCTATCACAGGCTCATCGCCCTCTCCAGACACTACCGTACCTTTCACATCGGCCAAGGCAAGCCCCGCGCCAAATGTCAAAAATGCAGTGAGTAATAATGTAAATTTTCTCATCTTTGTTTTGTAGATAAATGTTATAAAAATAGTGTGTAAAC
>CAVFDI010000039.1:0-16294 GCA_963621145.1 Paludibacteraceae bacterium | reverse complement strand
ATCTGCTCGATTATAATTCAAAAATTCTTGCAAAGATAATTTTTAGAACCTACCTTGATGATTTTTTTATGTAATCGATTTGCAAAGATACGAAATTAGTTTGAATTTATTAAGCGTTGTTCGATTTTTCTGCCATTTCGTCGAATATTTTGCGGGCAGCGGCCACTGTTTCTACGGGCGAGAATGAAGCGAATCGTTTGCCGTCGCGCTCGCCAAGACGGGCATTGGTTGGGTGGGCACAGATGTAGTTTATCAGCGTCTGGAATGCGTCCGATTGGTAGTAGGGCGATTCGGTATTGCTCACCAGATAGAAGGTCATGCGACCGTTTTTTAGCGTCAATCGCTCGATGCCGTTTTGCGTGGCGAGCCAGCGCAGACGCAGCAGTTGCATCAGGTCGTTTGCTTCGGGTGGAATGGGACCAAAACGGTCAACCAATCGGTTCTCGAAGGCTTGCAGCGCTGCTTCGTTGTCGATGTTGTCGAGTTCGCGATAGAGAGTCATGCGCTCCGAAACATTCGATATGTAATCGGCTGGGAATGCCACATCGAGGTCGCATTCTATCTGACAATCAGACACATACGAGCGTTTTTCGTTGTTGTCGGCAAAAAGATCGGGGAACTCTTCGTCGCGCAACTCTTGCATGGCTTCGTTCAGAATTTTTTGGTAAGTCTCGTAGCCCAAATCGGCGATGAAACCGCTTTGCTCAGCACCAAGCATATTGCCTGCGCCGCGAATGTCGAGGTCCTGCATGGCAATGTTGAATCCGCTGCCAAGGTCGGCAAAAGTTTCGATGGCTTGCAGACGGCGGCGCGCATCGTCGGTAATCTCTTTCAGCGGCGGCGCTATCAGGTAGCAATAGGCTTTCCGATTGCTGCGTCCCACGCGACCGCGCAGTTGGTGCAAATCGCTGAGTCCGAACATGTTAGCCTTGTTCACAATGATGGTGTTCACATTCGGCATATCGATGCCCGATTCCACCACAGTGGTGGCCAACAGCACATCGTAGTCGTAGTTGATAAAATCGACCACAATCTGCTCAAGTTCAGCGGGTTGCATCTGTCCGTGAGCCACTGCTACACGCGCATCAGGCACAAGTTGGCGAATTTTTTCGGCCAGCAGATAGATGTTTTGTATGCGATTGTTGATGATGAAAACCTGTCCGTTGCGCTCCATTTCGCGACTGATGGCTTCGCGCACCACATTGTCGTCCCATTCTATCACTTCGGTCATCACGGGATAGCGGTTTGGCGGTGGCGTGTTTATGATGCTCAGATCGCGTGCGCCCATCAGCGAAAATTGCAAAGTGCGTGGAATTGGCGTGGCTGTGAGCGTGAGCGTGTCGACATTTATTTTCATCTGCTTGAGCCGCTCTTTGGTCGATACGCCAAATTTCTGCTCCTCGTCGATAATGAGCAATCCAAGATCTTTGAATTTTACCTCTTTGCCAACCAGTTTGTGCGTGCCGACGAGAATGTCGATTTCGCCATTTGCCAATTTTTGCAGAATCTCCTTGACCTGTTTCGTGGTTTTGGCACGGCTCAGGTATTCCACTTTCACGGGAAAATCGTGCAGACGCTCGCTGAAGGTTTTGTAGTGCTGCAGTGCCAAAACGGTGGTCGGCACAAGCACAGCCACCTGTTTGCCATCGGTAACGGCTTTGAAGGCGGCGCGAATTGCCACTTCGGTCTTGCCAAATCCCACATCGCCGCACACAAGGCGATCCATCGGGCGATCCGACTCCATGTCGTGCTTCACATCGCTAGTGGCTTTTTGCTGGTCGGGCGTGTCCTCGTAGACGAACGATGCCTCCAATTCGTGTTGCAAGTAGCCATCGGGCGAGTAGGCGAAACCTTTTTGCGCCAAGCGTTGCGAGTAGAGTTTTATCAGGTCGCGGGCAATGTCTTTAACCTTGCTTTTGGTGCGCTCTTTCAGTCGTTCCCATGCGCCAGTGCCAAGTTTGTTGATGCGCGGTTCTTCGCCCTCTTTGCTCTTGTATTTCGATATGCGGTGCAGCGCGTGAATGCTTACAAAGATGATGTCGTTGTCCTTGTAAATCAGTTTGATAACCTCCTGCGGTTTGCCGTTGACCATGGTGGTTTGCAGTCCGCCAAACACGCCCACACCATGGTCGATATGCACCACATAGTCGCCCACTTTGAACTGATTGAGTTCCTTCAGCGTCATTGCCACTTTGCCAGCGCGAGCGGTGTCGCTGCGCAGGGTGAATTTGTGGAATCGGTCGAATATTTGGTGGTCGGTAAAGCAACAGAGGCGCAAATCGTGGTCGACAAAACCTTCGTGTACGGTTTTCAGAATGGGTGTAAAAGCAATGTCGTCGCCACGTTCGGCAAAGATTGATGCGATGCGGTCGGTCTGTTTTTTGCTGTCGCTTGCAATGAAAATGGTATATTGGTCGGCCAGATATTTTTTGAATTCTGCCGATGCGATGTCGAAATTTTTATGAAAAATTGGCTGTGGCGATGTCTGAAAATCGATTTTTTCGCCTTCGAAATAGTTTTTGCCTATTTCTATGGTCTGAAAAGGTTCGATTTGTTCCAAAAGTTCGTCGCCAATGGCAAGTTTTGCAGTGAGATCGGGTGTTTTTTGTGTCTCGTTGGCTTTCACTAGTGCCTCGTCGTAGAGTTGGTTGGCACGATCGCGCATCATGCGCAAATTGCTGGCAACAATCAGCGTTTCGGGGCTTACAAACTGCAGCAAACTGACCTGTTCACCGCAAATTTTTTGCATATCGGGCACAATGGCTATCTGCGTCTGCTCGTCGATGGAGAGTTGTTTTTCGATGTCGAAAGTGCGAATGCTATCGATTTCGTCGCCAAAAAAGTCGAGACGGTAGGGCAGTTCGTTGGCAAACGAAAAAATGTCGACAATGCTGCCGCGCACCGAAAATTGCCCTGGCTCGTACACAAAATCTACATTTTCGTAGCCAAATCGTTCGAGCGTTTCGGTCAGTTGCTCGCTGTCGATGCTGTCGCCTTTGGCAAGGCTCATGCGGTTTTGGTCGAAATCGGCGGCACGCACCACTTTTTCCATCAGCGCATCGGGATAGGTAACCACCACGCATGGCTCTGCGTTTTGCAGATGATTGAGCGTGTCGGCACGCAAAATTTCGTTGGCAGCGTCGGTTGTGCTGCGCTTGTGAGCATATTTGTAGATGGTCGGGAAAAATGCAACTTGCTCTTTTCCAAATAGTTGCGCAATGTCGTGATAGAAATAGCCCGCTTGTTCTTCGTCGTCGAGAATGGCGATGATGTGTCGCTCAGTTTTTTGCATCAATGCGGCTGTGGCAAGGGCTTTGGCAGAGCAGAGTAGTCCGTTTATGCTGATGTGGCGTTGGTTGCTGCGTGTCCATTCTGCCAAATGGTCTATCAGCGGGTGGCGTGCGTAAATATCGAGAAATTCGTTCAGAAGCATCACTTAGGGGCTTTGTAGTAGAGATATAATCCGATGGCAAGAAATAGCAAATTGGGTAACCAAACGGCCAAGAGCGGATTCATGCTGCCTGCTATGGAGAGTTGGCTCGAGAAAGTGGTGAACAAGATGTAGAGCGCGCTCAGCGTGATGCCAATACCAATGTTTACGCCCATTCCACCGCGAATTTTTTTGCTCGAGAGCGATACGCCAATCAGCGTCAAAATGAGTGCTGCCAACGGAGTGGAGTAGCGTTTGTGATATTCGTCCTCGAAAGCCTGCGTGCCGCCAAGTCCGCGCTCCTTGCGCTTTTCGATGTAACGTTTCAGTTGCGGTGTGTTCATTTGCGCAGCCTCTTTGGCAGTGATAAAAAAGTCGGAGGGATCCATGTAAATCACCGTGTCGAGCATATTACCTTGCGAAATGTGTTCGTACATGCCATCGAAATCGCGAATCAGATAGTCTTTCACCGTCCAATGGTAGAGCGAATCCATCACCACTTCGCGGGCTGTGAGGCGCGAGACGAGCGTTTTGCCTTCAAATTTTTCGAGCGAAAAGTTGCGCCCAACATTTGTTGCCTCTTCGTATCGACCGAGATAGGCGATGATGCCAGGCTCAATCTCCATCTGCACATTGCGCGCCACGTCCGAAGTGAACCGCGACACATATTGATCCTCGAATTTCAGACGAGTGCGGTTGGCTGGCGGAATCACAAAACTCATCAGCACAAACGAAAACACGGCAATCAACCCAGCCGAAATCATGTAGGGTCGCAGCAATCGGTGAAAACTCATTCCGCCCGCAAGCATCGCAATAATTTCGCTATTGTTGGCCAATTTCGAAGTGAAAAATATTACCGAAATGAAGGCAAACAGCGGCGTGAACATGTTGGTGAAAAACGGAATGAAGTTCAGGTAATAATCGAACACAATGGCTTGCCACGGCGCATTATTTTCCATGAAATCGTCGATTTTCTCGGTGAAATCGAATATCACAGAAATGCTGATAATCAGCACAATAGACAATGCAAATGTGCCGAGATATTTTTTAATTATGTACCAATCGAGATGCTTAAACATTGAAAGATTTCAGATTTCACTGATTTTTGCTTCGTTCGGCAAAACAAACAAGTTTTATTTTGCTCTCACTTATCGCAAAAATTCAAATTTCAAATTGTCGGTATTCACAGCGGTTTGCCAAAAATTGTCAATTATCAATTATCAATTGATTTAGAGTCTTTTCATTACGCGTTTCACCATTTCCTCTTTCCATACGGCAAAATCGCCGTTGAAAATATGTTTTCGTGCCTCGCCCACGAGCCACAGATAGAATGCCAAATTGTGAATGGAGGCAATTTGTCCAGCCAGATATTCGCCCGCTACAAACAGATGGCGCAAGTAGGCTTTTGTGTACGCTTGGTCCACATAGCAGTCGCTCTCGGGGTCGATAGGCGTGAAGTCGTGCGCCCATTTCTGGTTTTTCATGTTCATTATGCCGTTGCGCGTGAAAAGCATGGCGTTGCGTCCGTTGCGCGTTGGCATTACGCAGTCGAACATGTCAACGCCGCGCGCAATGCCTTCCAAAATGTTGGCTGGCGTGCCTACGCCCATCAGGTAGCGCGGACGGTCGGTTGGTAGAATGGCGTTCACCACCTCTATCATTTCGTACATTTTTTCGGTTGGCTCGCCCACCGCCAAGCCGCCAATGGCGTAGCCTTCGCGGTTTTGTGCTTTGGCAAATTCGGCCGAGGCGCGGCGCAGGTCGGGGTAGATGCAACCTTGCACTATCGGGAAAAATGTCTGCGAATAGCCGTATTTTGGCTCGGTCTCGTCGAAATGTTTCAGTCCGCGCGCTAGCCAGCGTTGTGTGCGTTCCATCGACTCTTTGGCGTAGCGATAGTCGGCCGTGCCAGGTGTGCACTCGTCGAATGCCATGATGATGTCGGCGCCGATGGTGCGCTGCGTCTCCACCACATTTTCGGGCGTGAACAGATGGCGCGAACCATCGATGTGCGAATTGAAAAGCACGCCTTCTTCGGTCATTTTGCGCGTTCCCGACAGCGAAAAAACCTGAAATCCGCCGCTGTCGGTCAGAATGGGTCTGTCCCAGCCATTGAAACGATGCAATCCGCCTGCCTCTTCCAGAATTTTCAGTCCAGGACGGAGATAGAGATGGTAGGTGTTGCCAAGAATTATCTGCGCTTTGATGTCGTCTTTCAACTCACGAAAATGCACCGCTTTCACCGAGGCGCAAGTGCCAACGGGCATAAAAATTGGTGTCTCTATCTGCCCATGATCGGTGGTTATCAACCCTGCGCGGGCTGCTGTGTGCGTGTCGGTATGTTGGAGTAAAAAATCCATTTTTAGTTCGTAAAGTTCGAAAGTTTGTAAAGTAGTGACGCACCGAGTGCGTTCGTGTTTATATTTTGCAGTTGGTTACCTTTAACTTGAAACTTGAAAACCTGAAACCTGAAATCAGCGTTTCTTTTTTGCCCGCCAATCGGTAAACAATCGTTTTATTCTTGCAAAGAAAATTTTGTATGCATCTGCGTTCATCAGTGCCGAGTCGGTAGCGGCTTTGTAGGTGAGGAAAATGCCTATTGGCAGCAGCACTGCCGAACTCAGCCACATGCCTTCCCACACTTGCCAAACGCCTTCGCGCGCCATTTTTTGTCCCGTGGTGTCGATTATGTAGTAGATGATGAAAAATACCACCGAAATGACCACAGGCAAACCCAAACCGCCTTTGCGCACAATGGCTCCGAGCGGCGCGCCAATGAAAAAGAATATGAGGCAGGCAAACGACAGTGTGAATTTGCGGTGCCATTCTATGTCGTGCCTGATGTAGTAGGCGTCCATCTCTTCTATCACGGCGCGACGGTACTCAATGTCGTTCATCACATTGCGAGCACGACTCACGGCTTGGCGCATCGCATTCTCCATGTCGTCCTGCGAAAGGGTGAGGAATAGAGAATCGACATCAATTTCGGAAGTAACCATGTCGACAGGTTGCTCGGCCATTTTTGCCAATTCTCCTTCGGAATAGGCTTGACCGAAGTATTTTCGCGTGGTCATCTCGTCCGAAAAAGCGGTGCGAGTGGAGTCGCGCAGTGTGTTCACCGAATCGATGTCGTGCGTGAGCCGAACAATGTTTTTGCTGATGTGCTGGTTCGACATCATCGACTCGTCCATGCGGTTGAAGTTGGCATCGAAATCGATCAAAATCTCTTTCTGTGCAAATGTCTCGCGCCGATACGGAATGTTTCCTGTGCGCACGCCCGTGGTTTGCTGGTTCAGGTTCTCGAACGATTCGCCGTTGTAGAGCGTCAGTTTCAGATTCTTCTTGTCGGCCGTAAGGCGAATGTAGGCGGCATCGGCTGTTGTAACCGAGGCGTTGTTGAATCCATCAGAAAAATCGTAAATCATGATGTCTTTCAGCTCGCCAGTGCGGTTGTCGCGGTCGCGCACATAGAGGTTCCAACCTTGAATGCCCGAGTAGAATTCGCCCACAGGAATCTCCAATTCGGGCGATTTTTGGCGAATCGAAAACATCAGAGTCCACATTTTGCTCTGTGCGTATGGAATCACATTGTTCGAGAAGAAAAATGCGCCAATGCACACCACTGCAATGAAGTAGGTGAGCGATTTCATGATGCGAAAGAGCGAAATTCCCGCCGATTTCATAGCTAAAAGTTCCAAACTTTCGCCCAAATTGCCAAACGTCATGAGCGATGCCAGCAAAATGGCCAACGGCAACGCTAGCGGCACCGATGTGAGCGACGAGTAGAAAAAGAACTCTATCATCACACCCAGCGGCAGTCCTTTGCCCACAAAATCGTTGATGTGCAGCCACAAAAACTGCATCACCACAATGAAAAGGCAGATGAAAAATGTTGCGCAAAACAGTTGAATGAACGTTGCGAACAGATAGCGGTCGATATGTTTTATGTGCAGCGGAAACCTCACGAGCAAACCCCTTAAAATCCAAACTGCAAAGTTACGAATTTTCTGTGGAATGAGAAAGAATGTCATTGTAGAAAAAAAATAAAAAAATTTTTGGTAATGTCCCGAAAAAGCAGTATTTTTGCAGCTTGAAAATTAAATGCACTGTTTTATCGGTTTTTATTTACTGCAATAACCCATGATGTCGAGAAAAATGCAACTTTTGGAGAGCGATATTTTTGCGCGTCTCACCTCAATGAAATATATGCCACGCTGGATTGTGTTGATGTGCGATTTGCTCATCTGCTGCCTTTCGCTCACGCTTGCTGGCATTTTGGCACACTACACCTACGCCAACGACTCGGCATTCTCGTCGGCTGCCGTATTCTTTAAGCAGGCTAGTATTTTTTCTGCCATTGCGCTGCTGTCGTTCTGGACTTTTCACACCTATTCGGGCGTGCTGCGCTATTCTAGTTTTGTCGACATCATGAAACTGCTGGCCGCCGTGCTTATGCAGGTGCTTCTGCTATTCATTGTCGATGGCGTTTTCGATGCGTTGGGCAGTTCGCTGTTTATGTGGCTAACGGTGGTTTTCTACGCCATTCTCGCATTTTTGCTGCTTTCGCTCACACGCTTTTTGGTGAAAGTGTCGTTCGACTATCTGGTGGCCAATGGTGCGAGCAAACCCGTGGCTGTTTATGGCACAAAATCGGCTGGCGTGGGCATTGCAAAACTTATTCGTTCGAGTAACACCAACAAATTTCGTTTGGCAGCATTCATCGATGATGAGAAGACGACCGACGGCAAAAAGATTTTCGACGTGCCCGTAATCTCCACTTGCGACAAAAAACGCATGCTCGCTCTGTTGGCGAAACGCAAAATTCGCACCATCATAGTTTCGCCTACAAAAATGGCTGAATTAGATGTCGAAAAAGACCTCGATGCGTTCATCGACAAGAATTTTGAAATAATGACCGTGCCAAGCGTGACCGAATGGCACGAAGGCGTGAACCTGAACGAAAAACACGATTTCAAAAATGTGCGCATCGAAGATTTGCTCAATCGTCTGCCAATCGTAATCAGCAAGGATCACATAGCGGAGCAGGTGAAAGGCAAAGTGATAATGGTGACGGGCGCGGCTGGTTCCATCGGCAGCGAAATAGTGCGCCAACTGACTAAATTCAACCCGAAACTGTTGGTTTTGTTCGACAATGCCGAAACGCCGTTGCACAATCTGAAACTCGAACTCGACGAGATGAAACCCGATTGCCCGTACGTTACCTGCATTGGCGATATGCGCAACCGCAAACGACTTGCCGACATCATTACTACCTATAAACCGAACATTATTTACCACGCTGCGGCCTACAAGCATGTGCCGATGATGGAAGATAGTCCGTGCGAGTGCATCATTGCCAACGTGATGGGAACGCGCAACATTGCCGATTTGGCAGTGGAGAATGGCGTCGAAAAATTTGTGATGGTCTCGACCGACAAAGCCGTGAACCCAACCAATGTGATGGGCGCGTCGAAACGCATTGCCGAGATTTATGTGCAATCGCTTTTCAAGAAAAATGTGAAAGAAAACGCCGAAACCACCAAGTTCATCACTACGCGTTTTGGCAATGTGCTTGGCTCGAATGGCTCGGTAATTCCGTTGTTCCGCCATCAGATAGAGCAGGGTGGTCCAGTTACGGTGACTCACCCTGATATTATTCGCTACTTCATGACCATTCCCGAGGCATGCCAATTGGTGCTAGAGGCTGGCAGCATGGGCAAAGGCGGCGAGATTTTTATTTTCGACATGGGACGACCAGTGAAGATTGCCGACTTGGCGCGCAAGATGATTCGTCTAGCGGGCTATCGTCCCGAAATCGACATTCAGATAACCTACACAGGCTTGCGTCCAGGCGAAAAACTCTACGAGGAGTTGCTGAATGTGAAAGAGGCCACACAGCCAACCTACAACGAGAAGATTCTTATTGCCAATGTGCGCGAATACGATTTTGAGCAGGTAACAGCCGACATCGATAAGTTGCTTGAATATGCTTATCTGTACAAAAATTTCATGGTTGTTTCGCAGATGAAGCACATCGTTCCTGAATATGTGAGCAAAAATTCGCAGTACGAACGACTCGATATTTCGAATACCCCCCCCCTGTAACTGCTTGAGTGTCAGTGAGTTAGATAATAGAAATGAACAATTAAAAATGAATAATGAAGAATAGGTTAGAGGTCGTGGTTTATAGGACGGCAAAGAAAGTTGTGAATACCACTATTTGATTTCAATTCAACAAGCTCCCTGACCAGCATACAAACTTTTCAACTTTTCAACTCGTCAACTTTTCAACTTTTCAACTAAGAAAATGAACGCAATTTTGAATTTTTTCTATCAGCACCCTTACCTTTTTGCCTTGCTGACGGCATGTCTGGGGGCGGCATTTATGCCAACGGTGATTCGTGTGGCTAGGGAGAAGAATTTTGTGGTGAAGCCGAACAAACGCACATCGCATGTGGGGCTAGTTCCTGCGGTTGGTGGACTCGATATTTTTATTTCGTTCTTTATATTTTTTGTTGTTTTTGTGTTCAATCGCATGCCAGCATCGCACTATTTGCTGGTGGGCGTAACACTCATTTTGATTGTCGGTTTTGTCGACGACCTCATCGATCTGTCGGTGCTAGGGAAACTGTTTGGCGAAACGCTTGCCGCCGTTTTTCTGATATTTTTTGCCGACGAGCGCATGACGAGCCTTTTCGGTATGTTTGGCATTGACCATTTGTCGCTGGCGTGGAGTTACATTTTTTCGCTCGCCACCTACATTGTCATTACCAACGCGTTGAATTTGATTGATGGCATCGATGGTTTGGCATCGGGGCTGGGAATGCTCTATTGCCTTTTGTTTGCCATCTATTTTCAGTTGGTTGGCGACCTAAATATGGCTATGCTTGGCTACGCATTGCTGGGCGCATTGGCGGTTTTCTTCTGCTTCAATGTGTTTGGCGGTTCGCAGCGAAAAGTGTTTATGGGCGACGCTGGTTCGCTGCTCTTGGGATTTATGATTTCGTGGTTCGTATTCAGGTTCTTGCAGCTGAATGCCGACCCTGCCACGCCTGCCTGTTTGCAGTTTAAGGCTGCTCCAGCGGTGGCATTTTGCATTTTGTTTGTGCCTCTGTTCGACACGCTGCGCGTGATGCTCACTCGCATCAAGAAACATCGTTCGCCATTCACTGCCGATAGGAACCACATTCACCATCTGCTGCTGAGTTTGGGCTTGCAGCACAAGCAGGTGACGCTGGTTTTGTTTTGTGCATCGCTTGTTTTTTGTGCGCTGGCGTTTGTTGGCCGCAATTGGCGCAACGAGTGGCTGTTGCTAGTTGCTTTTGCCCTTGGCACTGCACTCACGCTGATCGTCTGGCGGCTGGTGGACAGGAAAAAAGTGAGCAATTAGAAGTTCGGAGTGATGCCCATTAAAAGTTATGAATTAAAAATTTTGTTTTGTAGCATATAAATGCGTTTCAATCAAGATTTTGCAGACCGTTGTGGAAACCGAATTTGAAATTTGAAATCTGAAATCTCATATATTATGGAACAGAAGTATAAAATTGCGGTAGTCGGCTTAGGTTATGTGGGACTGCCACTTGCAGTAGAATACGGCAAAAAATACCGCGTTTTGGGTTTTGATGTAAACAAAGCACGAATCGATGAGTTGAGTGCAGGTCGCGACCACACGCTCGAGGCCGACCTTATCGGCATGAAACAGGCGCGCGACTTGTACGAATCGACGCACAAAATTGGTCTCACCTTCACTGCCGACCCCGAAGCACTCAACGAGGTAAATGTCTACATCGTAACGGTGCCAACGCCCATTGATAAGTTCAACAATCCAGATCTTACGCCACTTTTGAAGGCGAGCGAAACCATCGGCAAAACGCTTCACAAAGGCGATCTCGTCATCTACGAATCGACGGTTTATCCTGGTTGCACCGAAGAGGATTGCGTGCCTGTGCTGGAAAAATTCAGCGGATTGAAGTTCAACAAAGACTTTTTCTGTGGCTATTCGCCCGAACGCATCAATCCGGGCGACAAGGTGAATACGCTGAAAAAAATCAAGAAAATAACCTCTGGCTCAACACCCGAGATTGCCGATGTTGTTGATGCGCTCTACAATTCTATTCTCGAAAATGGAACGCACCGCGCGCCGAACATGAAGGTGGCTGAGGCTGCCAAAGCGGTGGAAAACAGTCAGCGCGACGTGAACATCTCGTTTATGAACGAGTTGGCGCTCATTTGCGACCGCGTTGGCATCGACACCAACGATGTGATTGACGCTGCTGGCACTAAATGGAACTTCTTGAAATATCGTCCGGGATTGGTTGGCGGACACTGCATAAGCGTCGATCCGTACTATCTTGCGCACAAGGCTAAATCGCTCGGCTACGACCCGAAAGTGATTCTGAGCGGTCGTGCAGTGAACAACAGCATTGCTAAATTCATTGCCGACAAGACTCTGAAGTTGATGATTCAGAAAGATCATAAAATCTTGCATTCGAATGTGCTGATTTTGGGTGTTACTTTTAAAGAAAATTGCCCCGATTGCCGCAATACTAAGGTGGTCGACATTGCCAACGAATTGGAAGATTTTGGCTGCTGTGTCGACATCTACGATCCGTGGGCAAATGCCGAAGTGGTGCGCCACGAGTATGGTAAGGAGCTGATTCCCGCAGTCGATCCCGACAAAAACTATTCGGCTATTGTAGCTTGCGTTTGTCACGATCAGTTCAAAAATTTCGATTTCAAAAAATATAAAGAGCAGGGTGCGGTAATTTTTGATGTTAAAGGCTTTGTCGATCGTAGCCTTGTCGATGCTCGCTTGTAATTTTAATGATTTAATTATCTAATTTCCAATTACTTAATTAAAAATTGGTGAGAGGTTATAGGTTATAGACCAAGACGAAGACTAAAATAATTTCAGATTTCAGATTTCAAATTTCAAATTAAACTGTTAAAAACATAGAAACAGCGCGCAGCGCGAGAAACATAGAAACAAAAATTGCGGTAGCAATTTAAAAAAAACAACCAGAAACTAGAAACCAGAAATTAGAAATTATTTTCCTCGTACGACGAAACAAACTTACTTGCGAAACTATCAAGGAATTTATAGAAATCCCCTTAATACTCAATTTGTATGACTATTGCTGTTGCTGGAACTGGATATGTAGGCCTCTCTATTGCTACGCTGTTGGCGCAACACAATCGTGTGCTGGCAGTGGATATTTTGCCCGAAAAAGTGGAGAAAATAAACAATCGTATCTCTCCAATTCAGGACGAATACATAGAGCGTTACCTTGCCGAGAAACCGCTCAATCTCACTGCTACTCTCGATGGGCGAAAGGCTTACGGCGAGGCTGATTTTGTGGTGATAGCCGCTCCGACCAACTACGATAGTCAGAAAAATTATTTCGATACTTCGGCGGTTGAGGATGTTATTCGACTTGTGATGGAGGTCAATCCAAATGCCATTATGGTAATAAAATCGACCATTCCAGTGGGTTATACCGAGGGCATCAGACAGAAGATGGGCAGTAAAAACATACTGTTTTCGCCCGAGTTTCTGCGCGAATCGAAAGCACTTTACGACAATCTTTATCCGTCGCGCATAATAGTCGGCACCGATTTGAACGATGCTCGTTTGGTGGAGGCGGCTCATACTTTTGCTCATCTGCTGCAAGAAGGCGCAATCAAAGAGAATATCGACACGCTTTACATGGGCTTTACCGAGGCTGAGGCTGTGAAACTTTTTGCCAACACCTATCTGGCTCTACGCGTAAGTTATTTCAACGAGTTGGACACTTATGCCGAGATGAAAGGTCTTAATACTCAGGACATTATCAATGGCGTATGCCTCGATCCGCGTATCGGCACGCACTATAATAATCCGTCGTTTGGTTATGGCGGTTATTGCTTGCCGAAGGACACCAAGCAGTTGCTCGCCAACTATCAAGATGTGCCTGAAAACTTGATTGAAGCCATAGTCGAGAGCAATCGTACGCGCAAGGATTTCATTGCCGATCGTGTGTTGGCCAAGGCGGGTTACTACGACTACTACAATCGTGGCGATTTCGACCCGAGCGAGGAGCATTCTTGCACCATTGGCGTGTTCCGTCTGACCATGAAGTCGAATTCCGACAACTTCCGTCAGTCGAGCATTCAGGGCATAATGAAGCGCATAAAAGCCAAAGGTGCGCGCGTCATCATCTACGAGCCGACCTTGATCGATGGTAGCACGTTTTTCGGTAGCGAGGTGGTGAACAATCTCGACCAATTCAAAGCCGAGAGTCAAGCCATCATCGCCAACCGCTACGACGCCTGCCTCGACGATGTGCAAGCGAAAGTCTACACGCGCGATTTGTTTGGGAGGGATTGAACAGAAGAAAATATGACTCGAGACGAATTGCTAAAACATCTCACCACCATCGAATGGGACAATTTCGAAGTGAAGGAAGCCCAATCGGAACTCCCAAAGAATATCTGGGAGACGGTGAGTGCGTTTGCCAATACCGCAGGCGGTTGGATTGTCTTAGGTGTCGCCGAAAGCAAAGTCAACGGACAAAGTCAATATTTCATCACGGGCGTGCATAATGCCGAAAAGTTAGAGCAAGATTTCATTACAACGACTCGCTCACGTACAAAGTTCAATGCCGTTTTGAATGTCGCAGCTAAGATGTATACTTTCGATGGCAAAATTGTCTTGCTATTTCACGTGTTGTCTTCTCCTTTTAAACCGATTTATTTCAATCACAACATAGAAAATACCTACATTCGCAGTGGTAGTGGCGACCAGCGTGCTACCGAGATGGAAATAATGGCACTTCAACGCGAACAAGCCTTTGGATGCAAGTCCGAGATAACCATTCCGGGTACGAGCATCGCCGACCTTAGTAGGCAATCGTTGGACACCTATCGACGCACTATCACTAACTTTAATCCAGAATTTCCATTTAACAACTTAAACGACGAGGATTTCTGTACTAAGGTGGGGATTGTTTATAATAAGGAACTCACCTATGGTAGCCTGCTGATGTTAGGCAAGTGGGATGTGCTGCGACTGCATGTTCGCAACTTTTGGATTGATTATCTCGAGATTCCAGGCACTTCCTTTGCCAACGCCAATACTCGTTACACTTTTCGGATGCAAGAGTACGAAAACCTTTGGGAGTACTACAATGTTATTATACAGCGACTCCGAAACTTTGTTGATAATCCTTTTACAACGGGTCCTAATGGATATTCGCCTGATGATAACTCGCAGCTCTATGCCCTGCGCGAAGGTTTGGTGAATATGCTCGCACATGCCGACTATTTCAGCCCTATGCACTCCACTATCCGAGTGTTCTACGATCGCATAGAGTTTCAAAACCCAGGACGCTTTGCTATCGATTTGAAAAATATAGGAAAGGTCATTGCTTCTAATCCACGTAACCCAAGCATTATTCGTTTCTTCCGATATGCCAAACTTGCAGAAAATGCAGGATATGGCATAAACAAGGTACTAGGGTGGAAAAGGTCTACTGGCGAAGATGTTATTTTCGACACCAATCTTACCCTTACGACCGTCGCTTATGTTAGAAACATAGACGAGAATGACTCCCAAAACGAGGTAAATGAACCCCAAAAATCCGGGAATGTACCCCAAAACAACACAAATGTACCCCAAAACAACACAAATGTACCCCAAAATGAACCCCAAAACAACCAAAATGACCCTCAAAAAGAGATAAAAGCCCCCAAAAATAACCCCCAAAAAAGGAGAATGTCACAATCATATCGTCGCCAACGACTTTTGGACATGATGATATTCAATGAGCAATTAACCAAACAAGAGCTTTCTGACATTATGGGAGTGAACGAGATTACCATTCAGCGTGACCTCACCGAACTCCGTAAGCAACACCATATCGTTTGGGTTGGCTCCTCCAAAAAAGGCCATTGGGAAATAGATAAATAAACTAATAACAACAAACTCTAACAACAAACAACTCTCAACTGCACTCAACACTAAACACTAAACTAAAAAAACTCTCAACTGCACTCAACACTCAACTCTAAACACTAAACTAAAAAGATGTCTCTCCTCGACCGCATACTCAACCGCCTCAACCTCTCGGACACCAAGAAAAAGGTCGTCCGTAACTTGGCATGGGCAGTCTTCGGCAAGGTCATCACCTTGCTCGGCAGTCTGTTGGTCGGTATCTTCGTGGCACGATACCTCGGACCCGAACAGTACGGACTCATGAGTTATGTCACAAGTTTCGTTGCACTCTTCCAAGTCTTTGCCTCCTTCGGATTAGATAATATCGAGATACGAGAAGAAGCCAAGTGTAACGGTACAGGCCCACAAGGACGCATTCCTTCCGCCGAGTGCAACACCCTCCTCGGAACAGCCTTCACGCTCAAACTCTTCTTTGCCGCCATCACCATGGTGCTTGTCATCGCCACGGCGTGGATTTTCGAAGCCGACACCTTCACCAAGTGGATGATTACGCTCTACTCGTTCAGTATGATCATGCAGACCTTCAATGTGGTCCGCAACTACTTCACCTCTATCGTCTGGAACGAGTATATTGTCAAAACCGAGATAAGCCGCACCATCATCGGCGCAGCCATCAAGGTCGTGCTCCTTCTTCTCCATGCACCACTCGCATGGTTCATTGCCGCCACTCTCTTCGACACCATACTCATCGCCAGCGGCTACCTCATATCCTATAACAAGAAGATTGCCTCCATACGCCTTTGGAACTACAACCCCACCACCGCCCGTTACCTCATCAAGGAAGCCTTTCCACTCCTTCTCAGTGGCGCCGCTGTCATCATCTACCAACGCATCGACCAAGTCATGATAGGCAATATGATCGACAAAGAAGC
>CAVFDI010000038.1:0-17054 GCA_963621145.1 Paludibacteraceae bacterium | reverse complement strand
ATTCTTGAAGATTTTGACGAAGAAAAATATCGGTAAGATGTTGAAAATGAAAAATATAACGAACTTTTTTGCTGCTTTGTGGCGCAAACCGCTCACTGTGGTTTTGTGTAACTTGGCATTGATGATGCTGCTCTTTTCGTTGTGCAGAATCTTCTTTTTCTTGGTCTATCGCGACACTTTTGCCGACATGAACTGGACGCACTTCGTCGAGGTTTGCTGCGGTGGCATGCGGTTCGATTTATCGGCACTTTTGTTGTTCAATTCGCTCTATATTTTTTGCGCGCTCTTGCCGCTGCGTTTTCGTTCAGATGTGCGCTATCAGAAGGCAGTGAAGTGGATTTTTCTGACTATAAACATCGTGCTGTTGGTGGTTAATTGTGCCGATATGGCCTATTTCCCGTTCACGCAACGACGTACTACAATCACAATTTTTAGCGAATTCCAAAACGATGGTAACCTGCTGAAAATCATTGCAATAGGACTGATCGATTATTGGTACATCACGCTTTTTTGCGCTGCCGCAATAGCCGTCTTGGTGTTGTGCTACAGGCGTTATCGACCTGAAAATGAGAATGTTGCAAAAATTGTCTATTATCCTCTGCACACGGCAATTTTGCTCACTTGTGCCTATTTCACGGTCATTGGCATTCGTGGCGGATTTGGTGCCTACACGCGTCCGATAAACATCAGCAATGCAGCGCAGTACATCAATCACCCCGTGGAAAATGCACTGGTGCTGAATACACCTTTCAGCCTTTTTACCACGGTTGAGCGCAAACCATACGAGAGCCCGCACTATTTCGGCGACGAGGAACTGCCAGCTATTTTCACGCCAGTGCATGCGCCCACGCCCAATGGCGATTTTCGTCCGCTGAATGTGGTCATCATCATTATGGAGAGTTTTGGCAAAGAGTATGTCGGCTATTTCAATCACGATTTGGACAGCGGCACATACGCAGGTTACACGCCATTTCTCGATTCGCTGATAGCCGAGAGTTACACTTTTAGCAAGAGCTTTTCCAATGGTCGCAAGAGCATCGATGCCATGCCATCGACTTTGTCGAGCATTCCGATGTTTATCGAGCCATACATCACCACGCCGTATGCAACCAACGAGGTATCGTCGGTGGCGAAAGTGCTGAAAAATGAAGGCTATTATTCGGCATTTTTCCATGGCGCGCCCAATGGTTCGATGGGCTTTCAAGCCTATGCCAATGCGGCTGGCTACGACGATTATTTCGGCATGACTGAGTATGGTCACGATGAGGATTTTGATGGCGTTTGGTCTATTTGGGACGAGGAATTTTTCCAATTTTTTGCCGACAAGATGGGCGAATTTCGTCAGCCGTTTATCACCACCATTTTCTCGGCCTCGTCGCATCACCCATTTGCTGTGCCTAAACGCTACGAGGGCGTTTTCCCCGAAGGATCGCACCCAATTCATAAGTGCGTTGGCTATTCCGACCATGCTTTGCGCCTGTTTTTCGACAAGATGAGTCGCTATCCGTGGTTCGACAATACGTTGTTTGTCTTCACTGCCGACCACACCAACGCCTCGTCGCACGCTGAATATCAGAACGATAGAGGCTTGTACGAGATTCCGATTTTCTTTTATCAACATGGCAGTGCGTTGCGTGGTGTGAGCGATGTGCCAATGTCGCAAACCGACATTATGCCGACTCTTTTGCACTATTTGAATTGCACTAAACCTTACTTTGCATTTGGCAATAATGCCATCGATGGCGCAGAACCGCACTATGTCATCAACTACAACAATGGCGTTTATCAGCTGTTTGGCGATAGTCTGTTGGTGCAGTTCGACGGAGCAAAAACGGTGGCGGTCTACAATTATGTTAGCGATCGTTTTTTGGAGCATAATTTACGCGATTCGGTAGATGTCTCGACCGAAGAACGTTATATGAAAGCCGCCATTCAGCAGTATGTGGAGCGAATGATTAACGATAAATTGACTGTGAAATGAAAAATTCGATCATACGATTTTTGTTGTGGCTGGTGGCGCTGGTCATTGTTGTGGCGTCGCTAGTGTTCACCAACCGCTTGGTGGAACGATTGGAGGCCGATCAGCGCCAGAAAATGGAGATTTGGGCGGAAGCCATGCGGCAATTTGTTCAGGCCGATGATAACGCACAAAACATCGATTTCATCTGGAAAATTATCGAAGAAAACAACAACATTCCCGTGCTGATAGTCGATAGCGTTGGCAATTTCCGCGAGGCGCGCAATTTCGATGTGCCAGCCGTTGGCGTTGATCAGTTTTATGCCGATGTTTACGCCCGATTGAGCAAAAATCAGCAGCCAATTGTTATCGACATTGCAGGTGCTGAGCCGCAGTACATCTACTACGACGATTCCATCACGCTCAAACGGCTGCATCTGTTTCCCTATGTACAGTTGGGCATCATCGCTGTGTTTGTGATGTTGTTGGTGGCGGCATTGGCCAGTGCCAAACGCTCGGAGCAGAACCGCGTGTGGGTGGGCTTGTCGAAAGAGACGGCGCACCAACTTGGCACGCCCATTTCGTCGCTTGTGGCGTGGATTGAGGTGCTGAAAAGCAAATATGCCGACGAGAGCATGTTCGACGAGATGGGCAATGACATTGATCGACTGCGGACCATCGCCGAAAGGTTTTCGAAAATTGGCTCGCGCCCTGCACTTGCGCCTGCTTGCGTGAACGATGTGGTGCGCGGTTCGGTGGATTATATGCGCCGCCGCTCGTCGCAAATGGTGCAGTTCAGCATCGATGAGCGCGCTGTGTGCCAAAATGCGCTCTGCGTGCCGCTGTTCGAGTGGGTCGTCGAAAACCTTTTCAAAAATGCGCTCGATGCTATGGACGGCAAAGGGCAAATCAGCGTTGTGATAGAAAGAAACGACAAAAATCGCACCATCATCGATATTTCTGACACGGGCAAAGGCATTGATAAACACCGTTTTAAGACAGTTTTTCGTCCGGGTTACACCACCAAACAGCGTGGCTGGGGATTAGGTTTGCCGCTTGCCAAACGCATAATCGAAGAGTATCATCGTGGCAAAATTTTTGTGAAACAATCGGAAATTGGCAAAGGAACAACTTTCAGAATTGTGATGAAATAATTTCTTAATTGTCTAATTTCCAATTACTTAATTAAGTGTCTTAGATAGCGATAACCAGAAATCAGAAATGTTTTTGTCGCCAAAACAAGCATTGCGCAGCGAGGTGCGACGGCGGAAAGCACAATTTTCGCCCGACGAGTTGGCGGCGAAGTCGCGTGAGGTGATTGCGCGGCTCGAGGCGAACGCACTTTTTCAGTCGGCGCAGACCGTGATGCTCTATTGGTCGCTGCCCGACGAGGTTTGTACGCACCATCTGATTGAGCGCATTTTGGGACAAAAACGTATTATTTTGCCCGTAGTCAGTGGCAACGACATTCGCCCTGTGGAACTGACTTCGCTCGCTCAACTGCATGAGGGCGCGTTCCATATTCAGGAGCCGAACTCTGATGCGTTTTTTTCAGAAAAAATCGATTTGATAGTGCTTCCAGGCATGGCTTTTGCGCTCGATGGCAGTCGCTTGGGGCGTGGGCGCGGCTATTACGATCGCTTTCTTGCCGCAAATTCCTCTGTGCCGACCATCGGTTTGGCATTCGATTTTCAGATTTTTGATGATTTGCCCACCGAGCCGCACGATGTGAAAGTCGGCACGGTCATTTTTTGAAATTTTTCTCCAAATCAAGCAGAAATCTCTTCGCCTCCAGGCCGCCTGCAAAGCCCGTGAGCGAATGGTTGGCACCAATCACGCGGTGGCACGGAACGACTATGCCTAGTCCGTTTGCGCCAATGGCTTGCGCCACGGCTCGAACGCCTTTGGGACTGCCAATGCGCTCGGCAATCTGCATGTAACTGCGCGTCTCGCCGTACGTAATCTCCATCAACGCACTCCAAACACTTTTCTGAAAATCGGTGCCAACAAGGCGCAATTTCAGGTCAAACACCTTCCGTTTTCCAGCAAAATATTCGTCGAGTTGCGTTTGCGCTTGGCGGATTGTTTCAGATTCTTTTTCACAGAAATCGGTTTTTAGCAGTCGTCTTAAACGCAGTTGGTTGCGCTCGGCACAAGGCATCGTGTTCCAATCGCAAAGGCACAATTCATCGCCAATCGATGCCAAAATAATCTCTCCGCAAGGCGAATGATAGATTTGTGTGTAGACTTTATTCTGAAAAATCATTATTAAAATTTAATTTTAATAAACGCCCACTTGCTATTAGCAAATGAGCGTTTACTTTTTGGCTTAAACTCTTGATAATTAGAGTTTTGCGTTGCGCATATCGCCCGTTTCGGCAAAGGCTTTGTGCATTTCGAAACAGGTGTAGATGTTCATCGGTGTGTGCATTTTGGGAGCCGACTCGAGGTAGCGGCGAAGCATGTCGCGGTAGTCGGGGTGCACGCAGTTCTCGATGATGCAGTGTGCGCGTTGAATTGGCGATTTGCCGCGCAGGTCGGCCACGCCGTATTCGGTAATCAGCACTTTCACCGAGTGTTCGCTTTGGTCGAGGTGCGAAACCATTGGCACAATCGACGATATTTTGCCGTCTTTTGCGGTCGATGGTGTGGTGAAAATGGAGATGTAGGCGTTGCGTGTGAAGTCGCACGAGCCGCCGATGCCGTTCATCATTTTGGTACCAAGCACGTGGGTCGAGTTGATGTTGCCAAAAATGTCGGCCTCGAGTGCGGTGTTGATGGTTATCAGACCCAGACGGCGCGCCACTTCGGGGTTGTTCGAGATCTCTTGTGGGCGCAAAACGATGCGTTCTTTGAAGAAATCGAGGTTTTGGTAGACATCTTCGAGCACTGCTTGCGACACGGTGAGCGAGCAACCGCTGGCAAATTTCACATGACCCTCTTTCATCAGACCGATTACGGCGTCTTGAATCACTTCGGTGTACATGGTGAATGGCGGAATGTCGGGATTTTCGCCCAGCGATGCCAGCACGGCGTTGGCTATGTTGCCCACGCCCGATTGAATGGGCAGGAACGAAGCAGGAATGCGTCCAGCCTTAATCTCGGCAGCGAGGAAATGTGCTACATTTTCGCCAATTTTTGCTGTTACATCGTCCATTGGAGCAAATTTGCCACTTCCGTTTGGAATGTTCGATTCTACTACGCCAACGATTTTTTTCGGGTCAACTTTCACGCACACATCGCCGCAGCGGTCGCTCACGGTGTAGACTGGAATGGCTTTGCGCATGGGCGGATCGAGTGGTTCGTAGATGTCGTGAATGCCGCGCAACTCTTTTGGCGTGGTGGTGTTCAGTTCCACAATGATGTGGTCGGCCAAGTGGCAGATGGTTGGCAATATGCCCACGCCCGATGTTGGCACGATTTCGCCGTCGGCTGTCAGATCGCAAGCCTCGACAATGGCGAATTTTGGTTTGGGCAAAAAGCCGTAACGCAGTTCTTGTGCCTCGTGCGACAGGTGCATGTCGAAATAGTGCGCCTCTTGTGCGTTGATGCGTGTGCGCAGGTCCTTGTTCGACTGGTAAGGCGTGCGGAAAAGCACAGCGTTGGCGCGAGCAAGTGCGCCGTCGAGCATGTCGCCAGTGGAGGCGCCTGTGTACATGCCAATTTTGAATTCGCGACCAGCAGCGTGTTCGGCTTCGGCGCGACGGGCAATGGCCTCTGGCACCACTTTGGGCGCACCAGCAGGCGTAAAGCCGCTAAATCCGACAATATCGCCGTTGTTTACAAGAGCAGCGGCTTCGTCGGCAGTCATCATTTTGTAGTTCATTGCAATAAAATTATTTCAAATTTCAGATTTCAAATTTCAGATTTCAGATTGGTATCCAGCGGACTGCAAGTTATCATGGCATCAACGCAATAAATTATGGCGTTATTAAAGCGCACTTAAACGCAGCCAGCGAAATTATCAATTGTCAATTAAAATTCCTAACTCCTAACTCCTAACTAGATGTAAGGTGTCTTGTGCAATCATCAACTCTTCGTCGGTTGGAATGACCACCACGCGCACTTTCGACTGTGGTGTGGAGAGTTCAATCTCTTCGCCGCGCGAACGAGCATTTAGTTCGCTGTCGATCTCTACGCCGAGATATTTCAGTCCGTCGGCAACATATTGGCGCGTGCCAGCCTGATTTTCGCCCACGCCGCCCGTGAACACCAGCACATCGAATCCGTTGAGCGCAGCCGCGTACGAGCCGATATATTTCAGAATGCGGTAGTTGAACATCTCCATGGCCAGTTTGGCGCGTTGGTTGCCTTCGCTGATGGCTTTTTCGATGTCGCGCATGTCGCTCGAAACGCCCGAGATGCCATTTACACCCGATTTTTTGTTGACCAATTCCGACAGTTTTGCCGCGTCGAGGCCCTCTTTTTGCATCAGATAGACCACTGCGCCAAGGTCGACATCGCCCGAGCGCGTTCCCATCATCAAACCTTCAACTGGCGTAAGTCCCATCGAAGTGTCGACCGATTTGCCGTTGCGAATGGCTGTGATGGAGCCACCGCCGCCAATGTGTGCGGTTATGATTTTCGTTTTTTCGTAGTCGAGACCGAGAAATTCGCAGGCGCGGCGCGACACGTAGCGGTGGCTCGTGCCGTGAAAGCCGTAGCGGCGAACGCCATATTTTTCGTAGTATTCGTAGGGCAGAGCGTACATGTAGGCGTAGTCGGGCATGGTTTGGTGGAACGATGTGTCGAACACAGCCACTTGTGGTGCTTTGGGCAGAATTTTGCTGATGGCGTCGATGCCTTTGATGTTGGCTGGATTGTGCAGCGGAGCAAGGTCGGCGCAGATTTTTATCTGTTCCAGCACTTCGGGTGTGATCAGTGCCGACTGGCTGAAGCGTTCGCCGCCATGCACCACGCGGTGTCCAACGGCGTCGATCTCGTCGAGCGAGCGCAGACAACCGTATTTTGCGCTAGTCAGTTGTTCGAAAATGAATTCGATGCCGACGGTGTGTTCGGGAATCGATTTTTCGAGAACCACTTTTTCGCCGTTTGGCAAAGTCAGTTTCAGAAATGAGTCGGGCAGCCCAATTTTTTCGATGCCGCCTTGTGCCAACACAGCATTTTCGGCCATGTCGAACAGTTTGTATTTGATTGATGAACTTCCGCAGTTCAGAACGAGGATTTTCATAGTTTAGTGTATAAAGTGTGTAAAGTGTATAAAGTGTGTAAAGTGAAAAGTGTTGTAAGGTGTTGGTTTAGAGCGTTTTAGCGAATCCAGAAAGCATTCGTGAAATTTCTTCACACTGCCTGATTAGATTTTTCCCTTGTTCGAAATCTATTTTCCCGAGGTCGATGGCAAGGTGTAGCATTGAACGAGTTTCACCGCAACTGCCTTTTGCTATGAATAAAAAATGTTTGAATTCTTGGTGTGATTTTCGCTCAAAGCCTTCGGCAATGTTGTTCATTATTGAAACAGAGGCACGCTGAATTTGGTCCTTGAAACCCCAATCTTTCGATTCGGCAAATGCGATATAAATTTGTTTGGTCAAATCTTTTGATTTCTGCCATGCTAAAATATCCTCAAACCGATCGATTTTCATGGTGTCCCAACTTTATAGACTTTTCACTTTATAGACTTTTGACTTATTATTTTATGGCCTGATTTGCTGTGATGATTACCATTTTTACGATGTCGTCGACTTTGCAGCCGCGGCTGAGGTCGTTCACTGGGGCGGCAATGCCTTGCAGAATTGGGCCAATGGCCTGTGCTCCCGAAAAACGCTCTACTAGTTTGTAGCCGATGTTGCCCGCTTGCAAGTCGGGGAAAACCAGCACGTTGGCTTTGCCTGCGACGGTGCTACCCGGAGCTTTTTTCTCGGCAACCGACGGCACAAGCGCAGCGTCGAGTTGCAGTTCGCCATCGAGTTGCAGCGCAGGAGCAGCCTCGTGAGCCAAACGCGTGGCTTCGGTTACCTTGTCGATGAGTTCGTGCTTGGCACTGCCTTTGGTTGAGAAACTGAGCATGGCTACGCGCGGCTCCATCTGCCCGAGAACGCGCGCTGTCTCGGCGGTGGAGATGGCAATTTGTGCCAACTCTTCGGCTGTGGGGCAGGGATTTACAGCGCAGTCGGCAAACACCAGCAGACCATTGTCGCCAAGTTGCTTGGCCGGCGTGAGCATGAGGAATGCGCCCGAAACAACGCTCACATTTGGTTTTGTCTTGATTATCTGAAACGCAGGGCGAATGGTGTCGGCTGTAGTGCCACGAGCGCCAGCCAATTCGCCATCGGCATCACCATTTTTTATCATCAAGCAGCCGAGATAGAGCGGATCTTTGGCTTTCTGCTCGGCCTCTTCGTGCGTCATGCCTTTTTTCTTGCGCAGTTCGTAGAGTAGGTCGGCATAAACCGCCATTTTCGGATTGGTTTCAGGATTGAAAAGTGTGGCTTCGGCAATGTGTTTTAGCCCTTTTTCGGCAGCCATAGCGGTGATTTTTTTCTCGTCGCCAATGAGCGTGAGTTGCGCAATGTGTTCGGCCAAAATCTGGTCGGCCGCCTCGAGTGTGCGTGGCTCATCGCCTTCGGGCAGCACAATGTGGCGCAGGTTTTGCTGCGCACGCAGTTTCAGTTGTTCTATTATTTCCATGGTGTAGAATAATTTTTGCTTTTTTCAACGAAACTGCCCCGCAAGTAGCGAGGCAGTAGCGTATTGAAGATTCTAATTTTCAGATTTCAATTTGTTGGTAACTCTGTTTCTTGTAAAAAGTCTTGGTTACCTTCCTCTCACCTATAACCTATAAACTTTCACTCCTTGCTGCTAAAATTACATTTGCAGTTTGAATACGATAGGCACGGTGTATTTGCAGTGAACGGCTTTGCCGCGCTGTTGACCAGGTTCCCATGCTGGCATCGATTTCACCAGACGAATGGCCTCTTTGTCGAGGCTTGGGTCGGCCGAGCGAACTACTTTCACATCGTCGATGTTGCCATCTTTGCGCACGGTGAATTGCACAATCACACGACCTTGCACGCCATTTTCTTGGGCGATGACTGGGTAGCGAATGTTCTCGTTCAGATATTTCATCAGGGCTTGCTGACCGCCTGGGAACGATGGCATTTTTTCTACAACTACGAACACCACATTCTCTTCGGGATCTTCCTCCTCAATCTCGACAGGGGCTTGAATCACCTCTTGGGCTTGCGTTTGGTCGTCCTCCGAGTTGATGGCAATGTCGGCAGTCTCTACATCGTCGTCCACAATCTGAATCTCCTCGATTACTTCGGTAACTTCGGGCTTCTGAGGCTCTTCTATTTTCTCCTCTTCTTGCTCGGTTCGCTCAATCATCTCCTCTTCGAACATCACATCTTGACTGACGGCGACTTCGTATTTTTCGACATCTTTTTCGGTCCATTCGAAGGCTACATAGAACACCGCAAACGACAGCACCAAACCCATCAAAACATAGGTCAGACGCTTGTTTTCGAGATTTGCTTCGGGTGATTTTTTTGTTTGCATGGCTTGCTAAAGATTTTCAGTTTTTCAGACGGCAAATTTACGATATTTTTTCTAAACAAACAATTTTCGGACTTTTTTCTCACTTTTTCGGCACGGCAACGATTATTCCAGTGAATTTTTGGTTCGCTGCAAGATATTCTGCCAGCGTTTTTTTGCTGATGCAGACCTGTTTTTGACTGCTCGAGGCGTGCAGCAGATGCGTTGCGCCATCGCGTTTCACGGCCAGACCAATGTGTGCGCAGTCGAGCCCTTCGATGTTGGTGGTGATGGCAATGATGGCGCCTTCGGGAATGAGGCTGTCGATGCGCGCTACATCGCGCTTGGGAACGAAAAAATTGCCGCGCTTGTGACTGAGCGATTTTTCTATATCACGAATGGCGATGAGTTGCTTGAAATCGTTTCGTAGTGCGGGATAGCGACCGCGATGACTGGTCATGAAATTCAATTCGAGCGGCAGCATGCGGGTGCTGAGTTGCTGCGTGATGTTTTCGACGATGCCCATCGAGGCGTTGTTGCGCAACCAGTCGGTGGTGTAGTGCAGGCGCGATGCAAAACCGTCGATTTTCCCATTGCGGTAGCGTATTTTTTGCAGTTCGGCGGCGAAATCGTCATAACTTTTCAGCCCGCTGCGCCAAAGTGCGAGTGTGGTCTCGACGAATGTTACGCAGTCGAACGCATCGAGCCGAATCCTGAGCCGCTCCACACTGTCGCCTTCGAGCGTGCCAGCCACGTATGGCGTGCCGATGAACCGCTCTGCAATTTGCACGAGAGTGGTGTCGGCTGCGCAACGCGTCTGATATTCAGCAAAAATGGAATCGTTGCTCGTCGCCGATGCAGCAATCGAAAAGAGTAGCAGACCGCTGAGAATTATGAATCGAAAATCACTCATAATCAGTGAGTAGTTAGTAGTGAGCAGTTAGCAGTTAGAAGTGAGTAGTTAGCAGTGAGAAGTGAAAAGGTAAAATCAATTGATAATTAGATAATTGAGAAATTGGGTAATTGATTAAATCTCTTTTCTCAGTCGTGCCACTTGAATGCCGAGTTGTTCGCGATATTTTGCCACGGTGCGGCGTGCTATCACAAACCCCGATTTGCGTAGATAGTCGGTCAGTTGGTCGTCGTTCACAGGGTTGCGCGGGTCTTCGCTAGCCACCAAATCGGAGATGATTTTTTTGATGGCGCGGTTCGATGTCTCGCCGCCATCGGTGGTTTGCATGGTCTCAACAAAGAAGTGCTTCAGCGGGAAAATGCCGAAACTTGTCTGCACGTATTTGCTGTTGCTCACGCGCGAAATGGTCGACACATCGTAGCCAACTTGCTCGGCAATATCTTTCAGCCTCATGGGGCGCAGTTTTGTCTCGTCGCCTTCGAGGAAATATTCGCGCTGATGTTCCACAATGGCGTTCATGGTGTTCAGCAGGGTGATGTTGCGCTGTTGCAGTGCGTCGATGAACCATTGTGCTGCGTCTATTTTTTGCTTGGCAAAGGTGATGGCGTCGCGCATTTGTTTGGTTTGATTGGCTTTGTTGGCCTTGAAATCGGTAACCATGTCGGTGTAGTCGCGGCTCACGCGCAGGTCTGGAATGTTGGCGTTGTTGAGCGACACGAGCAGCCGTCCGTTGTCGTTTTCGACTATGAAATCGGGCGTTATCTGCGACTGCATCAGTTCGGTTTGTGTGGCATAGGCGTTGCCAGGTTTTGGGTTGAGTTTTTTAATTTCGGCTGTGGCAGCGCGCATTTCGTCTTCGCTGATGCCCAATCGGCGCGCAATGTAGTCGTATTGCCGTTTCGAGAATTGTTCGAACCATTTTTCGATTATCTCGATGGCATGGCGTATGTCGGGCGTCTGTGTGCGGTGTTTCAGCTGCAGCACGAGGCACTCTTGCAGGTCGCGTGCGCCCACGCCGGCAGGTTCGAGCGTTTGCACGGCTTCGAGGGCTTTTTTCATCTCGTCGTCGGTGGCTTCTATGCCAAATTGAAAGGCGAGATCGTCTTGCATATTTTCTAAGCTGCGGCGCAAGTAGCCGTCGTCGTCGATATTTCCTACAAAATAGGTGGCAAGTCCCAGCACGCGGCGTTCGAGGCGCATCAGTTCCAACTGACTGTTCAGGTGTTCGTGAAACGACTCCTGCTCCGACAGCGGCATGACCATCTCTTTGTCGTTCACCGAGTGGTTGTGGCTCTGCAGTTTGTAGTCGGGAATGTCGTCGTCGCTAGTGTATTCGGTCAGGTCGAAGTCGTTGTTCATGTCGGCATCGCCATCGTTTTCGGACATGTGTTCCTCGTCGCAGGTGTCGTTGTAGTCGTCATCGTTTTCGGCATTTTCGGGCGCATCGGGCTTGCCCTCGTCGAGTGCGGGGTTGGCCTCCATCTCTTCGCGAATGCGTTCTTCGAGTTCGATGGTGGGATATTCCAGCATTTTTATCACCTGAATTTGTTGAGGCGATAATTTCTGCTGCAGTTTCAGTTTTTGTTGAAGATTAAGCACAGCTTGGTGTTAAAAAGTTTTCCTGATAATTTTTTTGCAAAGATAATCTTTTTTCTTGAGGGAAAAATTTCAGATTTCAAATTGCGGGTTCCACAACCGTCTGCAATTTGTGCTGAAATCTACCATTCAATGATTCGATAATTGCTTACGCATTTTTTTCCATCACTCGCAGCAGGTTCCCTCCAAGAATTTTTTGCAGTTCGTCGTTGGTGTGGCCGCGGCGCAGCAGTTCTTTGGTGATGTTGATAATTTCGTTTTCGGCGCGACAACCTTTTATCTCGCCGCCGCCATCGAAATCGGAGCCGATGCCCACGCAGTCTATTCCAGCCACTTCGATGATGTGTTCGATGTGATCGACTGCCGTTTGTACGCTTGCAGTGCCTTCGTTTTTGGTCAAGAAGCCGTCGTAGAGGCACACTTGGCAAACTCCGCCTTGTGCCGCGAGTGCGCGCAGTTGCGCATCGGTTAGGTTGCGTGGGTGGTCGCATAGTGCGCGTGCCGACGAGTGTGAGCAGATGATTGGCTTTCGTGAAATCTCCAACGCTTGCCAGAAACTCTCTTCGCCAGCGTGCGATAAGTCGACCATGATGCCGAGGCGGTTCATTTCGGCTATCACTTCGCGCCCAAATGAGCTGATGCCGCCGTGCGTATGCTGACTGCGCGATGCGCTGTCGCAAATCAGGTTGTCGCCGTTGTGGCACAGTGTGATGTAGCGCACGCCAAGGCGGCAAAACCGCTCGATGTTGGCAATGTCGCGCCCGATGGCATAACCATTTTCAATCACAGGCACTACGGCTTTCAATCCGTGGCGTTTTGCCTCTAAAATCTCGTTGGGTGATGTGGCGATGCAGGCTTTTGCTGAATTTCTATCTACCTGATTATGAATGAGTTGCAGTGTATCGAATGCCAGTTTCGTTGCCGCAGCGGTGGAGGCTTCGTCTAATTCTTTTTGCGGAATGTATGCTGCCATAAATATGGTGTCGATGCGACCTTCGGTCATCTTCACAAAATCGACCAAAGCATTGTCGTTGCGCAGACCAAAATCCATGCCGTCGGTGTAGACCATTGGTGTGTCGCAGTGCGAATCGAGCGACACAAATTTGCTGTGAATCTCTTTTGCTTGGTGATGAATTTCGGCTTCGCCAACGAGCCATTCGAACAGCGCGCGATGCTCTGCAAATCCAGCCAAAGTGAGATTTTCGGGGTGCCATTGCACGCCAATTATTGGGTAGTCGGGCGATTCTATCGCTTCGCAAATGCCATCGTTGCTTGCCGCTGCTTGGCGCAGTGTGGACGCAACAGCTTTCACCGCTTGATGATGAAATGTATTGACCATCAGTGAGTTAGTGCCGATTATTTTCGCCAGTTTTGTCTCTTTTTCAATCTTAATGGCGTGTGTTGGCGTGGTGCGTGGCGTGAGTTGTTGGTCGTGGCGCAGCGGGTTGGCGCATTGCGTGTCGATGTCCTGATAGAGCGAACCGCCCATCTGCACATTCAGCACTTGCATGCCGCGACAGATACCGAGAATGGGCGTTTGCAGTCGCCGCGCGTGTGTGATGAGCCGCAGGTCGTATTGGTCGCGCTCAGGCACTATTGTGCCGCATTGTGGCAATGTTTCTTCGCCAAAATATTTCGGATCGATGTCGGCACCGCCGCTCAGCACAAGACCGTCGATTTGGTCGATGATTGTGGCGAGTGCGGCTTCGTCGTCGAGTACGGGAATGAGCAGCGGAATGCCACCTGCCAGCGCCACTGCCTGCACATAAGCGTCGGCAATGCGTGAAGTTCCGTCCTTGTAATTGGCTGATATTCCGATAGTTGGCTTCATTATCTTTTTAAGGTTGTATGGCGAACTAGAAATCTAGAAATTAGAAATCTAGAAACAATTTTTTACTCTTCTCTTCTGATTTTCGCTCCGATGGCATTCAGGCGATTTTCGATGTCTTCGTAGCCGCGGTCAATCTGATCGATGTGGTCGATGCGGCTCACGCCATCGGCACTCATGGCGGCAATGAGCAGCGCAATGCCCGCACGAATGTCGGGCGAAGTCATGTTGTTTGGGCGCAGGCGAATTTTGTGGTCGTGGCCAATGACTACAGCGCGGTGCGGGTCGCAAAGAATTATCTGCGCGCCCATGTCAATCAGCTTATCGACGAAAAATAGGCGGCTTTCGAACATTTTTTGGTGAATCAGCACGCTGCCTTTGGCTTGCGTTCCCACCACCAGCAACACGCTTAGCAGATCTGGCGTGAGTCCAGGCCAAGGTGCATCGGCAAGCGTCAGAATGGAGCCATCGAGAAACGACTCAATTTCGTAGGTCGATTGTGCTGGAATGTGAATGTCGTCGCCTTGCTGTTCCACTTTTATGCCCATGCGTCGGAAACTGTCGGGTATGATGCCGAGGTTCTGGTACGACACACTTTTTATTGTCAGTTCGCTGCCTGTCATTGCGGCCATGCCAATGAAACTTCCCACTTCAATCATATCGGGCAGAATGCGGTGTTTCGTTCCGTGCAGTGCGCTCACGCCCTCGATTGTGAGCAGATTCGATGCTATGCCCGAAATCTTCGCTCCCATGGCGTTCAACATCTTGCAAAGTTGCTGCAGATAGGGCTCGCAGGCGGCGTTGTAGATGGTGGTGGTGCCTTGTGCTAGCACGGCGGCCATCACTATGTTGGCTGTGCCAGTTACCGAGGCTTCGTCGAGCAGCATGTAGGTGCCGCGCAACCCGTTCGATGTGAGTTCGTAGGCCTGTTTAGACTGATTGTAGGTGAGTGTTGCGCCCAATTTTTGTATGCCTACAAAGTGCGTGTCTAAACGTCGCCTGCCAATTTTGTCGCCGCCAGGTTTGGCATAAATCACATGTCCGAGGCGCGCTGTGAGCGGTCCGATGAGCATTACCGAGCCGCGCAGTTTGGCGCATTTTGCCAGAAAAGTGTCGCTTTCGAGAAATGCCGTATCGAGCGAGCGTGCGCAAAAGCGAAAATGACCTTTGCCCAACTGTTCAACGCTTACGCCCATGTCGCGCAGCAGCTGAATCAGATTGTTCACATCGAGAATGTCGGGAATGTTTTCAATCTCGACTGGCTCGTCGGTTAGCACTGTGGCGCAGATTATTTGCAGCGCTTCGTTTTTGGCTCCTTGTGGCGTTATGGCTCCGTGCAGCGTGTGTCCGCCTTCGATGATGAATGATGACATTGTTAATTATCTAATTGCTTAATTTTCAATTGTTTAATTAGTAAAAAGTAGAAAGTGAAAAGTAAAAAATCCATAAAGTTTCGAAAGTGTGGCTTTAAATATAATTCACTTCTGGCTCTATTTTTATGCCGAATTTTTCTTGTATCGAATCGACTATTTGCTGTGCAAGTTGTTGAATATCAGCGGGCGTTGCGTGATTTTTGTTTATCAGCACCAATGGCTGTTTCTCGTAGACGGCAGCGCCGCCAAGTGTGCGCCCTTTCCAACCGCATTGCTCGATGAGCCAAGCCGCAGGAATTTTTACTCCATTGTCTGCCGTGTAGTGTGGCATGGCGGCGTTTTCTGCCAAAAGTGCGTTGGCTTTTGCTTCGCTTACAATTGGATTTTTGAAAAAGCTGCCAGCGCTGCCTAGTTCCGACGGCTCGGGCAGTTTTTGCTTGCGAATGTCGATGACGGCTTGGCGCACGTTGCTGATGGTTGGCTGCGCAATGTGTTGCAGATAAGTGCGCAGATTGCCATAGTCGAGCCGCAACGTGGGCTTTTTTGCCAAACGGAAAACCACCGCAGTAACGATGTATTTTCCCTTCAACTCATCTTTGAAAATGCTTTGTCGGTAACCATATTGGCACTCCGAATTCTGAAAAATGCGACTTTTGCCAGTGGCAATCTCTATGGTCTCGACTTGGTAGATGATGTCTGCCACCTCGGCACCATACGCACCAATGTTTTGCACTGCGCTGGCTCCCACTTCGCCTGGAATGTACGATAGATTCTCGGTTCCGCCTAGGTTTGCAGCGCACATTTCGGCACAAAAATCGTCCCACACCACGCCGCTGCCTACACGCATCAGTACAAGGTCGTCGTTTTCGGATATTTTTTCGCAAAATTTGATGTCGCTGTGCAGAATATATCCATCGAAATCGTTGGTAAACAACAAGTTACTGCCTGCGCCAATGTGTAGCAAGCGTTCGTTGTGGTGTGCGGTAAGAAATTCGCGCAGACTGTCGACGTTGTCGTATTCCACAAAGTGGTGCGCTTGCACATTCATGCCAAAAGTGTTGTGATGCAGTAGCGAGTAGTTGTTCTTTATGTTGAAACTCATTTTTTCAGCGGAATTTTGTGCAAAGGTACAAAAAAAATGAAGAACGCCACTCTTGCGCGAGGACGTGTGCGGAAAAACTTGTGTTTTTTGTAGAATTATCCGTATCTTTGTGATGAGTTTAATAATGCACAACTATGGCAATGGTAACTTTAGAATATGATGCTCGTAACAGCACAATGAAAAAAGCGCTCGATTTGTTCGTATCTTTGGGTGCAAAGGTAGTGGCAACCCCTTCGAAAAAAACGGTTGGCTCGCGAAAATTAACTGAGGTGGAAATATCGATGCAAGAGGCTAGAGAAGGGAAAATAAACCATTACGAAAGTGTGGAAGATATGTTTCAAAAGAATGGGATACCCGTTGGCGGATTTAAATAAGGGAAAAAAGTAAGGAAAAAATTTGCAGAAAAATTGGTAGATGCAGAAAATAATGCTACCTTTGCAAGTGGAGGAGAAACAGACACCGAACGTTACTACGTAGAATACTACGCCTCAGCCGACGAAGCGGATAAGGGTAGAGTTCCGCAAACGAATCTAACTACCGACGAATTACGCAGCCGTGTTCAAACGGCATATAACAGTACAGAGGAAGCAATGTCTTCCCCTGCTATTGACACATACAAAATAGAAACAAAGTGCGCAAAAAGAAGTTGGCGGCATTGGCCACCTTGCAGGTAAGGAAAAGAAAATCAACTATCGACTCGAAATCCGCTTTTTTCGGAGGTCAATTTTTGGTCTAATTTTACTTTACCTCAAAATCAAATGCTTCAACTCTGTATAGAAATTGAAGCAATT